>NZ_JBIAVO010000001.1:69504-546986 GCF_042894345.1 Kitasatospora sp. NPDC001540
GGGGCGGCGGGCCCCCCGGCACCCCCTGGGGTCCCGGGCCCCCCCGGGGGCGCCGGCCCCCCCCGGGGGGCCGCCCCCGGCGCCCGGGGGCCCCCCCCCCCCGGGCCCCCCGGGCCGAGTCGCCGCCGCGGGCGGGGAACCCGGCACTACGATCGGGCCGTTGACGGATCGGGAACCCGACTTCTTGGAGGACCACGTGGGTGTCAGCCTGAGCAAGGGCGGCAATGTCTCGCTCACCAAGGAGGCGCCCGGCCTGACCGCCGTGGTCGTCGGCCTCGGGTGGGACGTGCGCACCACCACCGGCACGGACTTCGACCTGGACGCCAGCGCGCTGCTCTGCACCGAGCAGGGCAAGGTCCGTTCCGACGCCGACTTCATCTTCTTCAACAACCTGAAGAGCGCCGACGGCTCGGTCGAGCACACCGGCGACAACCTCACCGGCGAGGGCGAGGGCGACGACGAGCAGATCAAGGTGAACCTGGCCGCCGTCCCGGCCGACGTCGCGAAGATCGTCTTCCCGGTGTCGATCTACGACGCGGAGAACCGGCAGCAGAGCTTCGGCCAGGTCCGCAACGCGTTCATCCGGGTGCTGAACCAGGCGGGCGGCGCCGAGATCGCCCGCTACGACCTCTCCGAGGACGCCTCGACCGAGACCGCGATGGTCTTCGGCGAGCTCTACCGCAACGGCGCCGAGTGGAAGTTCCGCGCGATCGGCCAGGGGTACGCCTCCGGCCTGCGCGGCATCGCCCAGGACTTCGGCGTGAACGTCTGACCGGGCGTCACCTCCGGTGCGGGCCGGGGCCGTTCGCGGCCCCGGCCCGTCGCGTTCCCGCGCGTCCCTACTCGGGGGGCAGGGCCATCACCTGGTTGCCCTGGACGGCGATCAGCAGGTCCTCGCCGCCCGCCAGGTGCCAGGGCAGCTCGGCGCCCGCGTTGGTCTGGAACACCCAGCGCACCTTGTGGTTCACCACGTCGACGGCGTAGATGCCGTGCGCGGGGCTGGGCACGAACAGGGTGTCCTTGACCAGCACCGGGTTGGTGTCCATCGACACCTCGACGGGCAGCTCCAGGTGCCACAGCTCGGCGCCGTCGGCGGCGTCGAAGGCCACCACCCGGGTCGGGGCGGCCGGGGTGTAGGTGGTGCCCTGGTAGGTCAGCGTCATGCCGCCGAGCACCGAGTACACGACGTGCCCGCCCGCCGCGGGGGGCGAGTACCACATGTGGGTCGAGCGGTCCGAGGTCTTCGTCCAGACCTGCTTGCCGTCGGATGTCCGCACGCCCTGGATGCCGTTCGGGTCGACCGAGCAGAACACCAGGCCGTCCTGCAGCACCGGCTGGTACTCCGAGCGCGAGTTGGTGGCGACGAACCAGGTCTGGGTGCCGTCGGCCAGTGAGCGGGCGACCAGGTTCTCCTTGCTGTCGGTGTAGAGCAGGGTGTCGGCGGTCAGGTCGGAGCTGACCGTGTAGTCGGCGGTCTGCTGGCGGTGCTGGTTCCACAGCATCGAGCCGTCCTTGCGGGACAGCGCCATGATGCCCTTGCCGGTCTTGGCGCCCATGTCGGGCATGCCGTTGGCGTCCAGCTGCAGGTAGGAGCACATCGCGTACACGGCGCGGTCGTCGGCGTTCAGCACCATGTCCGAGGCGATCTGGGTGCCGTTCGGCTTCCCGCGCTCGGACTGGTACTTCCACAGCACGGTGCCGGTGGCGGCGTCCACCGTGATCAGGTCGGAGACGGTGCCGTAGCTGATCGTGCCGCCCGCGCAGGCCAGGTTGTAGGCCATCGCGTCCTTGGTGATCCACTTCTCCTTGCCGTCGGCCAGGTTCACCGCGACCAGGTCGGCGCTGCCCAGGTGCAGCAGGCCGGGGGAGAAGGCCATGCCGAGGCTGCCGGCGTTGTTGGCAGCGGTCCGGTACGTCCACAGCGGGGCCGGGGGCATGCCGGGGGCGCGGCTCGGGGCGGCGCTCGACGCGGCGGCCGGGGAGGCGGCGCTGCCGGTCGGCGCGGGCTTCGGGGCCGGGTCCTTCTTCGCGCCGCCCAGCGCCCAGGCGGTCAGGCCGCCCGCACCGGCCAGCACCGCGGCGCCGCCGCCCAGCAGCAGCGCCCGGCGGGAGGGACGGGGGCTCCCGGCGGCCGGGGCGGCGTCGATCGGCGCGGTGGGGTGCCCGGTCGGCGCGACGGCCTCGGTCGCCGGGTGCGCGGGCGCCGGGGCGGCGGCGGGGCGCAGTCGGACGGTGCCGGGGTCGGCGGGCTGGGCCGACTGGGCGGGCTGGGCGGGTTCGGCGGGTTCGGCGGGCGAGACCTCGGTGGGGGTGGGAACGGCGGGTGCGGCGGCGCCGCCGCCCAGCCGCGGGTCGGCGGGGCGGACCGGGGCCTCCAGGTCCATCACCTCGGCGGCGTGGGTGGCGATCTCCGAGGCCAGCGCGACCGGCAGCCAGCCGGAGCGGGCCGGGGCGACCGACTCGCCCAGCAGCGCGCCGAGTTCGGCCGGGGTCGGGCGGGCGGCCGGGTCCTTGGCCAGGCAGGCGACCACCGCGGGCCGCAACGGCTCGGGCAGCCCGGACAGGTCGGGCTCGTCGTGCACCACCCGGTACAGCAGCGAGGCCGCGGACGGGGCGCCGCCGTCCTCGGCGCGGTCGAACGGGCCGTGGCCGGTGGCGGCGAAGACCAGCACCGAGCCGAGCGAGAACACGTCGCCCGCCGGGCTCAGGCGGCGTCCGGCGGCCTGCTCGGGGCTCATGAACCCGGGCGAGCCGACCACCACGCCGGTGGAGGTCATCCGGTCGCCGTCCAGCGCCCGGGCGATGCCGAAGTCGATCACCCGGGGGCCGTCGGCGGCCAGCAGCACGTTGGACGGCTTGAGGTCGCGGTGCACCAGCCCGGCCGCGTGGATCGCGGTCAGCGCCTGGGCCAGGCCCGTGCCGAGGGTGCGCACGGTCTCCACCGGCAGCGGCCCGTGGCCGCGCACCGCGTCGTCCAGCGCCGGGCCGAGCACGTACGCGGTGGCCAGCCAGGGCGACTCGCCGTCCCGGTCGGCGTCCACCACCGGCGCGGTGAAGGCCCCGCCGACGGACTGCGCGGCGGACACCTCGCGGCGGAAGCGCTCGCGGAAGTCGGCGTCCCCGGCGAGGTCGGCGCGCACCACCTTGACCGCGACCGTCCGGCCGCCGGCCGAGCGGGCCAGGTACACCCGGCCCATGCCGCCGACGCCGAGTCTGGCCAGCAGGTGGTAGGGGCCGACCGACTCGGGGTCGGTGCGGTCGAGCGGTTCGAACGGCATCGCTACCGTGCTCCCTCTGTTCGTCCGTGTGCGTGGTGCCGCGCGATGGTTCGTCCGGCGGTCCCGGCAGCGTACCGGCCGGGTTCCGGCCGCCCTCCGGCCGGTCCGGGGCGGTCCGGGGCGGGCGCGGGGCGGCCGGCGAGGCGGCGGGCGCTTGATAGATTCGGCCACGATCCGCACACCGGCCGGGTGCGCGCACGGGGTGGTCCGCAGCCGTCGGGCGGAGCGACCGGGCCGGGTGGGGAACGGAGTTCAGGAAGTTCAGTCGGGTGTGCAGCACTGCACGGCCGCTCGGGGGCGTAGATCTCTTGGGGTGCGTCCGCCGGACGCGCCCCGTCGGCCCTCCCGGGCGGTCGACGGCAGACCAGCGGTGCACACCCCGGGAGCCCCGGAGACGGGAGCTGGGAGGAAGTCCGATGTCCGTCACCCTCGCCAAGGGCGGGAACGTCTCGCTGACCAAGGCCGCGCCGAACCTGACGCAGGTGCAGATCGGTCTCGGCTGGGACGCCCGGTCCACCACCGGCGCGCCCTTCGACCTGGACGCCAGCGCGCTGCTGTGCTCCGGCGGCCGGGTCATCGGCGACGAGTACTTCGTGTTCTACAACAACCTGCGCAGCCCCGAGGGCTCGGTCGAGCACCAGGGCGACAACCTCACCGGCGACGGGGACGGCGACGACGAGGTCGTGCAGGTGCACCTCGACCTGGTGCCCGTGCAGATCGACAAGGTCGTGTTCGCCGTCTCCATCTACGACGCCGACGCCCGGCTGCAGAGCTTCGGCCAGGTCTCCAACGCCTACATCCGGGTGGTCAACCTGGCCGACGGCAGCGAGATCGCCCGCTACGACCTCTCCGAGGACGCGTCCAGCGAGACCGCCATGATCTTCGGCGAGCTGTACCGCTACCAGGGCGAGTGGAAGTTCCGGGCGGTCGGCCAGGGCTACGCCTCCGGTCTGCGCGGCATCGCGCTCGACTTCGGCGTCAACGTCCAGTAACCGCACCACAGTCAAGTCCGGAACGGGTCGATTCCGGCAGCCAGAAAGGTAGCTGACCCCGTGTTCCTCCGTACGTTCGGATGGTCCTTCGCCATCACGATCGCCGGCCTGATCGCCGCCGGCCTGATCTGGGGGGCCGAAGGATTCGGCGTCGTCCTGATCCTCTCGATCCTCGAGATCTCCCTCTCCTTCGACAACGCCGTCGTCAACGCGACCGTCCTCAAGCGGATGAACGCCTTCTGGCAGAAGCTGTTCCTGACGGTCGGCGTGCTGATCGCGGTCTTCGGCATGCGGCTGGTCTTCCCGCTGCTGGTCGTCGGCCTGACCGCGCACCTCAGCCCCGGCACCGTCATCTCGCTGGCGCTCGACTCCAGCAAGACCCACGACGGCCACACCTACGCCGAGTACCTGGACATGGCCAACCCGGCCATCGCGGCCTTCGGCGGCGTCTTCCTGCTGATGATCTTCCTCGACTTCATCTTCGAGGAGAAGGACTTCAACTGGCTGCGCTGGCTGGAGAAGCCGCTGGAGAAGATCGGCCGGCTGGACGCGCTCTCCTCGGTCATCGCCCTGGTGGTGCTCGCCCTGTCCTCCCGCTTCTTCGCCGGTGACCGCGCCGAGACGGTGCTGCTGGCCGGTCTCTGCGGCCTCGCCACCTACCTCGCCGTCAACGGCCTCTCCGAGGTCTTCGAGTCCGGCCTGGAGGAGCAGCACGAGGCCGAGGAGGAGGCCGAGCGCACCGGCAAGTCGATCGTCCAGGTCGGCGGCAAGGCCGCGTTCTTCCTCTTCATCTACCTGGAGGTCCTCGACGCGTCCTTCTCCTTCGACGGCGTGGTCGGCGCGTTCGCGATCTCCCAGGACATCTTCCAGATCACCCTGGGCCTCGGCATCGGCGCCATGTACATCCGGTCGCTGACGGTCTTCCTGGTCCGCAAGGGCACCCTGGACGACTACGTGTACCTGGAGCACGGCGCGCACTACGCGATCGGCGCGCTGGCGCTGATCCTGCTCGCCTCGATCAAGTACCACATCCCGGAGATCGTCACCGGCCTGATCGGCGTCGCCTTCATCGGCGCGGCCTTGGCCTCCTCGATGGTCCGCAACAAGCGCCAGCAGGCGCTGGAGGGCGCGGGCGCGGAGGGCTAGCGCCCGCCCGCACCGCGAACGCCGAGAGCCGCGGGCCCCCCGCCCCCCCCCCGGGGGGGGGGGCGGGGGGGGGGGGGGGGGGGGGGGGGGGCGCCGCGCCCCCCCCCCCCCCCCCCCCCGCGCCCCCCCCCCCCCGGCACCCCCCGGGGGGCCGCGGCTCTTTCGCTGCGTGCGGCGCGGTGCGTGCGCTGTGTGCGGCGCTTGCGGTGCGTGCGGTGCGGCTCTCAGCCGAGCTGCTGCTCGATCGCCCGGAGCTTGCGCTCCAGCGAGTCCAGCTTCGGCATCGACAGGGTGTCCTCGTCCATCGTCAGGTCGACGCTGGAGGAGTACGGCGAGGAGTACGAGGAACCGTACGAGGAGGAGCTGTCGCCGCTGCTCGACGAGGAGGAGCTGCTGGTGGACTCGACGGCGGCGCGGGGGCGGCGACCGGCGTTCAGGGCGGCGGGCTCCAGGGCGGAGGCGCTCACCCGGTCGAGGGTGGTCTCCTCGGCGGCTAGGGCAGGCTCCGTCGTGGACGCGGCGTCGCTGCCGGCCGCGGCCAGCGCGGGCACCTGGCGGGCGTGCCGGGCCCGGGCCAGCACGCCGCCCTGCCGGGCGATCGCCTTCAGCTCGGCCCGCTCGCGGCGGTCGGCGCTGCGGGCGCGCAGCTTCGCGTCCAGCTTCGCCTGGCGCTCCTCGCGCACCTCCTCGACGGCCTCGTCCAGGCTGCGGACGTTCTCCAGCAGCATCAGCGACCAGGCCGCGTAGGTCTCGCGCGGGGCGCGCAGCCAGCGGACCACCCGGATCTGCGGCAGCGGGCGGGGCACCAGGCCCTGCTCGCGCAGCGCGGCCCGGCGGGTCTGCTTGAGCGCCCGGTCGAACAGCACGGCCGCCGAGATCGACATGCCCGCGAAGAACTGCGGGGCGCCGTCGTGCGCACCGCCGCGCGGCGCGTGCACCCAGTTGAACCAGGCCGAGGCGACCGCGAACAGCCACACCAGCATGCGGGAGCCGAGCGCGGCGTCACCGTGGCTGGCCTCGCGGACGGCGAGCACCGAGCAGAACATCGCCGCGCCGTCCAGGCCGAACGGGACGAGGTACTCCCAGCCGCCGGACAGGTTCAGGTTCTGCTGGCCGAAACCGACCAGGCCGTGGAACGACAGCGCGGCGGCCACGCCGGCGCAGCAGAACAGCAGCACGTACGACGCGCCGCCGTAGATGGCCTCCTTGCGGCGGCGGCGCTCCTCGCTGCGCTCCCAGGAGTCGGTCGAGGCGCTGTCGGTCGACTTGTTGTTCTTGAAGCGCAGGAAGGCCACCAGGATGGCGGTGAACAGCAGGGCTGCACCGCCTACCACGGCCCAGACCAGCTGTATGGAGGAGAGGTTCATCGCGGGGAGGGCCTCGGCTTTCCGCAGGGCAGGGGGAAGAGAGGTGACGCACGGTACACCTGTGCGGAGAGACGATATCGCGTCCGGAGGGCGGGCATCGTACGGGAGTGACGAACCCTCTGCCAGCGGGGCTCGCCGGGGGCCTGACGTTGACTCAGGGCCCGCCGGGTGGGTATGGGAGAGTTCGAGAAGGTACCGGTGCTGGGGGAGGACGCGATGGTCTCGGTGTGGGAGTTCCTGAAAGGGGACCGCAACGACAGCTTCGACACCGGAGGGCAGTTCAAGGTCACGCTGACCAAGTCCCATCCGCAGCACGCCATCACCGGCTCCGCGGCCACCACCGGCTACCTGTACATCAACCTGCACTGGTCGACCCGCACCGCCGAGGCCCCCGGCGCGGGCAGCGCGCTGCGCCGCTTCTTCGACCCGCGGATCCTGCGCCCGCTGGCCCCGGCCACCGCCGGGTCCGCACCGGTGAGCGTCGACCTCGACCTGGCCTGCATGTACGAACTCGCCGACGGCACCCGGGGCGTGGTGCAACCGCTCGGCCGGCTCTTCGGCGACCTCAACCGGCCGCCCTACATCAAGCTCTCCGGCGACGACGTCTCCGGCGCGCCCTCCGGCGAGACCATGCACATCAACCTGGAGAAGAAGGACCAGTTCAAGCGGCTGCTGATCTTCGTCTACATCTACGACGACACCCCGGCCTTCGACCGCACCCACGCCGTGGTCACCATCGTCCCGCAGAGCGGTCCGCGGATCGAGATCAAGCTCGACGAGCGCGCCCCGGCGGCCCGTTCGTGTGCGGTGGTGCTGATCGAGAACGACGGCGAGGGCAAGCTGTCGATCCGGCGCGAGGTGCGGTACGTGCACGGGTTCCAGTCCGACCTGGACCGGCTGTACGGCTTCGGCATGCAGTGGGAGCGCGGCTACAAGACGCCCGCCGCCCCCGCCGAGCCCGGGAGTTGACGCACCGGTCGGCGGGTGACGGCGGGCGGGGACGGACGGCGGCGGGGCCCGGGGTCAGCGGGGTTGGAACTGCGGGCCCTGCGGCGGCAGCGCGAACGGCGGGCCGGACTGCTGCTGCGGGGGCTGGGGTTGCGGGGGCTGCGGCTGGGCCGGGGGCTGCTGCTGCGGGTAGCCGTAGCCCTGGGGCTGGGGTTGCTGCTGGGGGTAGCCGTAGCCCGGGGCGGCGGGCTGGGGGTAGCCGTAACCGCCGGGCTGGTGCGGGGGTTGCTGGGGCGGCGGGTAGCCGTAGCCCGGCTGCTGCTGCGGGTAGCCGTAGCCACCGGCCTGCTGGGAGTGGTGGACGGTCGGCGGCAGCGCGGGCGGGGGCGGCGGGGTGGTGACCGGCGGGGCCGGGGGCCGGGCGGGTCGGGCGGGCTGGGCCTGCTGGGGCTCGGGGGCGGGCTGCTCGGCGGCCGCGGCCGGGGCCGGAGTCGGGGCCGGAGTCGGCAGGGGCGCCGCCGGGGCGATCGTCCAGTCGTCCTCGTCGACCGGGAGCGGCGCGGGCGCCTGCGAGGGCTGGGCGGGGACGCGCGGGTCGCCGCTGTGGTCGGTCAGGTCGACCGCGGAGCCGCCCCGGTTCCCGTCCCCGTCCCCGTTCTCGTCCTCGACCGCGATGCCGAAGTCGGTGGCCAGCGCGACCAGCCCGTCCGCGTAACCCTGGCCGACCGCGCGGAACTTCCAGCCGCCGGAGCGCCGGTAGAGCTCGGCGGCGACCAGCGCGGTCACCTGCTCGCCCTCGTCGACCACGAACTCGGCCAGCGCGGGCGCCCCGGCGGGCGCGGCCGCGTCGAACAGCAGCACCCGCAGGTCGGGCACGGCGGGGAAGGCGCCGCCCTCCGCGGAGCCGGCCAGCACCACCCGGTCGACCTCGGCGGGCAGTTGGGCCAGGTCGATCTCCAGCCCGTCCAGCACCACCCCGTCCGCGACCTGCTTGGGCAGGTGCCGGACCAGGCCGGACGGGTGCCGCGGCTGGTTGTAGAACACGAAGTCGGAGTCGTCGCGGACCTTGCCGCGCTCGCTCAGCAGCAGCGCCGAGGCGTCCACGTCCGGGATGCCCGGGGTGTCCGTCCACCGCAGGACGGCACGGACGGCGGGGACCGTCAGCGGGATGTTGGCGCCCTTGGCCATCACGTGCGTCATAGCGCACCATCCTGCCGCCTGCCGGGGGCCCGGGACAACGCGGGGCGCGGAGGGCGTGGCGGGGCGGCTGATGACGGGGCCGACAATCTTGCGAGAATTCGATGTTTCGAACTCTTTCGCCGAGGTCATCCGGTCGTACGATAAGCGGCCAACGGCCCCGGTGCTCCCCGCCCGCGACGGCGTCGGCGTCCCGGTGAACTTTCCGGTGACGCCGACCGTCCCATGGGGAGAGGCGTCAGCCGTCCCCGCCCAGGCGGGCCCACCAGACCAGAGCGGGAGAGCACCTTGCGCCACTTCGGGCATCTCGCGGACGACGTCCGCAGTCGGCTCTTTCACGAGCAGCCCGCCGCCTTCGACCGCGACAGCGAGGCGGCCGTCCTCGCCACCGCCCTCGGCGCCACGCTCTACAGCCCCGCCACCCGGCCCACCCTGGCCCGCGACGTCCGCAAGCAGGCCGCCCGCGGCGTGGTCTCCATGGTGCTCTGCCTGGAGGACGCGATCGCCGACCACGAGGTCGACGGCGCCGAGCGGAACCTGGTGGAGCAGCTCACCGGCCTCGCCGAGCAGGACGCCGACGCCGAACTGCCGCTGCTGTTCGTCCGGGTCCGGGCCCCCGAGCAGATCACCGACCTGGCCCGGCGCCTCGGCCCCGCGCTGCGGCTGCTCAGCGGCTTCGTGGTGCCCAAGTTCACCGAGGACAGCGGCCTGCCCTTCCTGGAGGCGCTGACCGCCGCCGAGGAGCGCAGCGGGCAGCGGCTGTTCGTCATGCCGGTGCTCGAATCGCCCGAACTCGCCCACCTGGAGAGCCGCCGCGAGCAACTGCACGGCATCGCCCGGCTGCTCGACAAGCACCGCGGACGCGTCCTGGCCGTCCGGCTCGGCGTCACCGACCTGTGCTCCGCGTACGGGCTGCGCCGCTCGCCCGACCTGACCGCCTACGACGTCGCCCTGGTGGCCGGGGTGATCGGGGACGTGGTCAACGTGCTCGGCCGGGCCGACGGCACCGGCCACACCGTCACCGGGCCGGTCTGGGAGTACTTCCCGCTCCAGGAGCGGATGTTCAAGCCCCAGCTGCGCCGCACCCCGTTCGCCGAGGTCACCCCGCCCGCCGACCGGGTCCGCCAGCGGCTGATCGAGCACGACCTGGACGGGCTGATCCGGGAGATCGAGCTCGACCGGGCCAACGGGCTGCTCGGCAAGACCTGCATCCACCCCAGCCACGTCGCCGCCGTGCACGCGCTGTCCGTGGTCACCCACGAGGAGCTGTGCGACGCCCGGGACATCCTGCAGCAGCACCGCGGGGGCGGCGGGGTCAGCCGCTCCGCGTACACCAACAAGATGAACGAGGCCAAGCCGCACCGGGCCTGGGCCGAGCGGGTGCTGCTGCGCGCCGAGGTGTTCGGCGTCGCCCGGCCCGAGGTCACCTTCGCGGAGCTGCTGTCCGCCTGCATCGGGTGAACGCCCCGCGCGGGGGCGGTCGTTGACGGAGGGTCAACCGATCGGCTGATGGGCCGGTCGGTCGAACGGCGCCGCCTTCCTGGCCGGTCGGCTGATCCGGGTGCCCCGGCGCGCCCCGTACGCTCGACATCGAACCGCACGGACGTGCGGTCGCGTCCGTCCCACTGGCACCACCTGCACCACCCGTACCGCCCTCGTACCGCCTGCACCGCCCTCGTACCGCCTGCACCGCCCTCGTACCGCCTCGCTCGTCGAGAGGAGCCCCGATGACCGCCGACACCACCACCGCCACCCCCGGGCCCGTCGGGGCCGACCCCTGGACCGGCCAGTGGGTCACCGACCGGCTCGGCCTGCGCCTGACCGGCGGGCCCGAACTGGCCGGGCTGATCGGCCTCGCGCTGCGGGTCAACCCCAAGCGCGCCCACCTGCTGGTCTCCCAGGTGCTGGGCAAGCACGTTCCGCAGCGGCCCGCGACGGTGCACGGCGCCGGGCTCGACCTCGGCCGCCGGGTCGCCGAACTGCTCGGCCCCGAGGACGCCGCGCGCGCCGTCGTGCTCGGCTACGCCGAGACCGCCACCGCCCTCGGGCACAGCGTCGCCGACGGCCTCGACGCCCCCTACCTGCACTCCACCCGCCGCCCCGTCCCCGGCGTCGCCCCGGTCGGCGGCTTCGAGGAGGAGCACTCGCACGCCACCAGCCACCTGCTGCTCCCCGAGGACCCGCTGCTGCTGGCCGGGGACGGCCCGCTGGTGCTGGTCGACGACGAGTTCTCCACCGGCACCACCGTCATCAACACCATCCGCGCCCTGCACGCCGCCCACCCGCGCGAGCGGTACGTCGCCGTCGCCCTGGTCGACCTGCGCACCCCCGCCGACCGCGAGCGCCTGCGCGCCGCCGCCACCGAGCTCGGCGCCCGCCTCGACCTGGTCGCCACCGCCGCGGGCGGCGTCGAACTGCCCGAGGACGTACTGCAGCGGGCCGGGGAGCTGATCGCGGCCGCCCCCGCCCCGCCGCCCCCCACCGGCCCGCCCGGCGAGCTCACCCGGTTCGACCTGCCCTGGCCCGCCGACCTGCCCGACGGCGGCCGCCACGGCTTCACCCCGGCCCACCGCCGCCGCCTCGACGCGCTCCTGCCCGCCCTCGGCGCCCGCCTCGCCGCCGCCGTCGGCCCCCGCCCCGGCCGGGTCCTGGTGCTCGGCTGCGAGGAGCTCATGTACGCCCCGCTCCGGCTCGCCGGAGCCCTGCAGCAGGCGCTGCCCGAGGCCGAGGTGCGCTTCTCCACCACCACCCGCTCCCCGGTGTTCGCCCTGGACGACCCCGGCTACGCCATCCGCACCCGGCTCGCCTTCACCGCCCACGACGCCCCCGCCGACCGCTCCACCGAGCGCTACGCCTACAACGTCGCCCCCGGCGCCGACCCCGCCCGCCGCTTCGACACCGTCGTCCTGGTCGTCGACGACCCGGCCGACACCCCCGCCCTGCACCACGGCCCCGATGCCCTGCTGCCCGCCCTGCGCACCACCACCGACCGGGTGGTGCTCGCCGTTCTCCCGTCGTACCGCCCCGCGCCACCCGCCCGACGCCCCGCTGCCCGAGCATGACCCCGTACCCGTCGAAGGCACCCAGCATGACCGCACGCACCGCCCCGCCCACCGCCCGCCCGCTGCACGGCCCGGCCTTCTCCAGCTACCCGGCCGCCGACGTCACCTGGCTGCTCAAGGACCTCTCCGACGTCCACCTCGAAGCGCCCACCGAGGAGCGCGAGGAGGCCGTGCAGTCCGGCGGCGCCCACTACGCCGAGTCGCTGCCCGTCGAGTACCAGCCCAGCGCCGCCTACCAGCAGCTCTTCCACACCGCCCTCGACGCCTCCGCGACCCGCCTGGCCACCGCGGTCGGCACCGTCGCCGAGACGCTGCTGCGCGAACGCGGCCCGCACCTGGTGCTCGCCTCGCTCGCCCGGGCCGGCACCCCCGTCGGCATCCTGATCCGTCGGTGGCTCGCCCACGCCCACGGCCTCGACGTGCCGCACTACACCGTCTCCATCGTCCGCGGCCGCGGCATCGACCAGGTCGCCCTGCGCCACCTCGCCGCCCACCACCGCCCCGCCGACGTCGTCTTCGTCGACGGCTGGACGGGCAAGGGCGCCATCACCCGCGAACTCGAACAGGCCCTGGCCGGCACCGGCTTCGACCCCGAGCTCGCCGTCCTCGCCGACCCCGGCGGCTGCGTGCGCACCTACGGCACCCGCGACGACTTCCTGATCCCCTCCGCCTGCCTCAACTCCACCGTCTCCGGCCTGGTCTCCCGCACCGTGCTGCGCGCCGACCTGATCGGACCGGACGAGTTCCACGGCGCCAAGTTCTACCGCGAGCTCGCCGGGGCCGACGTCTCCCGCCAGTTCGTCGACGCCGTGGCCGCCGCCTTCCCGGCCGTGGCCGACGCGGTCGCCGCCGAGACCGCCCGGCTCGCCACCGCCGACCGCACCCCCACCTGGGAGGGCTGGGCCGCCGTCGAGCGGATCAGTGCCGAGTACGGCATCGACAGCGTCAACCTGGTCAAGCCCGGCGTCGGCGAGACCACCCGCGTCCTGCTGCGCCGCGTCCCCTGGCGGATCCTCGCCCGCCGCGGCGCCGGGGCCGACCTCGACCACGTCCGGCTGCTGGCCGAGCAGCGCGGCGTCCCGGTCGAGGAGACCGACGAGCTGCCGTACACCTGCGTCGGCCTCATCCACCCGCGCTACACCCGCGGCGCCACCGGCGCGGACGGCACCGCCGTCCACACCTGACCCCCGCCCCCGAACGAAGGAGACCCCGCCCGTGCCGCAGTTCCTGGTCGCCAGCGACCTCGACCGCACCCTCGTCTACTCCAACCGCGCCCTCGGCCTGGACGTGCCCGACCGGCTCGCCCCACGGCTGCTCGCGGTGGAGGTGCACGACGGCCGGGCGCTCTCCTTCATGACCGAGCAGGCCGCGGCCCTGCTCGCCGAGATCGCGGACCGGGCCCCGGTCGTCCCCGTCACCACCCGCACCCGCGCCCAGTACGAGCGGATCCACCTCCCCGGTCCCACCGCCGACTGGATCCCGCCGTACGCGGTCTGCGCCAACGGCGGCCACCTGCTCGTCGACGGCCGCCCCGACCAGGACTGGCAGCGGGAGGTCCGCACCCGCCTCGACGAGCGCAGCGCCCCGCTCGCCCAGGTCGTCGAGCACCTCGCCCTCGCCGCCGACCCCGAGTGGACCCACAAGCGGCGCGTCGCCGACGAGCTCTTCGCCTACCTGGTCGTCGAACGCGCCGAGCTCCCGCCCGGCTGGGTCGACGAACTCACCGCCTGGTGCGCCGAACGCGGCTGGACGGTCTCCCTCCAGGGCCGCAAGGTCTACGCCGTCCCCGCCCCGCTCTCCAAGGGCGCCGCCCTGGCGGAGGTCCGGCGGCGCAGCGGCGCCGGGACGGTCCTGGCGGCGGGCGACTCCCTGCTCGACGCCGAACTCCTCCTCGCCGCGGACCTGGCCTGGCGCCCCGGCCACGGCGAACTCGCCGAGACCGGCTGGACGGCGGAGGGCGTCACCGCGCTCACCGAGACCGGCGTCGGGGCGGGGGAGGAGATCCTCCGGCAGATGCTCAAGCACATCGGCTGACGCGCTGCGGGGCTCGGACCCGGGCCCCGCACCGCGTCCGGACCGCGACCGGCGCGCGGCCGCGACCGGCGCGCGGCCCCGGCCCCGGTGCGCGGGTCCGGCGTCAGCCGCAGCAGCCCCCGCCGCAGCAGCCGCCACCGCCCCCGCCGCTGGGGGCCGGGGCCGCGGAGGCCTTCGCACCGGTGACGGCGACGGTGGAGAGCAGCTTGACGGTGTCGGCGTGCCCCTCGGGGCAGGTGGCCGGGTCGTTGGCCCGGGCCATCGGGCGGTTGAGCTCGAAGGTGGCGCCGCAGGAGCGGCAGCGGAAGTCGTAACGAGGCATACCGAGCAGGGTACCCAGGGGGCCGCCCGGCAACGGGTCAGTGGCCGCGGATCATCGTGACCACTTCGGCCGCGGTCTCCCGGACGGCGGCGAGCTCGGTCAGGAAGCGCCAGTAGTCGGGGTGCCGACCGGACTCCTCCAGCGCGGCGACGGCCCGGTCCAGGCGGCCCACCGCGGCGTCGAGCGGCCCGGCGTGGCGCGGGTCGGGGGCCTGCCGCCCGGCCATCGCCAGGCGCTGGGCGTCGCGGATCGCGAACCGGGCCCGCTCGATCTCCCGGTGCGGGTCGTGCTGCACCTCGTTGAGCTGCCGCAGCCGCTCGTTGACCGCGGTGACCGAACCCCCCGCGGTGTCCAGCAGCGCGCGCACGGTGCCGATCGCCGCCGTCGCGTCCGCCCAGCGCTGCTCCTCGCGGGCCCGGCCCGCCTCGGTCAGCTTGGCCCGGGCGGTGCGGACGGCCTCGGCGGTCTGCGCGGGCACCTGCTGGAGGTCCTGCCAGCAGGCCGTCGAGAACCGGCGGCGCAGTTCGCTGAGCGCCGGGTCGACGGTCTGGGCCCGGTTCTCCAGGGCGTCGATGCGGGTGCGCAGCGAGGCGACCCGGCGGTCGATCTCCGCGGCCCGCTCCGGCAGTTGCACGGCCTCGGCCCGGATGTCCTCGGCCCGCCGGGCGACGTCCTCGGCCCGCTGCAGGGTGGCGGGCACGCCGTGCTGGGAGACGCCCTGGTTCAGCCTGGTCAGCTCGGGCGCCAGCTCGGCCAGCCGGGTCGCCAGGTCGTCCGCCCGCAGGCCCGCGCCGCGCGCCTGCTCCAGGGCGGTGGTGGCCGCGAGCAGCGCCTGCTTGGCCCGTTCGACGGCGGGCGTGACCCGGATCAGCTGGGCCTCGGCGTGCTCGAGGACCGGCTGCAGGCGGCTGACGAAGGTGCCGAGCTCGGCGCGCTTGGCGTCCAGTTCGCGCTTGGCCTGGTCGAGCTGCTGCCTGGCCCGGGCGACGGCCCCCGGGTCGACCTCCGCGGACTCCAGGTCGACGGCGTCCAGCGCGCTCAGGTACGCGACGGTGACCTGGTCGATCCGGGCGGTCAGGTCCGCGAACTCCTGCTCCACCCGGCGGGCGGTGGCGGGCTCGCCGGCGGACTTCACGGTCTCCACGGCGAGCAGCGCGTCACGCTGGGCCGAGTCCAGCTCGTAGAACGACTCCTGCGCGGCCTCCCGGGCCGCCCTGGCGTCCGCGCGCGCGCCGTCCCGACGGCCGCCGCCCCACCAGCCGCCCCGACCCCCGCCACCGCCGCCGGCCACCCTCACCACGCGCTCCCTGCTCCGGATCCGTCCCGCCGCTTCCCCGCCATTCTTGCCGATCACCCGCCCCACCCGGCACCCCCCGTCCGTCTCCCCTGCCGGACGGGGGCGGCGCGGCACTCCCCGGACCGGGTAGTCTGTCCACTCGTCGTGTGACCGGCCGCGCCGGCCACTTCGGCGGGCGCATAGCTCAGCGGTAGAGCGCCGCCCTTACAAGGCGGATGTCGGCGGTTCGAAACCGTCTGCGCCCACCCTGAAGATGCAGGTCAGAGGCCCTTTCACCCTCCGGGGGAAGGGGCCTTCGGCGTTGCGGCGAGCAGGTGGCACGCACCGGTGGCCCGCAACTCCCCGAGGCGGAGCCCATCGGATCGAAACCGCCGGTGACCTCCAGGGAACCGCAGCGCGGAGGCCCTTCGGCCGAGCGGGCTCTCGAGTTCCGGCACGAACCCGGCACGCACCGTCACTGTGGAAGAGGCGTTACCGGCCTCCGGCGCAGCCGGCCGCTGGGGCACCTCGCCCGCCTTCCTCCCGGCTCTCCCCACCACCTTGGTCCGTTGCCGCCGGGCCGTGCCCCTGGCTGCTCTTGTGGCGGGGTGGGAAGAGACAACGGACGGGGCGTGGTGGCGAGGCGAGCCGCTGCTCCCGCAGAGCGACGGTGCTGGACATCCACGGCAGACCGCCCACCGGCGCCCCGCCCAGTGGCAGGGGGACGGAACTCGGGCCGGGCTGATGCAGGAGGTCCAGGTCCGCGGCGGGGCAGTGGCGCGGTGGAGCGGGCGGCTCGGTGAACTCCACGGTCACCGGGCGCGACAGCATGCCGCGGGCGCCCGCACAAGGGGACTGACGGCAGGGGGCTGCCGCTCCCGATCGTGCTCCCGGCCGCGTCGTGCGTTCCCGGCCGCGTCGTGCGCGTTCCGCATCCCGCGAACTGGCGCCGGACACCTGGGCGCGGAGCCGCCCGGGACGTGACAACTGGTCCGACAAACGGCGGACCGTTGTCGGAACCCGTAGGTCGCGGGCGGTCATTTCGTTGCTGCCACCGCGTTCGAACCGCTCGACGGCATCGAGCCGCGCCTACTCCCGATGCCGCTATTCCTGGGCAGTGAACCTGTAAATGGTGAAGCGGATACATTCTCATTCCGAGGCCCAGGATCGGGATCGAAAGGGGTGGACCGACCGCGTCAAGGGTCCCGACAAGAGCCTCAAGCCGAAGACGGTAGTTGTGAAGTGGCAGCCGAACATGCCCAAGGCGCAATTTGCCCGCAAGGCGCAGAAGCTTCGCACGATGAGTCGGAGGGGCGAACTGTACAAGGCCTCCAATCCGGTGTCGCGTGACGGTAATATCACCTTCGATTACAGAGGGGCCCTGATCCGAAAGATATACAATAACAACAGGGACAATCCGGACCTGGCTCGCGCCGCGCATGCGGCAGTTGACTCAATGCATCCGGATCACATTTCGGAGCTGCAGACCGGCGGCCGCGACCATTGGGAAAACCTCCAGATGCTGGACGCCGACACCAATACGGAGATCGGCAGAAAGATATGGCAGGCCATTATGCACGAACCTGATGGGACCCCGATCAAGATCAAGGTGAAGTGGTGACGGATTCGGTTCGGGCTTCCGTGCTTTTCGACATGCTTCGGGAGGCGCTGGAGCGATACGGCGATGAGCACGACCTGTTCATGCTGAGGATCCCGGAGGGCAGGGACCCGGACGACCTGCCGGAGGATCTTCCCCCGGGGCTCGCAGATTTGCTGGAAGCCAGCGACGGGCTCCCCTTGACCGGTAATACCCGCCTCTACGGCGCCGACAGTTTGCCGTACCAGCAGGTGAACGATATTCTCGTCGGCGCGACCATGCCGGACGGCAGCAAGCTTGCCGACGCATCGGACTTCTTCTGTTTCGGGCAGGCGGCCGAGAACCCGCTGCTGGTGAAACGGAGTGATGGAAGCGTCTGGCGGGTCCCGGATGACGGAGTGGTCTGGTACACGGGCTGCCGACTCGAACGGATCGCTGACAGCCTGAACGATTTCGCCGTGGAGTGGCTTGCCACCGAACGCTTCCTCGACCTGCTGGGGCCGAACCTGGTGGGGGCAGCCGACACCGATTGGTACCGTCTGCTCAAGTTGAGCGGCCTCGTCCCCTGAAAGACCCGAGTCTTCGCCGAATCTAGGAGCACCGTGGCTACGCATGCTGAATTGACCGAACTTTTCGGAGCAGGGGGGATCGTCTCCGTGCCGCGCTCCGACGCGGATGCGAACGGCGTGCCCGACGAGGCTGCCCGAGTGCTCGCCGAGGTCGGTCTGCCGGCTGAGGTCGGGGCTGTCTTCAGCCTGGCCGTCCCCGGTCGGCCCAAGGCGTTCACGCTCGTGCCGGTCGACGTCGGCGACCGCACCGTCAACGTCCTGTGCCTCGGTGGTCCGACCGACAGCGACGACATGCGCTACTGCCTGGACCTGGAAGACGGCTACGTCATCCTGCTCGACCTCGGGGACGAGCCCGGTGCGGAGATCGTCAATACCACGCTGGCCGAATTCGTCGAGTTCCTGTACCGCTTCGGGCTGCGGATGAAGCACACCGCCGGCAGTACGGACAGGCAGAGTGACGATTACACCGAACAGCTCCGCACGTACCTCGAAGCACGCGATCCCCTGGCGTTCAGCGAGGAGGACAACTGGTGGAGCATGGTCTTCGACCGCCTGCTGGGTAAGGAGTTCTAGGTTTTCGACCGGCGGTGGACCGAGGACCGGGCAGCCGTGCGCTCCGCCGTTCCCGGGCGGCGGTTCCGCGACACCCGACCGACCGGGGCGCCCCGGCCGGGGCCGTTGCGCGGGCGGGGGCGGAGCCGGTTGCATGGGGGCATGGCAGACGCGGGGGCCGGGCGGCCGGTGGTGTACCTGTTCGGGTCGGGGGCGGGCGTGGTGTCCGGGATCGGCGGGGCGGTGCGGGCCGGGCTGGGGCGGGGGTGGGACGTGGCGGTGGGGCTGACGCCGGTGGCGCGGGAGTGGCTGGCGGCGCAGGTGCCGGAGTGGGAGGAGTTGACCGGGCACCCGGTGAAGTCCGCGTACCGGCGCCCGGGGCAGCCGGACGTGCTGCCGCCCGCCGACGCGGTGCTGTTCGCCCCGGCGACCTTCAACTCGGTCAACGCCCTGGCGCTGGGCCTGACGTCGTCCTGGGTGGTCGGCTACGCGGCGGAGGCGGTCGGCAAGGGCGTCCCGGTCCTGCTGATGCCCTGCGTGAACACGGCCCTCGCCGCCCACCCCCAGTTCCCCCGCAGCCTGGCGGCGCTGCGCGAGGCGGGCGTCCGCGTGCTGTTCGGCGAGGGAGCCTTCGTGCCGAACGAGCCCGGCGCGGCCGCCCCCTACCCGTGGGACGCCGCGCTGGACGCGGTCGCGCGGGTGCTGGAACCGGGTGTGACGGGCGGGACGGGAGGGGCCGGGGCGTGAGCGGGCGGGTTCGGGTGGGGGCGGCGGAGTGCCGACGGGAGTGGGCGAGGCTGCGGGAGGAGTGGGGGCCGGGGCGTGAGCACGGCTGGATCGGTTCGTCGCTGGGGGAGTTGATCGCGGCGGCGGTGGACGAGCCGGTGCTGCTGCGGCTGTTCCCGTACACGTCGATGAACGAGCTGCACGTGTCGCAGAGCGGCGACTTCCGGCAGTACGGCGGCGAGGGTTTCCCCGGGGTGGTCGGATGGGAGGGCGGCTACCACGTGGTCGAGGGGGCGGGCGGGGACCGCAGGACGGTGCTGTCGACACCCGATCCGGCGCGGGCACTGGCGTGCTTCGTGGAGCTGGTGGAACGGCGCCTGGTGGAACGGCGCCCGGCGGAGCGGCGGGCGCCGTGAGCGGCGGCCGGGGTCAGAGGAGCTTGCGCGGGGCGACGGCGGGGCCGGGGTCGGCGGGGTCGCGGTGCGGGTGGAGCAGGGCGGCCGCGGTGCGGAGCCGGGCGGCGGTGCGGGCGGGGAGGACGAGGGTGTAGAGGTGGCCCTCGCCGCGGGGGCCTTCGACGAGCCAGGAGGTCCAGGGGAGTTGGAGGGTGGCGGCGGGGCTGAAGGCGAGGGGGCGGTGGCCGGCCAGCGGGAGGTCCTGCAGGCCGAGGCGGCACCAGTTGGAGAGGGTCAGGGTGCGGCGGGACGGGTCGAAGCCGACCGGGACGCAGGCCGCGGCGCGGTCGCGGCCGACCCGTTCGAGGAAGCGCAGGTTGCTCCGGACGCTGAGGTGCTTCTCGGTGAACTCCTCGACGGCGGTGCGCAGTTCGGCGGCGTACCGGGCGGGTGCGGTGCCCGGCCGGTAGGGGAGGCGGATCTCGCCGAGCAGGTTGCCGAGGGTGGTGTCGGGCAGGCCCAGGACGCGGCGGAGGTTGACCGGCACGGTGAGGGTCTGCTCCTCGTCGCCCGCGCCGTCGACCTCGCGCAGGACGTGCAGCAGGTGGGCGCAGAGGGCGTCGTTGGTGGAGAGGCGGCGGCCGGCCTCGGCGCTGTGGGCGGCGCGCAGGCGTGCGGTCTCGGCGGGGGAGAACCAGATCTGGACGGTGCGGTTGGCGAGCCCGGCCGCGGCGACGGCGCGGCGCAGTTCGGCGGCCTCGGCCGGGTCGGGCAGGCGCAGGGAGGGGGTGCCGCAGTCCGCGGCGGGGAGGTGGGCGTCGAGGTGGAGGTCGCGGTCGGCGGCGCGGACGGGTTCGGGGGGCTCGGTGCCCTCGGTGCAGGCGGACCACGTGCGCACCAGCAGGGCGAAGGTCTGCATGTCGCCGACGGCGTGGTGCCAGGAGACGCCGAGCGCGCAGGTGCCGTCGGCGAGCCGGTTGAGCCGGACGGTGAGCAGCGGCAGCGGCGCGCGGCGGGCCTCGGCGGCGCGGACGTGGTCGACCAGGCCGCTGTTGGGCAGCACCATCCGGTCGAGGGCCTCGGCGAGGGTGTACGGGGCGTCGGCGACGGTGAAGGGGACGCCGCTGTCGTCGGTGTCGATCCACAGGTCGCCGTCGTCGCCGGTGCGCAGGCGCCCGGCGAACTCGGGGAGCCGCTCCAGCGCGCGGGCGAGTCCGGCGGCGAGGGCGTCGGGGTCGAGCGGCTGCGCGTGGAAGAAGACCACGGAGACGGGCAGGTCGGCGAGGAGCAGGTCGCCGACGGCGCAGCGGACGGGCCCGGGCCTGTCCGCCCGCCCGGCCCGGACGGTGCGGGTCTCGGTGTCGGACGCCAGTGTGCCGGTCATGCAGGTCCCCTCCCCGGATCGACGGGGGAACGATAGGGCGCCGCGGCCGGGGGAACCAGAGGTGCCCGAACGACCGGTTCCGGTTCGGATGGCTATGTGGCGTTTCTCATACTCGTGCCCGAAAAGGCGGAAACCGGGTGGTGTGCGGTTTTCGTCCCCTGGCGGAGGGCGGTCCTGGGGGTCGAAACGAAGGCGTTATGCGTCAGAAGACCATGCAATCCATGGAAAATGACCCTATCATCTCGAGGAAACCCAGGCGATCTCCCGGCTTCGGCCCCGGCCTGCTGCGGAAACAGTGGGAGCTACGGTTCCGGCATGGTTCAGCTCCACAACCGCCCGGGCGTCGACGAAGCCCCCGGCGCCCAATCCCCGGGGGGCGTCCGCTCCAAGGGCCTCGACGGCAACTCGGTCGGCCTGCTCGGCAACGCGGTGATCGGCGTGTCCACCGTCGCCCCGGTGTACTGCCTGACCACCACCCTGGGCACCACGGTGGCCGCGGTCGGCCTGCGGATGCCGGCGCTCTTCCTGGCCGGCTTCCTGCCGATGATGCTGGTGGCCTTCGCCTACCGGGAGCTGAACAAGGAGATCCCGGACAGCGGCACCTCGTTCACCTGGACGGTCAAGGCGTTCGGCCCCAAGGTCGGCTGGATGTGCGGCTGGGGCCTGGTGATCGCGACGATCATCGTGCTGTCCAACCTCGCAGGCGTCGCCACCGAGTACCTCTACCTCTTGCTGGGCGAGGTCACCCGCAGCGACTCGGTCGCCGCGCTCAACGGGAACAAGCTGGTCCACGTGGCCACCTGCCTGGCGCTGATCGCGGTGGCCACCATGATCAGCTACCGCGGCATGACCGCCACCAAGGGCGTCCAGTACGCCCTGGTCGGGCTGCAGCTCGCCGTCCTCGGCCTGTTCGGCGTGATGGCGATCGTCAAGGCCGCGGGCCACGGCGCGGCCGGTTCGCTGGACTTCTCCTGGAGCTGGCTCGACCCGTTCCGGGCCAGCTCCTTCAGCTCCTTCGTGGCGGGCCTGTCGCTGTCGCTGTTCATGTACTGGGGCTGGGACGCCTGCCTGAGCGCCAACGAGGAGACCGGCGGCAGCGAGAAGACCCCCGGCCGGGCCGCGATGCTGGCCATGGCGGTGCTGGTCGGCTCCTACCTGTTCACCGCCGTCGCGGTGCAGATGTACGCGGGCATCGGCACCACCGGCACCGGCCTGGGCAACCCCGAGACCTCCTCCAACGTGCTGGCGGTGCTGGCCGGTCCGGTGATGGGCACCGGCCTGGGCGTGCTGCTGTTCGTCGCCGTGCTGGCCTCCGCCTCGGCGAGCCTGCAGACCACCTTCATCCCGGTCAGCCGCACCGTGCTGGCGATGAGCGTGTACGAGGCCCTGCCCGCCTCCTTCGCCGCCGTCAACGAGCGCCACAAGACCCCGGGCCGGGCGATCGTCACCGCCGGGGTCGGCACCGGCGCGTTCTACACCGTGATGACCCTGGTCAGCTCGCACGTGCTGGCCGACACCATCGCCGCGCTGACGCTGATGATCTGCTTCTACTACTCGCTGACCGCGTTCGCCTGCGCCTGGTACTTCCGCCGCGACCTGCGCCGCTCGGTCCGCGACGCGCTGCTCAAGTGCGTCTTCCCGCTGCTCGGCGGCCTCACCCTGGCCGCGATCTTCGGCAAGTCGCTGGTCGACATGGTCGACCCCTCGTACGGCAGCGGCAGTTCGGTGTTCGGTGTCGGCTCGGTGTTCGTGGTCGGGGCCGGGCTGCTGGCCCTCGGCCTGGTGGTGATGGCCGTGATGACGCGCCGCAGCCCGGCGTTCTTCCGCGGCGAGGTGCTCACCCGGGACACCCCCGCCCTGGTCATCCCCGACTGAGCCGGGGAGCAGCGAAGGGCCCGGACCGCGGAACCGCGGTCCGGGCCCTTCGGCGTCCTGCGGCGGGCTCAGTACGCCACGGTGAAGCGCTCGCCGAGGTGCTTCGGCTCCTCGACCTCGTCCAGCAGCGCCACCGCGTAGTCCTCGGTGGAGATCCGGCTCTCGCCGTCCGCGCCGATCACCAGGTCCTCCAGGCCGGTGCGGTAGGTGCCGGTGCGCTCGCCGGGGGCGATGGTGCCCGCGGGGGAGAGGTTGGTCCAGCGCAGGTCGGTGACGGTGCGCAGGTAGTCCAGCGCGTCGCCGTGCGCGTGCATGATCTGCAGCAGGAACTCCGGCAGGCCCTCGGCGTCCCAGACCCGCTTGCCGTCGGGGGTGCGCAGCGAGCCCGCGCCGCCCACCGTGACCAGCCGCGGCGCGTCGGCGCCCAGCGTGCGCAGCCCGGCCACCAGCGATTCGAAGGACGGCTCGATCAGCGCCTGGTGGCCCGGCCCGTCGCCGCCGCCGACCGCGCTGACCACCACGTCCGCGCCCTTGGCGCTGTCGGCCACCGAGGCCGGGTCCAGCACGTCGCCGGTCACGACGGTCAGCGCCGGGTGGGTGAACGTCAGCTTCGCGGGGTCGCGGACCACCGCGGTCACGGTGTGGCCGCGGCGCAGCGCCTCGTCCAGCACGCGGGAGCCGATGGTGCCGGTGGCGCCGTACAGGGTGATGGTGCTCATCGTGGACGTCTCTCCTCTGGTGGGTTCGCCGCTTGGCGTTTTCGGTCGACAGCTCGACCGTACGGGCCCGCCCGGCAGGCGGGCGAGGTGCCGGGCCGACAGGGCCTGGTGAAAAACGGACAGCCGGGCGGGGCGGACCTCCGGCCCCGGGGCGCAGCTCTGCAACGTTTTGTTGAAACCTACCTTGACGGCCCCGGCGCGGCCGTCTTAGTTTGCTTTCGCATTCCAAAACTATTCTTCCGCATCGTGGAAGATGCGTCGACGGCAGGAGTAGCCGATGCCCCGCATGACAGCCGCCCGCGCGGCCGTGGAGATCCTCAAGCTCGAAGGCGTCGAGGTGGCGTTCGGCGTGCCCGGCGCCGCGATCAACCCCTTCTACGCCGCGCTCAAGGCCTCCGGCGGCATCCGGCACACCCTGGCCCGGCACGTCGAGGGCGCCTCGCACATGGCCGAGGGCTACACCCGGGCGGAGGCGGGCAACATCGGCGTCTGCATCGGCACCTCGGGCCCGGCCGGCACCGACATGATCACCGGCCTGTACTCGGCGATCGCCGACTCGATCCCGATCCTGTGCATCACCGGCCAGGCGCCCGTCGCCCGGCTGCACAAGGAGGACTTCCAGGCCGTCGACATCGCCTCGATCGCCAAGCCGGTCACCAAGGCCGCCACCACCGTGCTGGAGGCCGCGCAGGTCCCCGGCGTGTTCCAGCAGGCCTTCCACCTGATGCGCTCCGGCCGCCCCGGCCCGGTCCTGATCGACCTGCCGATCGACGTGCAGCTCACCGAGATCGAGTTCGACCCCGAGGCGTACCAGCCGCTGCCGGTCTACAAGCCCGTCGCCAACCGGGTCCAGATCGAGAAGGCGATCGCGCTGCTCCAGGAGTCCGAGCGGCCGCTGATCGTGGCGGGCGGCGGCGTCATCAACGCGGACGCCTCCGAACTGCTGCTGGAGTTCGCCGAGTTGACCGGCGTCCCGGTCGTCCCGACGCTGATGGGCTGGGGAATCGTCCCCGACGACCACGCGCTCAACGCGGGCATGGTCGGCCTGCAGACCTCGCACCGCTACGGCAACGAGAACTTCCTCGCCTCCGACTTCGTGCTCGGCATCGGCAACCGCTGGGCCAACCGCCACACCGGCGGCCTGGACGTCTACACCGCGGGCCGGAAGTTCGTCCACATCGACGTGGAGCCCACCCAGATCGGCAAGATCTTCGCCCCGGACCTGGGCATCGCCTCCGACGCGAAGGCCGCGCTGGTGCTGCTGCTGGAGGTCGCCCGCGAACTGGCCGCCGCCGGACGGCTCAAGGACCGCCGGGAGTGGGCCGCGAGCACCCAGGAGCGGCGGGCCGGGCTGCAGCGCAAGACCCACTTCGACGACGTGCCGCTCAAGCCGCAACGCGTCTACGAGGAGATGAACCGCGCCTTCGGCCCCGAGACCCGGTACGTCACCACCATCGGCCTCTCGCAGATCGCGGGCGCCCAGATGCTGCACGTCTACAAGCCCCGCCACTGGATCAACTGCGGCCAGGCCGGCCCGCTCGGCTGGACCATCCCCGCCGCCCTCGGCGTGGCCACCGCCGACCCGGAGGGGCAGGTGGTCGCGCTCTCCGGCGACTACGACTTCCAGTTCATGGTCGAGGAGCTGGCGGTCGGCGCCCAGCACCGCATCCCGTACGTGCACGTGCTGGTCAACAACTCCTACCTGGGGCTGATCCGGCAGGCGCAGCGCAACTTCGACATCGACTTCCAGGTCAAGCTGGAGTTCGAGAACGTCAACGCCCCCGAGCTGGGCGTCTACGGCGTCGACCACGTCCGGGTCGCCGAGGGGCTGGGCTGCAAGGCGATCCGGGTGACCCGCCCCGAGGACCTGCTGCCCGCGTTCGAGGAGGCCAAGAAGCTGGCCGCCGAGTTCCGCGTCCCGGTGGTGGTCGAGGCGATCCTGGAGCGCGTCACCAACATCTCGATGGCCGCCGCGGACATCGACAAGGTCATGGAGTGGGAGGAGCTGGCCACCGCCCCGGGCGACGCCCCGACCGCGATCCGCCCGCTCAAGGCCTAGAGCGCGGGTGCAGGGCCCGGCCGGCGAGCCAGAGCGCGAGCACGGCGGTGCTCACCAGCAGGACCGGGGCGGCGAGGTGGGTGATGGACCAGGCGACGAGGGCGAGGGCGAGCAGGGCGACGAGCAGCACGGTGGCACCTCCGAGTTCGGTGAACGAGTGTTCGCTGAATGCCGGTCAGTACTCTAGTGGGGCTGGCCAGATTCGGCAAACGACTGTTTACTGAACCCCGTGACGAGCCACCCGGACCCCGCCCCCGCCCCCGCCCCCGTTGCCGCGCCCGCCCCCGGTGCCAGGCAGGCGCAGAAGCGGGCCAGTCGCCGCGCCCTGCTGGACGCCGCCCTCGGGCTGCTGGAGCGGCAGAACCTGAGCGGTCTGGGGGTGCGCGAGGTGACCCGGGCCGCGGGGCTGTCGCCCGCCGGGTTCTACCGGCACTTCGCGGACCTCGCGGAGCTGGGCGTGGTGCTGGTCGAGGAGTCGCTGGCGAACCTGCACGTGATGGTCCGGGCGGTGTTCGCGGGCAGCGGCGAGGCCGAGCTGCTGATCGACCGCTCGGTCGAGGTGATCGCCGCGCACGTGGCGGAGCACCCCGCGTACATGCGCTTCCTGGCCCGCGAGCGGCACGGCGGGGTGCGGCCCGTCCGGGAGGCGGTCGCCGCCGAACTGGCGCGGTTCGCCGAGGAGTTGGCGGGGCTGCTGGCCGTCCAGCCGGACACCGCCGACTGGTCGGCGGCCGACCGGCGGATGCTGGCGGAGCTGTACGTGGACCGGATGGTCTCCACCGCGCTGGCGCTGGTCGAGGCGGACGCGGAGGAGCGGGCGGCGATCGCGCGCACGGTGCGGACCCAGCTGCGGCTGATCAACCTGGGCAGCCGCCACTGGAAGGCGAGTTGACGGTCTGTCAAGGCGGGCGGCCGCCGGGACCGCACTCTTGACACGGTGTCATGGGCGCGCCAACTTAGGGGAACCCCAGTGGAACCCCCCAGTGGTACCCCCACACCCCGAGAGGCACCCTCATGAAGAAGCCGCTCACCGGTGCGCTCTGCGCGCTCACCCTCGCCGGGGCCACCGCCCTGGTCACCGCCGCCCCCGCGTCCGCCGCCACGGTCAACTTCGCCGGGACGGTCGCGCTCAGCAACTGCTCCGGCTCCCTCGTCCGGATGCCCACCTCCGTGGACAGCGACCCCGGGCTGATCCTCACCAACGGCCACTGCCTGGAGAGCGGCATGCCCGCCGCCGGGCAGGTGATCACCAACCAGGCCTCCACCCGCAGCTTCACCCTGCTCAGCTCCACCGGCGGCAGCCTCGGCACGGTGCGCGCCAACCGGGTCCTCTACTCGACGATGACCGACACCGACGTCACCCTCTACCGGCTGAGCACCAGCTACGCGACGATCAAGAGCCGCTACGGGATATCCCCGCTGACGATGTCCACCACCCACCCGGTGGCCGGCAGCTCGATCAAGGTGGTCTCCGGCTACTGGAAGAAGATCTACTCCTGCAGCGTCGACGGCTTCGCCTACCGGCTCAAGGAGGGCGGCTGGACCTTCAAGGACTCGCTCCGCTACACCTCCGGCTGCGACGTCATCGGCGGCACCTCCGGCTCCCCGGTGGTCGACGCCACCAGCGGCCAGGTCGTCGCGGTGAACAACACCATCAACGAGGACGGCCAGAGCTGCACCCTCGACAACCCCTGCGAGGTCGACCAGAACGGCACCGTCACGATCCACCCCGGCATCGGCTACGCCCAGGAGACCTACACCATCCCCAACTGCTTCGCCCCGGGCAACGTCCTCGACCTGACCCGGACGGGCTGCGTGCTGCCCCGCCCGTAGGACCGGTCCGGCTCAGGGCCCCGGCGGCTCCTCCCGGGGACCGGGGAGGACGAGCCGGGCCAGGGCGCCGCCGTCCGGGTGGTCGGCCAGTTGCAGGTCGGCGCCGATCGCCCGGGCGTGGCCCTGCGCGATGGTCAGGCCCAGGCCGTGGCCGCCGCCGCGCTCCCGGGCGCCGGTGCGGAAGCGGCGCGGCCCCTCGCGCAGGATCTCCTCGGGGTAGCCGGGGCCGTGGTCGCGCACGCTCACGGTGGTGCCCTCGGCCGTCACCAGGACCGGCGGGCGGCCGTGCCGGTGGGCGTTGGCGAGCAGGTTGGCGAGCACCCGGTCGAAGCGGCGCGGGTCGGTGCTGACCACCGCGTCGGTGCTGATCCGCAGCTCGACCCCGCCGCCGGTGCGCGCGGTGCTCCGGGCCAGCAGCGGTCCGAGCGGCAGGTCGACGAGTTCCGGGGCGTCGGCCGCGGAGTCCAGCCGGGACACCTCCAGCAGGTCCTCCGTCAGCTCGCACAGCGCGCGCACCCGGTCGCGGACCAGCTCGGCCGGGCGGCCGGGCGGCAGCAGCTCGGACGCGGTCAGCAGGCCGGTCAGCGGCGTGCGCAGCTCGTGGGCGACGTCGGCGGTGAAGCGCTGCTCGCCCGCCAGCCGGCTGCGCAGCGCCGCGGACATCGAGTCGACCGCGGCGGCCAGGTCGGCCACCTCGTCGCGGGTCCGGCCGAGCGGCCCGATCCGGGCGTCCAGGTCGCCGCGGGCGATGGTGCGGGCGGTCCGGGCCGCGACCCGCAGCCGACTGCTGATCCGGTCGGCGGCCAGCACCCCGGCGAGCACCGTGACCAGCACCGACAGGGCGGCGCCGACCGCCACCGCGCGGTCCAGTTCGGCGATCGCCCGGGCGTCCGCGGCGTAGTCCATCCGCACCGACAGCACCCGCCCGCCGGCACCGGCCGCGGCCCACATCGCGGGCCCCTGCGGGCCAGGGCCGAGCACCGAGCCCCGCCGCCCCCGTTCGGCCAGCCGCCGCAGGTCCGGCGGCAGCGCCGGGTCGTCGGCGGCGGCGTGCCAGCCCGCGACCAGCTCCCCGGTCGCGTCGTACCCGGTCAGCACCGAGTCCAGGGCGGCCAGCGCGGACGCGCGGGCCTGGCCGGTGTGCTGGCGCACCGAGGCCCGGTGGACCAGCACCCCCACCGCGAGCGCGACCAGGCAGGAGACCAGGGCGATCACGGCGGCGATCTGCCGGCGCAGCGTCACGGCGTCCGCCGCAGCTTGTAGCCGAAGCCCCGGACGGTCTCGATCCGCCCGGCGCCGATCTTCGCCCGCAGCCGCTGGACGTGCACGTCCACCACCCGGCTGTCGGCGCCCCAGGAGTAGTCCCAGACCCGCTCCAGCAAGGTCTGCCGCTCCAGCACCACGCCCGGCGCGGCGGTGAACTCCAGCAGGAGCCGCAGCTCGGTCGGGGTGAGCGGCACCGGGCGGCCCGCCACCTTGACCTCCATCGCGTCGGTGTCCACCTCCAGGTCGTCGATCACCCGGACCGCGCGCTCCGGGGCCGGGGCGGCGGCGCCCGGTGCGGCGGCGCTCGGGGTGGCGGCGGTCGGTTGGAGACCGGTGCGCCGCAGCACGGTGCGGATCCGGGCGACCAGGACGGCGGTCTCGAACGGCTTGACCACGTAGTCGTCGGCGCCCGCCTCCAAGCCGGAGACCACGTCGACCGGCTCGGTGCGGGCCGACATCATCAGGATCGGCAGCTGGCTCTCCTCGCGGATCCGCCGGCACAGGCCGACCCCGTCGAGCAGTGGCAGCATCACGTCGAGCAGCAGCAGGTCCGGCGGGTCGGCGCGGAACCGCTCCAGGCCCTCCAGGCCGTCCGCCGCGGTGTCCACGGGGAACCCGTAGCGCTCCAGGGCCAGTTGGGTGGTCTCGCGGATCACCTCGTCGTCCTCGACCAGCAGGATCCGCGGGGCGCCGGGCACGGGGGTGCTCATCTGGTCCTCGTCACGGTGGGGCGGGCAGCGCCCGGGGCGGTGCCGTCCGGGACGGCCGGGACGGTGGGGACGGCCTGGGCGGTGGGGACGGCCTGGGCGGTGGGGGTCGGAGCGGCCGGGGCAGGGCTGGGCGAGGACGTCGACCCGACCACGACCACCGACGCCGAGTCGCAGGTCCTGGTCAGCAGGCACTCGGCGGCGCCCGCGGGCCCGAACACCTTGATCCGCTGGTCGGCGAGGAGCAGCCGGCCGGAGCTCCAGCGGTAGGTGCGGCTGATCTCGGCGCCCGGAGTGGTGTGCTCGCGCACGACCAGGTCCGTGCCGACGGTCTCGGCGGTGAAGCGCGGCGGTAGCGGGACGGCCAGCACCGGCAGCACCTGGTGGTCGTGCAGGGCGTAGACGTGCAGCACGGCCCGGGCGGCGTCCGGATCGGTGCCGGACAGCACGGCGGTCAGCAGTTCGGGGCTGCCGTCCCCGTCGAGGTCGCGGTACTGGGCGGGGCGGACCTCGCAGCTGGGGCACCCGCCGGCCAGGGCCGCCCGCTCGTCCGGGGCCAGTGCCGGGTCCGCGGCGAGCACGGTGCGGGCGTCGGCCCCGGCGAGCGTGTCGAGCACCAGCCCGGGCAGCGGGACGAGGGGGAGAGTGTTGAGCCCGACCACCTCGTCCGGGAGGGCCACCGGGGTGGGTGCGGCGTCCGGCCACAGCGGCTGCGGGCTCGGGTGGGCCCGGACCGGCGGGGCCGCCCCGGCGTCCTCCAGGCCGCCGGGGGCCCGGCAGCCGGTCACCGTGAGGAGGACCGGCAGACCGAGCAGGACGCACGTGAGCAGGGTGGTGCGCGGGGGCCGGGTCCTCACGTCGGACGGAGCCTTTCGGTCGGCGGGCGGGCGCAGCCAGTCTGCACCACCGGGGGCGGACGCCCGCCGCCCCCGGTGCTAGGGTCCGTCTTCAAATCCCCGTCGCAGCCCTGCGGCGTCTGGTGCGTGCTCTCGGCGTGCCGGGTGGAAGGCCTCGTACTGGGTGTACTTGGTCTTTCGCCCGGTGCGGCGAGAGGGCGTGCCAGGCGTTGTGGGGCAGGCGGGGGTTTGAGGACGGACCCTACGGCAGCGGGTCGGCGAAGACGACGATGTTGTCCGAGTAGTGGCCGTCGCGGCCGAGCGCGCCGCCGCAGGTGACCAGCCGCAGCTGCGGGCCCGGCGTCGCGCCGTACACCAGCTCGGTGGGGAACGCGTCCTTGGCGTACTGGTGCAGCTCGCGCACCCGGTAGGCGCGCGTGCCGCCGTCCTGCTGCCGGACCTCGATCCGGTCGCCCGGGCGCAGCCCCGGCACGCCGTGGAACACCGCCGGGCCCCGGCGGGTGTCGTAGTGCCCGAGCAGCACGGTCGGACCCTCCCCGGCGCGGTACCAGCCGACCTGCTCCGGCCGGTCGAGCGGCGGCACCTCCAGCGTCCCGTCCGGGTGGAGACCGACCCCCCGCACCGGCGCGTCCACGCCGATCCGCGGGATCACCAGCCGCACCGGCGGCGAGGGCGCCGCGACGGCGACGGGCGACGGCGCCGTGGACGACGGCGCCGCGGGCGAAGGTGCCGTGGAGGACGGGAGGGTGACCGGGCCGCTCGCGGAGATCCGCACCGGCTCCGGGGCGGAACCCCGGGACGCCACCGCCGTCACCCCGCCCGCGAGCAGCAGCCCGACCGCCACGGTCGGCGCCCACCAGCGGCGCCGACCACGGCGGTCCGGACTAGGCCCGGTTGCCGGCACGACGCCGGACGACGAGCAGCCCGACCCCGGCCGCACCGGCCGCCGCCAGCCCGCCACCGACCACCAGTCCGGTCGTCGAACCGCGGTCGACCGCGCCCTCGCCGGTCTGCGCCCCGCCCTTGGGCAGCTGGGGGGCCGACGCACCGGGCGCGGCGCCCGGCAGGGAGACCGAGCCGTACGTCCCGGGGATCCCCGCTCCGGTCGGGAGGCCGGTCGGGAGGGCCGGAGCGGCGGTGGGCGTGGGGACGGCCGACGGGGAGGCCGGGGCCGGGGCCGAGGCGGTGGGCGTCGGCGAGGCCGCGGTGGGCGTCGGGGAGGCCGCGGCCGGTCCGGCGGTGTCGGCGAACGCGACGGCGCCGGGCAGCGCGAGCGCGCTGACGGCGAGGGCGGGGGCCAGCGCGAGCCGCACCGCCCGGCGGACGGACGTGGTACCTGACATCGGGTTCCTCCGGTCGCTCGTCGCCCGCGGCCGGGCGGCCGCAGGTCGAGGACGCTCACGCTAGGAAGCCCGCCACTCGGTGAACCGGCGGTCCGGTAACGGCCACCGCCCGGCTCCGTAACAGTCCGCGGGAGCGGCGGGCACGGAGGCCTTTCCGCCGTCGGGCGCCGGGATAAGCGCTGCTAGCGTGGCGGCCGTCGAGGTTCCGTTGTGGTGGAAGGGTCGCGCCGGCGATGGCCAAGTTCCTGCTGAGTCTGCACCTGCTGGTCGTGGCGCTGTGCATCGGTCCGGTCGCGGTGGCGGTGAGCATGTTCCCGCGCAGGGCGAAGGCCGCGCTCGCGGCGGGTCCGGAGCAGGCGGACGCGCAGGCGTCGGTGCGGCTGCTGCACCGGATCAGCAACGTGTACGCGCTGATCGGCCTGGGCATCCCGGTGCTGGGCATCGGCACCGCGCAGGCGATGGGCGTGCTGGGCAACGCCTGGCTCATCGCCTCGATCGTGCTGACGGCCCTCGCGGCGGGCGTGCTGCTGCTGGTCGTGCTGCCCGGTCAGCAGGCGACCGTCGACGCGCTGGACGCCACCGAGGACCGGGACGCCGAAACGGCCCGCGCCACCGGGAAGTTGAAGACGCTGCCGATGACGGCGGGCGTGTTCAACCTGCTGTGGGCGGTCGTCCTGGTGCTGATGGTCATCCGGCCGGGGTCGACGAACGGGGCGTGACCCCGCGGACCTCGATCGAGGCGAGCAACTGGGCGGTGGCCGCCGCGACGGCGGCCACCGCCGCGTCGAACGCCTCCCGGTTGTGCGCGGCGGGCGCCCGGAACCCGGAGATCTTGCGGACGTACTGGAGCGCCGCCGCGTGCACGTCCTCGGGGGTGGCGTCGGGCGTCATCGGCGGGCGGAGCGTCTTGATGCTTCGGCACATGCCTCCAGTCTGCCCCGCCCCGCCGACAGCGGCGCTCAGCCGGGCAGTTGGCGCAGCCGGGCCCCGGCCCGCTTGACCGCGCGGGCCACGATCGCGGTCTCCACCCGCCGCACCCCGAGCGGGCCCAGCACCTCGGTCTGGAACCGGTACAGCGCCGCGTGGTCCGGGCAGAACACGGCGGCCATCAGGTTGCTCGGCCCGCTGGTGGCCAGCACCCCGTGCACCTGCGGGTGCCGGGCCAGCGCCTCGCCGGTCGCGGCCAGCCGCCCCGGTTCGACGTCCAGCCACAGGTTGGCGTCCACGGTGACGCCGAGCAGCCGCGGGTCCACGCTGACGTGGGTGCGCAGCAGCCCGCCCGCGCCGAGCCGGTGCAGGCGGCGGCGGACGGTCGACTCGGGCACCCCCAGCGCGGCGGCCAGCGCGGCGTGCGAGCGGCGGGCGTCGACGCCCAGCGCGTCCAGCAGCCGGTGGTCGAGCGCGTCCAGGACGGGCGGCGGTCCGGGTTCGGCGGACGGCGGCGGGGCCAGCGCGGCCTCCTGAGCGGCCGTCAGCGCGCCGCAGCGCCAGGCGGAGGCGTCCGCGAACAGGTGCAGCACGGCGTGCGCGGTGGACTCCAGCACCGCGTCGGTGGCCGGGAGCCGCCCGTGCAGCAGCCGGTCGCGGGCGGAGGCGTCGGCCAGCACCACCGCCGACACCTCCTGCCCGCCGAGCATCACGTCGACGAACGGCACCGCGTCCTGCGCGGCCAGCGCCAGCGCGATCGCGTCGACCCGCCCGCGCAGCACCCGCACCCGCAGCAGCAGCGCGCCGAGCGCGGCCGCCCGGGCGTCCGGCATCCGCACCACCGCGACGGCGCCCGTCCCCAGCAGCCGCCCCAGCCGCCGGGTCACCGTCCGCGCGGAGACCCCCAGCACCTCGGCGATCCGCCCCGGCGCGGCCCGCCCGTCCACCTGCAGGGCGTGCACCAGCCGCCGGTCCAGCGCGTCCAGCACGGTGGCGGGATCCGTCGTCTCGGTGCCCATGGTGTCCGATCTCCGTCGCTCCCAGCCCCGGGACGTCCCGGAGCGCCGCCCCGACGGTACTCCTGGACCACCACCGGAACGAAGGAGGACCCCACCGTGCAGGAACCGCTGGACGCCGAACTGCTGGACGCCGTCGAACGGGCCGTGCGCGACGTCGGCCGCCACCTGGCCGAGCGGCAGGGCACCGAGCCGCTGGCCGCCGCCACCCCCGCCGAGGCGCGCGCCGCGTTCGACGCCGTCGACCGGCCCGCCGCCCGGATGCTGCGCGAACGCCTCACCGCGCTGCGCCCGCAGGCCGGTTGGCTGGGCGACGAGTGGGCCCGCGAGGTGCCCGGGGCCGGCGAGTGGTGGCTGTGCGACGCCACCGACGGCGCCGTCCAGTACCTGAGCGCGCTGCCGCACTGGGCGGTCACCGCGACCCTGCTGCGCGACGGCGCCCCCGTCCTCGCCGTGGTGCACGCCCCGCTGCTCGGCGCCACCCACACCGCCCGGCTCGGCGGCGGCGCCCGGCTGAACGGCCGCCGCCGCGCGCCCCGTCCGCGCGTCCTGGCCACCGCGGTGGTCGCCACCTCCCAGCCCCCGCAGGTCGCCCGCGACCCGGCCGCGCGCCGCGCCGCCGGGGCCGCGCTGGCCGCCGTCCTGCCGCACGCGGCGGCCGTCCGCAACCTCGGCCCGACCGCGCTGCAGGTCGCCCAGGTCGGCTCCGGCCACCTCACCGCGTTCTGGCAGTACGGCGCCGACCCGGCCAACCTGCTGCCCGGCGCGCTGCTCGCCGCCGAGGCCGGGGCCCGGGTCAGCGACGCGCAGGGCGCCCCGTGGACGCCCGCCGCGACCTCCTTCCTCGCCGCCGCGCCCGGCGTGCACGCCGAACTCGTGGCGGTGCTGCGGCAGGTGTGACGGCCGCCGCCGCCCGTCGCGGCGGGCGCCGTCCACGGCGTCGGCGAGCGTGGGGACGCCCTCTCCCGTCCCCCGGGAGGTCCGCCCGTGACGGCACCACGCCCCTCGCCCGCCGACAAGGCGGCCCCGGTCGCGGGCGGCACCCGGGCGGCCGCGGCATCGCCGTCCAACTCGGCGCCGCCGTGTACGTCACGGGCCGCTCCGCCGGGGGCGCGCCGGAGCCGTCGGACCCGGAGCGCTACCGCTGAGCGCCCCGGTCGCTACAGCTCGGCGAGCTGCACGAGCCGGACGGGCAGCTCGGCGGCGGCGGTGAACACGGCGCCGGGCGTGGTGAGTTCGAGGTAGTGCAGCTCGCCGTCGCGGTGGTCGGCGAGCGGGTCGAGGGGGAGGTGGGAGAGGTCGAGCGAGGTGAGGGTGTCGAGGGTGGCCCGGCCCAGCTTGATCATCGCCTCCTTGCGGACCCACAGGCGCAGGAAGGCGGCCGTCGGATCGGGGTGGCCCCGGACGAGGGCGGCCTCGGCGGGGGTGAGGACGTGCCCGAGGGAGGCCGGGTCGGTGCTGCGCGGGCCGAGGTGCTCGACGTCGACGCCGACCGGCACGGGGGCGGCCGCGGCGGCGATGACGCCGCTGGTGTGGGAGAGGCTGAGGTGGGTGCCGGGCCGGTCGGTCAGGTGGGGGCGGCCGTGCCCGGCGGCGCCGCAGCCGGAGCACCGCTGGCCGAAGGCGAGCGCGGCGGGCTCGGTGCCCAGCTGCGCGGCCGCGCAGTACCGGACGAGCAGGTGCGCGGCCAGGTAGTCCTCGCGGTCGGCCGGGCGGCGGAAGCGCCGCAGCCGCTCGCGTTCGAACGCGGTGAGCAACCGCTCGTCGGCGTCCGGCCGGGCGAGCACCTCGGCGGTGGTGGCGAGCACGGCGAACGGGGGGTTCGGCACGGTTCTCCCTCTTCCGGGCGGGCCCGGCGGACGGGCGGGCCCCACGACTGTCGGAGCCAAAGTAGCCCGCAGTAGTCCGTTCGAATGCTTTTTCGGCGCGTCGGTGTCCCGCACCGCGGGACGGCGCGGCACTTCCTCTTTGCTGGCCGGGTCCACTGCCTGCTGACCCACCGTCAACGAGAGGGGTGTCCGTGCGACACGGCGTCCGTGGCAAGAACCCACTGCTCCGCTTCGCGGTGGTGGCGGCACTCGCCGCCGCCCCGCTGATCACCCTGGCCGCGGTCGGCGACGCCGCCCAGATGGCACCGCCGCTGGGCCCCTGCTCCGGCCCGGACTGCCCGAGCCAGTGGGACCCGCCGCACACCGGCCCGTTCAACGGCGCGGACGCCTCGCTCAACGTCTTCGTCGGCGGCAACTACCTGGTGCGGCAGAACGCGGCCGAGGCCGAGGGCAAGATCGCGATCCTCGGCAACCTCGACATCAACAAGGCCATCGGCGGCGCGTTCAACATGGGCGTGGTGGGCGTCGGTTCGATGGTCACCCCGCCGAACGGCTCGGACCACGTCACGGTCGGCGGCTCGGTCGCCATGGACAACTCGCAGGAGAACCCCAGCCGGCTGTTCATCGGCGGCACCGACTTCTTCGCCAACCCGCCGAAGGCCCTGTGGGGCAACCTGGTGTACGGCACCACGCTGACCGGCGCCTACGACATCACCCCGACCGGCCAGGCGATCCAGGACCCGACCCGGATCGACCAGTTCAAGCCGCTGCGGACGATCATCGAGAACGACTCGGCCTGCATGGCCCGGCAGACCGCCACCGGCACGGTGGTGGACGACGGGACCACCGTCACCTTCACCGGCGACGGCACCAGCGCCCGGCAGGTCTTCACCTACGACCGGAGCATCGGCACCGACGGTGGCATCCGGCTGCTCTCGTTCACCGGCATCCCGGCCGGTGCCACGGTGATCGTCAACATGACGGGCAGCAACGTCACGGTCAACACCAGCAGCGGTACCGGTGTGGCCGACGACCCGCTGACGACGCTGCGGCCGAACCTGATGTGGAACTTCCCGACCGCGACGAACGTGTCGGTGATCGGCACCGCCCAGTGGCAGGGCTCGATCATGACCGGCAACCCGGACAGCACGACGATCCTGTCCAACCCGGGGACCAACGGCCGCGTCTACCTGGCGGGCAACCTGCAGCAGCAGGGCAGCGCGGGCACCGAGATCCACAACTACCCGTTCAACGGCGATCTGCCGGACTGCGGCGAGAGCCCCTCGCCGTCCCCGTCGCCGAGCGACTCGACCAGCCCGTCTCCGAGCCCCTCGCCCTCGCCGAGCGACTCGACCAGCCCGTCGCCCTCGCCGAGCCCCTCCCCGTCCCGGAGCGAGAGCCCCAGCCCGTCGCCGAGCCCCTCCCCGTCGCCGAGCGGGAGCACCGGTCCCGCTCCGTCGCCCTCGCCGAGCGGGAGCACGCCCGTGCCGACCGGCTCCTCCTCGACCCCGGCGGGCCCGCCGCTGCCGGACACCGGCGGCGGTGACCTGGTCGCCCCGGCGGCCGGGGCCGCCGCGGTGCTGCTGGGCCTGGGCGGCGGCGTGCTCGCGCTGGCCCGCCGCGCCCGCGGTCGCGGACGCCACAGCTAGCAGTCAGGACCCAGGACGGCCGGCGCCCCGCGGGGCCCCGGCCGTCCTGCCGCGTCCCGGGACGCCGGTGTTCCGGGGGCGTCAGGTGACCTCGCCGCGGCGGGCGAAGCGCTCCGCGCGCCACTCGCCGCTCGCCAGCACCTCGCGCAGGGCGGTCGCGGCGTCGTGCACGTCGGCGTGGGAGAGGTAGAGCGGGGTGAAGCCGAAGCGCATCAGGTCGGGGGCGCGGAAGTCGCCGATCACGCCGCGGGCGATCAGCGCCTGGACCACCGCGTAGCCGTCCGGGTGCCGCAGCGCGACCTGGCTGCCGCGCCGGGCGTGCTCCCGCGGGGTGACCGGTTCGACGTCCAGGTCGGCGGTCAACTCCAGGAAGAGGTCCGACAGTTCGAGGCTCTTGGCGCGGACGGCGGCCGGGTCGGCCAGCTCCCAGACCTCCAACGCGGCCTCCAGCGCGGCCAGTCCGAGGATCGGCGGGGTGCCGGTCAGGAACCGGGTGACGCCCTCGGCGGGCCGGTAGCCGGGCTCGAAGTCGAACTGCCGGGCGTGCCCGAACCAGCCGGTCAGCGGCTGCCGGGCGTCCCCCTGGTGGCGGGCCGCGGCGTACAGGAAGGCGGGCGCGCCCGGGCCGCCGTTGAGGTACTTGTAGCCGCAGCCGACGGCGAAGTCGACGCCCGCCGCGTCCAGGTGGATCGGCAGCGCGCCCGCGGTGTGGCACAGGTCCCAGACGGCGAGCGCCCCGGCGGCGTGGATCCGCTCGGTGACGGCCGCCATGTCCAGCAGTTCGCCGGTGCGGTAGTCGACGTGCGAGAGCAGCACCACGGCGGCCTCGGAGTCCAGGACGGCGTCCAGTTGGGCGGCGGAGTCCAGCAGCACCGGCCGGGCGCCGGGGTGCAGGGCGCTCAGGCCGTCGGCGATGTACAGGTCGGTGGGGAAGGCGTGCCGTTCGGCGAGCAGCGCCGGGCGGCCGGGGCGCAGCCGCAGGGCCGCGCCCAGCACCTTGAACAGGTTGACCGAGGTGGAGTCGCAGACCACCACCTGCCCGGGCGCGGCGCCGAGCAGGTGGGCGCCGAGCCGGTCGCCGAGCCGCCCGGGCTGGTGGAACCAGCCGGCCTCGTTCCAGGAGCGGATCAGCCCGGTGCCCCACTCCTCGGCCAGCACCTTCGCCAGGTGGCCGGGGGTGCGGCGGGGCAGCGCGCCGAGCGAGTTGCCGTCCAGGTAGAGCACCCCGGCGGGGAGGTCGAACTCGGCGCGCAGGGCGTGCAGCGGGTCGGCGGCGTCGCGGGCCGCGCACTGCTCGCGGGTGGGGGTCACGGCATTGCTCCCGGGAGGTTCGGAGGCCGGTGCGGCGTGGGGCCGGGGCGGCTCGGATCGTTGCGGCCGCGAGGCCGGGACGGGGCTCACAGCTCGTTGCGGACGGTCCACAGCTCGGGGAAGACGTCCTGGTCGGCGGACTGCTTGAGCCAGCTGAGGCCGCTGGAGCCGCCGGTGCCGGGCTTGCCGCCCATGGTGCGCTTGACGGCGGAGTAGTGGCGCTGGCGCCAGCGGGTGACCCGCTCGGCGGTGTCCAGCAGGGCCTCGCCGAGCCGGACCAGGTCGGCCAGCTCCGGGTCGGTGTAGACGGCCCGCCAGGCGGTCTCGACCGCCTCGTCGTGGCGGTGCCGGGCGGTGACCGGCTTCGCGGGTATCGCCAGGCCGCGCCGGGCCAGCACGGCCAGCGCCTCGTCGTACAGGCCGGGCGTGTGCAGCGCCGCGAACAGCTCGTCGTACTCGGCGGGGGAGTCCCGGTACATCTCCAGCAGGCCCTCGCTGCGGTTGCCGAGCAGGAACTCCAGCCGCAGGAAGGCCGAGGACTGGAAGCCGGACGCCTCGCCCAGGGTGGGGCGGAAGGCGCTGAACTCGGCGGGCGTCATGGTGGCCAGCAGGTCCCAGGAGCCGATCAGCACGTCCTGGGTGTGCTGCCCGCGGCGCAGCGCGGCCAGCGCGGCGTCCAGGTCGTCGGCGCGCAGGGCGGTGCGGGCGGCGGTCCAGTCGTGGTGCAGCAGGTCGAACAGCAGCTCCATCACCTGGGTGGTGACGATGAACGAGTACTCCGCGGGCTCGGTGCTGCGCGGCCGCTGCAGCGCGTGCAGCTCGGCCAGGTGCACGTACCGGGCGTAGGGGGTGGCCGCGCCGGGGCCCTGCTCGGGGTCGAACCGCAGGTGGGGGCGGTGGGTCTGGCCGGTCATGGCCGGTACCTCCTCGGGTCCGCCCGCCCGGGGTGCGGCGGGCGGACACCATTGTGCGTCCCGGCGGCCTGCTCTTGAATGGGCGTCGTAGCCCGGATGGGGGCACCGACCTGCCGATCGCAAGGCGCTGGGCCCCGATCGCCTGACGAACGCAAAGGAGCCGCCGTGGACGCGGTGGACCGCCTGCTGCTGGCCGAACTGCAGGCCGACGCGCGGCTGTCGTACAACGAGCTGTCGCGCCGGGTGAACCTCTCCCCGCCCGCCGTCGCGGAGCGGGTGCGCCGGCTGGAGGCGGACGGCGTGATCACCGGCTACCACGCCCACCTGGCCCCGGCGAAGGCCGGGGCGGCGGTGATGGCGCTGGTCACGGTGGAGTGCTACGGGGTGCGCTGCCTGCTGCGCGACCCGGAGGTGGCGAGCTGGCCGGAGGTGTTCCAACTGCACCGGGTCACCGGCGGGGCGTGCTGCGTGCTGCTGGTCGGGGTGCCGGACATGCCCTCGTTCGAGCGGCTGACCGATCGGCTCGGCGGCTACGGGCAGCCGACCAGCTCGATGATCCTCTCCAGCCCGGTGCCCTGGCGGCCGCTCAGCCCCTGAGCGCGTCAGTGGCCGTTCTTCGGCTCGGCCAGGTGCACGCCCAGGCTCTCCAGCCCGTACAGCACCATCTCCACGCCGACCGCCGCCAGCAGCAGCCCGAGCAGCCGGGACAGCACCTCCAGCGAGGTGCGCCGACTGGCCCGCAGCAGCGGGGCCAGCAGCAGGACGCACAGGCAGTCCACCGCGATCACCGCCACGTACATGGCGGCGACGGTGGAGTGCCAGCCCAGGGTGTCCCTGGTCAGCGACTCGACCAGCAGCGCGGTGATCGCCAGCGGGCTGGCCACGTACGGCAGCAGCAGTTCGCGGATGCCGTCGGCCAGCGGGTTGGCGAGGTGGGCGTCCTCCCGGCTGCCGCCGAGGTGGATGCCCAGGACCAGGGCCACCGCGTAGATGAAGAAGATCACCCCGCCGGCGATCTGCAGCGACTGGTCGGAGATGTGGAACAGCGCGGCCATGAAGTCCGCGCTGTAGGCCAGCACCAGGCCGACCACGGCCGCGACCAGCGAGGACACCAGGGTGAGCCTGCGCAGCTCGGCCGGGGTGCGGCTCTGGCTGAGCTGCGCGAAGGCGAGCAGCACCTTGGGCGGGCCGACCACGGCGAAGAAGGTGACGAAGACGGTGCTCAGGGTGATCGCCGACATGCGCCCATGATGGGCCGTCAGCGCAGCCGAACGGTGACGCCACCCTGACGCAGCACGTCGAGCAGCGCGTCGAAGTAGGAGCGCTCCTCCTCGTCCGGGCCGGTCACCCGGCGGGTCAGGGCCTGCGCCGAGACCATCGCCCGCTGCCAGACCAGCACGAACGGCGGCTCGGGCCCGAAGCCGCCGCGCAGGCAGTCGGCCAGGGCGTCCAGGTTGCGGCCGTAGTAGCCGTCGGGGGCCTGCACGGCGCGGCCGAGCTCCGCCCAGAACGAGGGCTCGTCGGCGACCCGCTCGCCGTGCAGGACGTACTCGGGCGGCTTCGGTGCGGTGGGCATCGGTCCTCCTGTCTGCTCGCGCGCGTCGCCCGGATGGCTTCGCCGGGTCGAACGGGGCCGGTGCGCACGCTGGGATGGGCCCTAAGTCTTCTCTTCCACACCAGGGGCAACACCATGACCAGTCTGCACCGCAAGGATCTCGGTCTGCTGGCACTGCGCGCGGCCGTCGGCGGTGTCCTGTTCGCGCACGGGACACAGAAGCTGTTCGGCTGGTTCGGCGGCGCCGGACCGGAGGGCACCGCGCAGGCCATGGAACACATGGGCTTCCTGCCCGGCGAGCGCAGCGCGCGGGCGGCCGGCCTGGGCGAGGCGGGCGGCGGCGCGCTGCTCGCGGTCGGCCTGGCCACCCCCGCGGCCGGTGCGGTCGTCGCCGGGACGATGGCGGGCGCGATCGCGGTGCACGCCCCCGCGGGCTTCTTCGCGCACGGCGGCGGCTACGAGTACCCGGCCCTGCTGGGCGCCTGCGGCCTGGCCCTGGGCGTGGCCGGGGCGGGCCGCTACTCGCTGGACGCCGCGCTGGGGCACCGGCTGGCCCGCCCGTGGCTGGGCGCGCTGGCCTTCGCGGCGAGCGCGGCGGGCGCCGCCGCGGTGGTGGCGCGCCGCCAGGACGAGGTGCGCCGCCGGGAGGCGCGGGCCGCGGACGAGGCGGCCCGGGAGAACGGCACCGGGCTCTCCTGAACCGCACCCGGGGCCGCACCGGCGGCTCACGGCTCCCACGAGCACCCACGAGCACCCACGGACGTCCACGAGCGAAGGGATCACCACTGATGAAGCGATCGACGCGGGCCGCCGCGGCCTGGACGGCCGCCGTCCTGCTGGGCGGCGCGGCCCTGGCGGGCTGCTCCTCGGACGGCTCGCCGTCCCCGGCGGCGTCCTCGGCGTTGGAGGGCGCGAAGTCGGCGGTGGCCTCGGCGGCCTCCTCGGCCACGGCGGCGATCGGCTCGGCCGCCGCCTCGCTGGGCGCCTCGGCGCAGGCCGCCGCCTCCTCGGCGCTGGCGAGCGTGAAGGGCGGGCTGGACGCGAAGGACGACGTGTCGCTCGGCAAGGCCACCACCGGCTCGGACGGGAAGCTGTCGGTGCCGCTGACGGTCACCAACCACGGTTCGCAGTCCGGCAAGTACACGATTCAGGTCAACTTCGACGACGCGTCGGGGAACCTGCTCGACGCGGTGGTGGTGAACGTGCCGGAGGTGGCGGCGGGGGCGTCCGCGCAGGCCACGGCAGAGAGCAACCGTTCGCTGGAGGGGAGCGTGACTCCCGTGGTGGCCAACGCCCTGCGGTACTGACCGGACACCGAACCTTAAGCGTGGCGTAAGCGTCAGATCCCGCTCTTGACGGCCGAGTTGGTCTAGTCCATTTTACTTGGCAGGTGCAGGGAGCCCCTGGGCCGGCGCCGGTGGTCTACACCACCGGCGCCGGTTCGGCTTACCCGCACCTGGTGTTTGTGCAGGCCAACGCTCGATTCCCCTGTCATGTCCAGGTCGTGCGACCCCACCTCGCACGGTTCGCGCCCGGACTCGGCAGGACCCCCACAACCAGGAGTCTCGCAGCCATGCTTCGTTCCGTTTCCCCCCAGTCGCCCGCGCGGCGGCGGCCGAAGGGCTGGGCCGCCCTGGCGGCCGGCACCGCGGCCTCGCTGCTGCTCGGCGGCACCCTGGCGCTGACCGGCGGCACCGCCCAGGCCGCGCCCACCAACTCGACCGGCGCCCCGGCCACCAGCGGCGGCATCAAGGTCGCGTACTTCGACCAGTGGTCGATCTACTCGAACGCGTACTACCTCAAGACGATGCAGGACACGGGCGCCGCCGCGAAGCTCGACTACGTCATCTACGACTTCGCGAACATCGACCCGACCAACCTCACCTGTTTCGAGGCCAACAAGGCCGCGTCGCAGAACGAGGACGACCCCAACGCGGGTGACGGCGCGGGCGACTCCTTCGCCGACTACCAGAAGAGCTTCGGCGCCGACATCTCGGTCGACGGCGTGGGCGACACCTGGAACCAGCCGATCGTCGGCAACTTCAACCAGCTGAAGAAGCTGAAGGCGAAGAACCCGAACCTCAAGGTCCTGATGTCGATCGGCGGCTGGACCTACTCCAAGTACTTCTCCGACGTGTCGGCCAGCGACGCCGCGCGCAAGAAGTTCGTCTCCTCCTGCGTCGACATGTTCATCAAGGGCAACCTGCCCTCCCAGGGCGGCTACGGCGGCCCGGGCACCGGCGCCGGCATCTTCGACGGCTTCGACATCGACTGGGAGTACCCGGGCGGCAACGGCCACACCGGCAACCACGCCTCGCCCAACGACAAGCAGAACTTCACCGCGCTGCTGGCCGAGTTCCGCAGCCAGCTGGACGCCCAGGGCAAGACCGACGGCAAGACCTACGGCCTGGCGGCCGCGGTCGGCGCCGGCCAGGACAAGATCAAGCAGGTCGAGACCGACAAGATCGGCCAGTACCTGACCTTCCTGGACATCATGACGTACGACATGCACGGCGGTTGGGAGGCCCAGGGCCCGACCAACCACCAGGCCCCGATCTACACCAACCCGAACGACCCGATGAACCCCGTCCCGGGTGGCAACGGCAAGTACTCGGTGGACGCGGCGGTCAAGGCGTACACCGTGGGTGACCCGCAGTACGGCATCCCCGGCGGCTTCCCGGCGAAGAAGATCAACGTCGGCATCCCGTTCTACTACCGCGGCTGGACCGGCGTCTCGGCCGGCACCACCCACGGCCTGTTCCAGAAGGCGTCCGCCCCGGCCCCCGGCGGCACCTACTCCGGCGGCGTCGCCGGCATCAAGATGTACAAGGAGCTGAACGGCTTCGTCGACAACCCCAGCTACACCTACTGGGACGACACCGCCAAGGCCGCCTACTTCTACGACGGCACCACCTTCTGGTCCGGCGAGAACGCGCAGTCCATCCAGGCCAAGCTCGACTACGCGCACTGCAACGGCCTCGGCGGCTCGTTCATGTTCTCGATGTACGACCTGGGCACCCAGACCGCGCTGTTCGACAAGACGGTGACCGCCACCAACGGCTCCGCCGCCTCCTGCCCGGCCGCCCCGACCCAGTCGGCCTCCCCGTCGGCCTCGGCCTCCGCCTCGCAGTCGGCCAGCCCGTCCGCGTCGGCCTCCGCCTCCGCCTCGGCTTCCGCGTCGGCCTCGGCCTCCGCGTCGGCCTCCGCCTCGACCGGCACCTGCTCCGGTGCCCCGAGCTGGAACGCCGCCACCGTGTACGCCACCCCGACCAAGGTCTCCTGGAAGGGCCACTACTACACCAACAAGTGGTGGACCACCAACGAGGACCCGAGCCTGAGCGGCCAGTGGGGCGTCTGGACCGACAACGGCGCCTGCTGATCACTGACCGGCTGACCGACTGAGCCGCACCCCGCGAGGGGCGCGAGGAGATCCCTCTCCTCGCGCCCCTCGTCCGCTTTTGCCGGGCGGCCGGGCGTGCGGGCGGCCGCCCGGTCAGCAGGTCAGGTCGTCGGTGCGGCCCAGGGCGTCCGGCTGGGTCTCCTCGATCCGGCGCAGCATCCTGGTCAGCGCGGCGGCCAGTTCGGGGCGGGCCTCGCCGACCACGTCCTGGAGCAGGTCGGCCTCGAAGACGGTGGCCATCCGCATCAGCTCCAGCCACTTGTCGCGGCCCTCGGCGGTCAGCTCGACGATCACCCGGACCCGGTTGGCCTCGTCGCGGTCCCGGGTGACCAGGCCCTCGGCGACCATCCGGTCGATCCGGTGGGTCATCGCGGCCGGGGTCAGGCCGAGCCGCTTGGCCAGCTCGCCCGGGCCCAGCCGGTACGGGGCGCCCGCGAACACCAGGGCCTTGAGCACCTCCCACTCGGCGGAGGTGATGCCGAGGGTGGCCAACTGGCGGCCGTACGCCACGTTCATCCGGCGGGTGAGCCGGGACAGGGTGGAGACGATCGTCTCCACCTGCGGGTCCACGGTGGGGAATTCCCGCTGGTAGACGGCCACCTGCTCGGCGATGCCGAGCTCGGTGGCGGTCGGGGGCTCCGCTCTGCGTGTGCTCATGTGCTCATTCTCCCACGCAGGATGCAGCCGTTAAGCCTTTGACACCTTACGCTTCGGATGGTAAGACTTTAGGTCTGAAATCTTACGAAGTAAAGGCCGGGGCGAGTCGCCCGGCCCGACGCACGAAAAGGGGTGTGCAGTGAAGGAGTGGGGCGGCCGACTGCGCCGCGTCCAGATCGGCAACGCGCTCAGCGCCTTCGGCAGCGGCTTCACCTTGCCGTACATGTTCGTGTACGTGGACCAGGTGCGGGGCCTCGGCGCCGCGGCCGCGGGCGCGGTGTTCACCGTGTTCGCGCTCGCCGCGCTGGCCGTGCTGCCGTTCACCGGCCGCGGCATCGACCGGTACGGGCCCAGGCCGGTGCTGCTGGCCGGCACCGCGATGGCCGCCGTCGGCGCGTTCGCCTTCGGGCAGGCCAGTGGCACCGCCGGGCTGCTGCTCTCCTCCTTCCTGTTCGGCGCGGGCGTCACCACCTGCCAGCCCGCGCTCGCCACGATGATCGTCCGCTGCACCGGGCGCACCGAGCGCTCCCGCGCCTTCGCGCTCCAGTTCACCCTGGTCAACCTCGGCATGGGCATCGGCGCCCTGGTCGGCGGACAGATCGTCGACACCTCCGACCCGGCCAGCCTGACCAGGCTGTTCACCATCGAGGCCCTGACCTTCCTCGGCCTGGCCGCCGTCACCGGTACCGCGAAGATGCCCCCGGCGGCCGTCGAACCGGCCCCCGCCGGGGCGAGCGGGAGGGGCGGCGGGCTGCGGGCGATGGTCGCCGACAAGGCGATGCTGCGGCTGTGCGCCCTCGCCGGGCTGATCTTCTTCACCTGCTACGGGCAGTTCGAGTCCGGCGTCGCGGCGTTCGCCACCGACACCGTCGGCACCGCGCCGTCCACCCTGGGCCTGGCCATCGGCGCCAACGCGCTGACCATCGTGCTGCTGCAGATGTTCGTCGTCCGGATCACCGAGCGCCGCCGCCGCACCACCGCGATGGCCGCCGCCGGCCTGGTCTGGCTGGGCGCCTGGGGCATGGCCGTGGTCGCCGGGCTGGTCCGCACCGAGGCGATGGCCGCGACGGTGGCGATCGTCGCCGTCTACGCCCTGTTCGGCGTCGGCGAGTCGCTGCTGGCCCCCACCATGGGCCCGATCGTCGCCGACCTCGCGCCCAGCCGGCTGCTCGGCACCTACAACGCCGGGTACGCGCTGGTGAAGCAGATCGCGGTCGCGGTCGGCCCCGCCGTCGGCGTGCTGCTGGTCGGCTCGGGGACGTGGCCGCTGTACCTCGCCGCGATGGCGCTGTGCACGCTGCTGATCGTCGCCCTCGCGGTCCGCCTGCGCGAGCACCTCACGCCCGCGCAGGACAACGTCCGGGCGCTGGCCGTCGCGCAGCGCGAGCCGCGGGCGGCGCGGGAGCTGCAGACGGCGGCGTGACTTCGGGTTCCGTTACCACGGCCCGAAGCAGCACGGACCTCCGGTGGGCTCCGGCCGTCAGCAGCTCGGACTCGCCGTTCCCCGAGCCCCTGATGGGGCCTCCCACCGTTCATCCTCGGCTGTCGGGTGGCGGGCACCAGTCGATCGGGGTCTCCACGCCCATGTGCCAGCAGTAGGCGACCTGGCCGCGCTGGGTGGGGGTGGCTCCGGCGAGCTCCTCCATGTGGGCGAGCCAGTCGAGCAGCCACTCGGTGAAGGTCGCCGCCCGGCCGTCCTCGGCGCGCAGCGGGTAGACCTCGTGGTGGGGGCGGTTGTCCATCCACACTGTTCCGCGGTGCGGCCCGGTGAGGGCCAGGCCCACGGCTGCCCCGTGGCCGCGGTCGGCGATGAGGGCCAGGCCCGCGGTCGGGTCCGCGCCGCGGTGGGTGGGTGCCCAGCCCCAACCGTGTTCGGTGCGGCGGAGTTCGTCGAGGAACCAGCCGCCCGCGCTGACGTGCAGCAGGTAGTCGCGGTAGTCGGGCGGGAAGGGGGCGCCGAGGTCGGCCTCCGCCTCGGCGACCTGCTGTGCGGTCAACGGCGGTGCGGTGGTGCCCTGTTCGGGGTCGCACTCCAGCAGGGTGAGCACGCGGGTGCGGACGGCGGGCCAGTCGACGGCGGTCATGGCGCCGACCGTACCCGGCCGTCCGCGCCCGCGTGCGGTCAGCGGGCGATCGGCATCAGCAGGGAGAAGGTGTCCGTGCGGGCGGGGAAGCGGATGGCCAGCGGGCCGATCGGGCCGCCGAGTTCGAGGACGAGCTGTTCGGCGCTGCCCGCGGCTTCGAGGAGGAAGTCGCGGTTGACGTGGACCAGCAGGTCGGCGGGGGCGGGGGCCTCGGGGAGGGCGTCGGCCGGGGTGGCGGTCAGGGTGGCGGTGGGGGTGTCGGCGTCGGTGTCCTCGGGCAGGGCGCGCAGTTGGGCGGCGGTCAGCGTGATGCGGTGGGTGGGCTCCAGGCGCAGCAGGCGGCGGTAGTCCGGGAAGTCCGCCTCGACGCGTTCGCCGGAGAGCGCGCGCCCGGCCGCGCGGATGGTGAACTGGTTCCCGTCGAAGGTGAGTTCGGCCTCCTCGGCGTCGCCGAGCAGGGCCCGGGCGGCGTCCGCGAGGGCGGTCGGCAGGAGGGCGGAGGCGGGCGGGCCGTCCAGGGCGGCCGGGCAGTCGGCGACCGCCAGGCGGTAGCGGTCGGTGGCGACCAGGTGCAGGGCGCCGTCCTCCGCGTCCAGGAAGATCCCGGCGACGGCGGGCAGCGCGTCGTCCGCCGGGGCGGCGAAGCGCACCGCGTCCAGGGCGGCGGCCAGCGCGGGGGCGGGGACGGTCAGGCGGGTGGGCGACATGGGGAACTCCCGGGAGTCGAGCAGGGCGCGGACCGCGGAGAGCTCCCGGCGGGCGTCGGTCAGACCGTCCTCCAGGCGGCGCAGGTGCGCGTCCAGCTCGGCCCGGGCCTCGGCCGGGGAGCCGGTCAGCACCCGGGTGATCCCGGCCAGCGGCATCCCGACCCGGCGCAGCCGGGCCAGCAGCCGGGCGTCCGGCAGCTGCTCGTCCGCGTACCAGCGGTACCCGGTGTGCCGGTCCACCTCGGCCGGGACGAAGACGCCCGCGCCGTCGTAGAACCGCAGGGTGCCGGGGCTCAGGCCGCAGGCCCGGGCCATCTCGCCGATGCTGCGCATGGTGCTCTCCACGGGGTTGACCCTGGTCCCTCGACCTGGTCGAGGGTCAACCGTAACGGGGGAGGGCGCACGGGGGAGAATGCTCCGGACGTCCTGCACCGGCACCCGCGGGTGCCGGTGGCCGCAGGCTAGGATGCGGACATTGCGGACAAGTCGTCAACTGCGGTCGAACGGGGAGGGCATGGCGCTGGCGGTAGCGGAGCGGCGGCAGGAACGGGGGACGGTGCACGCCGCACCGGCGAAGGACAGGTACCGGTGGTGGGGCCCGCTGGCGGTGGCCGTGTTCGCCGGGGTGCTGCGGCTGTGGAACCTCGGGTACCCGCACGCCTTCGTCTTCGACGAGACGTACTACCCCAAGGACGCCTGGTCCCTGTGGCAGCAGGGCTACGAGTCGGCCTGGCCGGACAACGCCAACCAGCTGATCCTCGGCGACCCGCAGGTCATTCCGCTCAGCCACGCCGCCGCGTTCATCGCCCACCCGCCGCTCGGCAAGTGGGTCATCGGCCTCGGCACCCACTTCTGGGGCCTGCACCCCTTCGGCTGGCGGATCGCCGTCGCCGTGCTCGGCACCCTCAGCGTGCTGATGGTCGCCCGGATCGGCCGCCGCCTGTTCCGCTCCACCCTGATCGGCTGCGTCGCCGCACTGCTGCTGTCCGTCGACGGCCTGCAGTTCGTGATGAGCCGGGTCGGCCTGCTCGACGGCGTCTCCGCCTTCCTGGTGCTCGCCGCCTTCGGCGCCCTGCTCGTCGACCGCGACCGCACCCGCGACCTGCTGCGCGCCGCCCGCGCCGAGGGCGGCCGGGCCGCCGACGAGGTCCGCCTCGGCCTGCGCCCCTGGCGGCTCGCCGCGGGCCTCCTGCTGGGCGCCGCCTGCGCCGTCAAGTGGACCGGCGCACCCGTCCTCGCCGTCTTCACCGTCCTCGTCCTGCTCTGGGACCAGGCCGGACGCCGCGCCGCGGGCGCCCACCGGCCCTGGCGCTCGATGCTCCGGCGCGACCTGTGGCCCGCCGCGCTGTCGATGCCCGTCGCCGCCCTGGCCGCCTACCTGCTGTCCTGGAGCGGCTGGCTGGCCACCGACGGCGGCTACGACCGGCACTGGGCGGACGGGCGCTCCGGGGCCTTCGGCTGGGTGCCCGCGCCGCTGCGCAGCCTGTGGCACTACCACTCCGAGATCTGGCACTTCAACACCACCCTGACCTCCCCGCACACCTACCAGTCCAACCCGTGGAGCTGGCTGGTCCAGGGCCGCCCGGTCTCCATGTACTGGGAGCAGCTGAAGACCGGCGAGAAGGGCTGCACCGCGCCCGACGGCTGCGCCAGCCAGATCCTCGCGCTCGGCACCCCCTTCCTGTGGTGGGCCGCCTGCTTCGCGCTGCCGTACGCGCTCTACCGCTGGTTCTTCCGGCGGGACTGGCGCTCCGGCGCGATCCTCGCCGCGGTCGCCGCGGTCTACCTGCCCTGGTTCCAGTACCAGCAGCGCACCGTCTTCTCCTTCTACATGGTCGTGCTGGTGCCGTTCCTGTGCCTGGCCGTCGCCCAGATGCTCGGCGCGATGCTCGGCCCGGCCGGCAGCACACCGGTCCGGCGGCGCTGGGGCGCGGCCGGGGCCGGACTGGTCGTGCTCGCGATCATGGGGTGCTTCGCGTTCTTCCTCCCGCTGTACACCGCGGAGGTGTTCCCGATGTCGGACTGGCACGCCCGGATGTGGTTCGTCAGTTGGATCTGAGTCCGCGATGAGCAGTCCGGTTGCCGCGGGCGGCGCCCAACTGCTGCCGGTCACCCCGGCGTTGGGCGCCGCCTGCGCGTTGCTGCTCGTCGTCGCCGCGCTGGTCGCCGGGCGCGGCGGCCTCGGGCACGGGCGGGCGGTGCTGCGCGCCGGGCTGCGGGCGGCCGTCCAACTGGCCCTGGTCGCGCTGGTGATCGCCTGGGTGGTGCGTTCGCTGTGGACGTCCGCGCTGTTCGTGCTGCTGATGTTCGCCGTCGCGGTGCGGACCGCCGGGCGGCGGATCGGCGAGGGCGGGCGGGCACGGGGCGGGGGACGTGCGTCCGCGGGGCGGTGGGAGTGGGCGTGGGCGGCGGTGCCGATCGCCGCCGGGGTGCTGCCCGTCCTGCTGCTGCTCGCCGCGACCGGGCTGCTGCCCGCCAGGGGCATCACCGTCATCCCGGTCGCCGGGATCCTGATCGGCGGGGCGCTCACCGCCACCTCGCTGGCCGGACGCCGGGCGCTGGACGAACTGCGGCTGCGGCACGGCGAGGTGGAGGCCGCGCTGGCGCTGGGCTTCGAGGAGCGCGAGGCCCGGCTGGAGATCTGCCGCACCGCCGCCGCGACCTCGCTCGTCCCCGCGCTCGACCAGACCCGCACCGTCGGCCTGGTCACCCTGCCCGGCGCGTTCGTCGGCATGCTGCTCGGCGGGGCGACGCCCGTCCAGGCCGGGGCGGTGCAGCTGTTCGTGCTGGTGGCGCTGCTCGCGGTGGAGGCGGTCGCGGTGACGGCGGTGCTGGAGCTGGTCGGACGGGGGCTGGTCGGGGCCGCGTCCGGCGTCCGTTCCGGCGTCCGGTAGGCTCTGCGCGTTGTTGAAGGGGAGTAGCCCTCCACCGGACCGTCGACATGCTGGCCAGTCCCTCGCGGGGCGGCCCGGCGCCCGGGGCACCCTGCGGGGTGTCGGCGAGACCTTCGGCCGCAGTGCTGTGACCATGAACCAGTGCTGCCGGGCCGAGGCGTCCCCTGCTGCGGGTGGCTCCGGGGTCGGCGGCCCCGAGACGGAGAGACCCCGCCACCAGGGGGCACCGCCCAGCCCCCCAGGGCTGGGGGAGAACAGCCTGACCATCGCCGCGCTGACGTTCGGCATCGTCTTCCTCGCCGAACTCCCGGACAAGACCGCCCTGGCCAGCCTGGTCCTCGGCACCAAGTACCGCGCGGGCTACGTCTTCGCGGGCATCGCCGCCGCGTTCGCCCTCCAGGTCGGCCTCGCCCTGGTCGCGGGCCGCCTGCTCGCCCTGCTGCCGCACCGCTGGGTCGAGGGCATCACCGGCCTGCTCTTCCTGGGCGGCGCGGCCATGCTGCTGTGGCACAAGGAGGAGGAGGACGACGGCGCCGAGGGCCGGGAGCCCGCGAACCGCTCCTTCTGGAAGGTCGCCGGGACCAGCTTCGCCATCGTCGCGGTCGCCGAGTTCGGCGACCTCACCCAGATCATGACCGCCAACCTCGCCGCCAAGTACGACGACCCGCTGGCCGTCGGCCTCGGCTCCTGGCTCGCGCTGTGCGCGGTCGGCGGCCTCGCGATCGTCGGCGGGCAGAAGCTGCTCCAGCACGTGCCGATGAAGGTCATCGTGCGGATCGCCGCGCTGGCGATGATCGTGCTGGCGGGGTGGAGCCTGTTCAAGGCGGTCACCGGCTGACGGGCGTCAGTCGGGGGTCGGGTGCCGGGCGGGGTCAGCAGTCCGGGCTGCGCGGCGTCCGGGCCAGCGCGGCCTGGGTGGCCGCGTCGTAGACGCCGTCCTGGTACTGCTGCCGCGGCTTGCTGTCGCCGAACAGGTCCTGCTGGACGCCCTGCAGGACCTGCCGCGTCCAGTCGCCGAAGCCCAGTTGGCCGCTGCGGGTGCGGTCGATGGTCAGCGGTCCGATCCGGTTGCACCGGTACGCCATCAGCGCCTGCTGCATCTGCGTCACCTCCGGGCCGGTGTCCCCGAACTTCAGCGCCTTGCCGGTCGGCGGCGGGGTGCTGGACGGTGCGGTCGGGCTGCTCGGCGCGGCCGGGGCCTCGCTGCTCGGGGGAGCCGCGGCCTTGGTGGTCACCGCCTGGGTCGGACGGGCCTTGGTGCGGGACGGCGACGGGCTCTCCTGCGCGGCCGGGGCGGAGGAGACGGCGCTCGGGGCCGGGCCGGTCGGGTCCGGCGACACCTCGGTCGGGGAGGACACCGCCGGGCCGGTCGGCGCGGGCAGCGCGTGGTCGACCTTCGACGGCGAGGAGGACAGCAGCATCGCCAGGCTCGCGCCCAGCGCGGTCACGCCGACCGCACCGCCCGCGATCACCAGCCGACGGCGGTCGGCGCTCTGCCGACGCCGCTCGCGCCGGTCGGCCCGGCTGACCGGGCCGTCCGCGTCGTCCTCGCGGAAGGTGAACATGCCGAGGTCGGCGCCGGGCGCCGCGGGCCACCGCTCGTCCTCGCCCTCGTGCGGGGGCTGCGCGGGCTGCGGGGCGTGCTGGGGGTCGGACGCGGTGGCCCGGGCCCGGTCGTGGCCGTCGAGGTCGATCAGCTGGGGCGCGTCGGCGTCGGCCTCCCCGGCGCCGGGCGGGCCCGGGGGCACGGGCGGGTACGAGGCCGCGATCGGGGAGGGCGGCGGCGGTGCCACGACCGGGCCCAGGGTCAGCGGCACGGTCTGCTCGGCGGGCGCCTGGGCCGGGGGCTGGTCCGAGGGTCGGCCCGGGGGCGGGATCGGCACGAAGCGGCCCGGGGCGTCCTGCGGGGGCAGGTTCTGCGGCGGGACGTCCTGCGGCGGGACGGGCGGCAGCAGTCGGGTCGCGGCGGCGTCCGGGTGCGGCTGGGCCGGTGCGGCGGGCGGCGTCGCGGCGGGCGGCGTCGCGGCGGGCTGCGGGGAGACGTTCTGCGGTGGTACGAACGGGCTGGCGGCCTGCGGGACGTGCGGGGGCCGGCCAGGGGGCGGCGGATCGGCGGCGGGCGGGCCGGTGATCGGCTGCACCGCGGGCGGCTGCGGGGCGCTGGTCGGCACGGCGACCGGGGGAGCGGCGGCGGGGGGCGTCGCGGCGGGCTGCGGGGCGATCGGCCGCACCGGCGGCGGGCCGACCCGGGTGGCGAACGGGTCGACCGCCGGGTCGCCGGGTTCCACCACGGAGGCCCCGGCCACGTACGGGCGGACCAGTGGCGGTCCTTCCAGGTGGGGCAGGACCGCGGTGTCCTCGACCGGGGAGGTGGCGTTGCACGCGCAGCTACCGGCCGTGCGTGCGGTGCCGCAGCGGGGGCAGCGCTCTGCCGGCATGGGCCGGTCCTCCTCGGGTCGGAATCGAACGGGGGTGATTATGCAGGAGCAATCCCCGGGGCGACAGGGACGTCCTGGAGCGGGCGCACTTCCCGCCCGGTATGCCGGAGTTTCGGCGGTTTTCCGGCCGGGGTCGGGGGCGTGACGGCGGGGGTTCCCGCCGCGTCCCGGGGCGTCCGCCGTGTTCGGGTGCCGGCCTGCGGGCGGGTCGCCGCGGCCGGACCTCAGGCGTCCGCCGCCGCGCCGACCTGCTCGCGGTACTGCTGCGGGCTGACGCCCCGGACCCGTTTGAACGCGGCGCTGAGCGCGAAGCCGCTGCCGTAGCCGACCCGGCGGGCGACCGCGGCCAGGGTGGCGTCGGGTTCGGCGAGCAGGTCGGCGGCGCGGGCGAGGCGCCAGTCGGTGAGGTACGCCATCGGGGGAGCGCCGACCAGTTCGGTGAAGCGCCGGGCCAGGGCGGCCCGGGAGGCCCCGCACGCGGCGGCCAGGTCGTGCACCGTCCACGCGCGGGCCGGGTCGGCGTGCAGCAGGCCCAGGGCGCGGCCCACCAGCGGGTCGGAGTGGGCCCGGTACCAGGCCGGGGCCCGGTCGGCGGCGCGGGCGAACCAGCAGCGCAGGGCGGAGATCAGCAGCAGGTCCAGCAGCCGGTCCAGCACCGCGTCCTGGCCCGGCTCGTCCCGGCCGATCTCCGCCTCCAGCAGCGCCATCAGCGGCGAACCCCACTCCGCGGCGTCCAGGCGCAGCACCGGCGGCAGGGCCCGCAGCAGCCGTCCGCTGACCTCGCCGTGCAACTGGTACGTGCCGCTGAGCAGCACCGTCGCCGCGTCCGGGCCGGTGCCCCAGGTCCGGACGCCCTGGTCGAGCACCTCGCACATCCGCGCGCCGTCGACGGTGGTGGACACCTGCCCGGGGTGGACCACCACCTGCGGCGGGGTCTGCGGCAGGTCCGCGACGGTGTACGGCTCGGGGCCGCGGACGATCACCAGGTCGCCGGGGTGCAGCGGCACCGGCTCCGCGCCGTCCGGGACGACCCAGCCGCTGCCGCGCACCGTGGTCAGCACCGTCAGCGGCGCCCGGTCCTCGATCCGCAGCGACCACGGCGGGTCGAACACCGACCGCAGCAGGAACGCCCCGCGGGCCCGCGGGGCGGTCAGCAGGGCGGTGAGCGCGTCCATGCCCGCCAGGGTAGACGGCCGGGGGCGCGGCGGCGGTGCGGACGGTGGACGCTCGCGCATGCCAACGAGCGCCCAGGCCATGGATCTTGGTCCGTCGGACGGATTGACTGGAGGTCATGACGACACGAACGGGGGTTCCCGCCATGGCAGTTCTCCGCACGGCGGCGCTGGTCGGCGCGGTCCTGCTGACCGGGCTCGGCGCCGGGCTCTTCTACTCCTACGCCTGCTCGGTGATGCCGGGCCTGGCGCAGGTCGGCGACCGGGCGTTCGTCGACACCATGCAGCGCATCAACACGGCCATCCTGAACGGCTGGTTCATGCTCAGCTTCCTCGGCGCGCTGCTGCTGACCGCCGCCGCGGGCCTGCTCCAGTGGCGCGGCGGCGACCGCACCGTCCTGCTGTGGATCGCCGCCGCCGCGGCCCTCCACCTCGTGGTGCTGATCGTCACCGGGACGGTCAACGTCCCGCTCAACGACCGGCTCGCCGCGGCGGGCGCCCCCGACTCCCTCACCGACCCGGCCGCCGTCCGCGCCGCCTTCGAGGAGGTCTGGGTCCGCTGGAACCTCGTCCGCGCCCTCGCCTCCACCGCCGCCTTCGGCTGCCTCACCTGGGCCCTCGCCCTCTCCGGTCGCACCGCCTGACCACCGGCGGTCGGTGGCCGGGGGCGGTCGGGCGGCCGGGCGGCCGGGGTTCGGGGGCGGTGGGCGTGAGGTGGGGGAGGATGGGGGGATGAGCGTAGTGAAGATCAACGTGCTGACGGTTCCCGCGGAGCAGCGGGAGGTGCTGGAGCAGCGGTTCGCCTCGCGGGCCGGGGCGGTGGAGGGGTCGGACGGGTTCGAGTGGTTCGAGCTGCTGCGGCCGGTCGAGGGGACGGACCAGTACCTGGTGTACACGCGGTGGCGGGACGAGGAGTCGTTCCGGGCGTGGATGGAGGGGCCGATGAAGGAGGCCCACCAGGGCGGCGGGGGCGAGCGGCCGCGGCCGGCGGCGAGCGGGTCGCAGGTGTGGTCGTTCGAGGTGGTGCAGCAGACGGGCCCGAAGGCGTAGCCGGGGCGGGGAGGGCGGGGCCGGTCTCGGGGAGGCCGGTCCCGTTCCCGTGTCAGCGGAAGGCGGCGCGGCGGGTGGCGCGGCGGAGGGTGCGCAGCAGGGGGCCGCCGACGGTGAGGCAGAGGACGGCGGTGAGGGCGGCGCGGGAGAGGTCCCAGCCGAGGGAGGTGGTGAGGCAGTAGAGGGCGAAGCGGATGAGGTTGGCGGGGAGCGGGTCGCCGGGGACGAAGGAGATCGACAGGCCGAGGCCGCCGATGTAGGGCCAGCCCTGGAGGTTCATGACGGTGCCGTAGCCGACGGAGGCGAGGACGCCGTAGACGGCGAGGAGCAGCAGCTCGGGGCGGCCGCGCAGGCGGGCGGCGCCCGGGAGGAGGCCCGCGCCGAGGCAGACCCAGCCCATGGTGAGCATCTGGAACGGAAGCCAGGGGCCGACGCCGCCGGTGAGCAGGCCGGAGGCGAACATGGCGAGCGCGCCCAGGACGAAGCCGAAGCCGGGGCCCATGGCGCGACCGGCGAGGACCATCAGGAAGAACATCGGCTCCAGGCCCGCGGTGCCACCGCCGAGCGGGCGCAGGGCGGCGCCCGCGGCGGCGAGGACGCCGAGCATCGCGACCGCCTTGGCGTCGAGGCCGGGGGCGCCGGTGGCGTCGCGGCTCTCGGAGAGCTGGGCGACCACGACGGCCAGCAGCAGCGGCATCAGCAGGGCGAACAGCCAGGGCGCGTCGGCGGAGTGGCCGACCAGGTCGGAGCTGCGGGCGGCGAGCAGCGGCCAGCCGAAGGCGGCGGCGCCGATCGCGGAGACCAGGGCGAGCAGCAGGGCGGAGCGGCGGCCGAGCGGGACGGGGCGGTCGAGGGAGGGCAGGGGGGAGGGGGGAGGGGAGGGGAAGGTCATCGCGGCGGCTCCGTGCCGAGGGCGGCGGCGACCTCGGGGACGGTCAGGTAGGGCGGGAGGATCTTCGCGGTCTGCGGGGCGAAGGTCGGGGAGGCGAGGACGACTTCGGGGGTGGGGCCGTCGGCGACGATCTCGCCCTCGGCCAACACGGCGGTGCGGTGGGCGAGTTCGGCGGCGAGTTCGACGTCGTGGGTGGCGAGCAGGACGGCGTGACCGTCAGCGGCGAGGGCACGCAGGACGGTGACCAGGCGGGCCTTGGCGGCGTAGTCGAGGCCGCGGGTGGGCTCGTCGAGCAGCAGGACGGGCGGGCGGGCGGTCAGCACGACGGCCAGGGCGAGGGTGAGGCGCTGGCCCTCGGAGAGGTCGCGGGGGTGCCGGTCGTCGGCGACGTCGGGCAGCAGGGTGGCCAACAGGGCGCGGCAGGTGCCGGGTTCGGCGTCGGCGTCCTGGTCGGCGGCGGCGCACTCCTCGGCGACGGTCTCGGCGTACAGCAGGTCGCGCGGGTCCTGCGGGACGAGGCCGACGGAGCGGATCAGGTCCTTGGGGCGGGACTTGTGCGGGACGAGGCCGTTGACCCGGACGGTGCCGGAGTCGGGGGCGTGCAGGCCGACCAGGGTGCCGAGCAGGGTGGACTTCCCGGCGCCGTTGCGTCCCATCAAGGCGGTGATCTGCCCGGGGGCGAGGGCGAGTTCGACGCCGCGCAGGGCCGGGACGCGCCCCCGGGAGACCACCAGGCGGCTCGCGGTGGCGACGGGTTCCGCCGGGGCGAGTGCCAACTGCGGCGCGGGCGGCGGGAGTTGCTCGCGCAGCGGGGCCGCACGACGGCGGGCGTCGCGGACGGTGAGCGGCAGCGGCGTCCAGCCCGCCAGCAGCCCGAGGTCGACCACCGGCGGCCGGACGGGCGAGCGGGCCATCAGCGCGGCCGGGTCCCCGAGCACCGGCGGCTCGCCCGGGCCGGGCAGCAGCAGCACCTGGTCGGCGTACTGGACGACCCGCTCCAGCCGGTGCTCGGACAGCAGCACGGTGGTGCCCAGGTCGTGCACCAGGCGCTGCAGGACGGCCAGCACCTCCTCGGCGGCGCCCGGGTCGAGCGCCGAGGTCGGCTCGTCCAGCACCAGCACCTTCGGGTGGACGGTCAGCACCGAGCCGATCGCCACCCGCTGGCGCTGCCCGCCGGACAGCGAGGACAGCGCCCGGCCGCGCAGCTCGGCCAGGCCCAGCAGGTCGAGCGTCTCCTCGACCCGGCGGCGCATCACGGCCGGGGCCAGGCCCATCGACTCCATGCCGTAGGCGAGTTCCTCCTCGACGGTGTCGGTGACGAAGTGCGCCGCCGGGTCCTGCCCGACGGTGCCGACCACGTCCGCCAGGTCGCGCGGCCGGTGGGTGCGGGTGTCCCGCCCGGCGACGGTGACCCGGCCGGTCAGGGTGCCGCCGGTGAAGTGCGGGACCAGGCCGCAGACGGTGCCCAGCAGCGTCGACTTGCCGGAGCCGGACGGGCCGACCAGCAGGCACAACTCGCCCTCCGGCACCGTCAGTTCGACACCCGACAGGGCCGGGGCGGGGGCGTCGGCGTACTGCACGCCGACCTGCTCGAAAGTGATCACCGGGTGCTCCGGGGCGGCTCGGGGGTGACGAAGGCGGGCAGCAGGCCGACCAGTGCGGCCAGCGCGGGCAGCAGCGGCAGGGACGGTGCGGTCGGCGGGACGACGCTCGGGGACAGCGCCTCGGGCCAGCGGCCCGCGTACCAGATCAGCGCGGCCGCGACCAGCGCCCCCGAGGCGGCCGTCAGCCACTCCGGCAGCGCCCACGGGTCCGGCCGGTAGCGGGTCCGGACGGTGCGCCGACCGCCCAGCACCAGGCCTCCGGCGGCGGCGCCGACCCCCGCCAGCAGCACCGGCGGCGCCCACGGGTGAGCGCCCGGGGTGAGCAGCCCGTACGTCGCCGAGCACACCGCCAGCAGCCCCGCGAGCGTCAACGCCCCCGCAGTGCGGGCCAGTCGGCGCGGGACGGCGGCCGTGCGGCCGAAACCGCGGGTGTCCATCGCCGCGGCCAGCGCCACCGAACGCTCCAACGCGCCCTCCAGCACCGGCAGTCCGACCGACAGCACCGCCCGCACCCCCCGGTCCGAGCGCCCGCGCAGCCGCCGGGCCGCGCGCAGCCGCCGGACGTCCGCCACCAGGTTCGGCGCGAAGGTCATCGCCACCACCGCCGCCACGCCCGCCTCGTACAGCGCGCCCGGCAGCGAACGCAGCAGTCGCGACGGCGAGGCCAGCGCGTTCGCCGCCCCCACGCACGCCAGCAGGACCGCCAGCCGCAGCCCCTCGTACAGCGCGAACAGCACCCCCTCCAGGGTCACCGAGCCGCCCAGCCGCACGCCCTGCGCCCAAGCGGGCAACGGGACCTGGGGCAGCGTGAACAGCAGGTGGGTGCCGCCGACCGGGGAGCCCAGCAGCACCGCGAACACCATCCGGGCGGCCAGCACCAGCAGGCCCAGCCGCAGGAACGCCGCGTAGGAGCGCGACCAGGGGGCGTCGCCGCGGCGGGCCGCTACCACGTAGCCCGCCACCGCCAGGATCAGCAGCAGGAGCAGCGGGTTGGTGGTCCGGCTGGCCGCCGCGGCCAGGCCCAGCGACCACAGCCACCACGCCCCCGGATGCAACTGCCGGGCCAGTGCCCGGCTGTGCGCGGCGGCCGAACGGGCGGGTGGGGAAGCGGAGTTGGGGCGGGCGGTGTCGCGAGCGGGGGCGGGGGCGGTGTCGGGGGCTGCGCGGGGCAGGCGGTGGACGGACACGGTCAGCGGGTGGCGCGGCGGCGACGGGCCTGCCAGACGGCTCCGGCGCCCAGCAGGACCACCGCCCCGACCCCGGCGTACAGGCCCACGGACGGACCGCCGTCGGACGTGCCGCCACCCGAACTGCCGCCGGTGGAGCCGGTGTTCGCACCCGCCGCGACCTGCTCGCCGCAACCCGCGTGCGGGTAGCCCGAGATGGCGCACAGCATCGCGCCGGAGTCGTAGCGCAGCGGCGCGGCGACCGCGGCCAGCACCTCGGCGGAGTTCGCCGCAGTCGGCACCGAGGCGCACACCGAGCGGACGGCGGGCGGCTGTTCGCCGCCCGGGGCGTCCTGTGCGGTGCCGAAGTCCAGCACCACGGCGACCCGCTTGTGGCCGCTGCCGGGCGCGGTGTCCGCGCAGATCGCCGCGAAGTCGGGGGCCGGGCCGGGCCGCGGGGCGTCCTGGCCGCCGTCCGGGCTCAGCGCGAACCGCCAGCCGTCCACCGCCCCGTCCGCCGGGACGTTCCCGGCCGGACCGACCTGCTGGTAGGCCCAGCCGTCCGCACCGCCCTTCCAGAACGACCAGTACCGGTACTCGGCCGCCGAGGAGACTCCGGCCGCCGGGCCGAGGAGCGCGGCGCAGGCGGCGAGGAGGGCGAGGAGGAGCGGGAGGAGGGGGGAGGCGGGGCGGGGGGACCGGTCGGTCATCGGTCCTGCTCCGGCTGGTCGTCGGAGGTACCGGGGGCGGGCGCGTCGGCGGGGGAGGCCGACTTGTGGCGGCGGCGGTTGAGGCTGAGCAGCAGGCCCGCGCCGACGCCGACCAGGAGGCCGACGCCGATCAGCCAGCCGGCCGAGAAGCCGCTGTTCTCGTCGGGTTCGGTGATCGCCGAGCCGGGGGCGCGGGTGGCCTGCGGGTCGCCGACGGCGGGGGCGGACTTCGGCGCGGGGCCGGAGGCGATCAGCAGCTGGACCAGGTTGGCGCCGCCGAAGTTGTACGGGTCGAGCTTGGCGGCGCGGGCGGTGAGCACCAGGGTGGCGGTGGCGGCCGGGTTGGTGCCGTCCTTGCCCTGGGCGGCCCAGGGGAAGGCGTTCCCGGCGAGCCAGTCGGCGGCGCTCGCGGCCTCGGCGGAGTGCCCGGCGGCGACCAGGCCGAGGACGGTCCAGGCGGTGGAGTCGTACGCGGGGGTGGCGGTGTCGGAGCCGGGGGTCTTGGCGAGCAGGCGCTGGCCGTCGGCGGCGAGGCGGGCGGTGAGCCAGGCGGCGTCGGCCTCGGCGGAGTCGGCGTGGGCGACCGGCCCCGCGGCCTGGGCGCCGTCGCAGGCGAGGGCCTTCGGCGGGGCGTCCTTGCGGTCGGTGGTGGTGACCGGGAGGTGGCCGCCCGCGGCGGCGAGCAGGGCCTGCGCGGAGGCGATGGTGTCGGCGGCGGCGGGGACGCCCGCGGCGGGCTGGTAGAGGAAGGCGCCGCGCTGGTCGGCGGCGGTGGCGCAGCCGAGCTGGAAGGAGGCCAGGCCGTCCCAGCCGCTGTGGCCGTCGACGGCGACCTGGGCCGGGTCGAGGCCGGCCGCGAGCAGACCGTTGAGGACGACCGCGGTGGAGTTGGCGTCGCCGGGCGCGCCCGGGTTGTACGCCCAGCTGCCGTCCGGGTTCTGGTGGGCGCGCAGCCAGTCGGTGGCGCGGGTCACGGGCTGCTGGTGGCCGCCGAGCGCGGTGAGCGCCTGGACGGCCATCGAGGTGGCGTTGGTGTCCTCGGTGGCGGGGGCGCACGGGGTGCCCTCGGCCCGGTAGGACGGCCAGCCGCCGTCCTCGCACTGCTGGCCCAGCAGCCACTGCACGGCGGCCGCGGCCGGTTCGACCTTCTCCTGCTGGAGCGCGATCAGGGCCAGCGACTGCCGCCACACCCCGTCGTACTGCGGGTCGCCCTTGCCGTACAGCCCGGCGGGCACGCCCGGGGAGGGGGTGGTGGAGGCCGCGGCGGAGCTCGTGGAGGAGGCCGTGGACGAGGGCGCGGACGGGGCGGGGGAGGCGGTGTCGGCGAGCGCGGGCGCGGCGGCGGCAGCGGCGAGCAGGGCGCCGGCGAGCGCGGCGGCGCCCAGGCGGGCAGCGGTCGGCATGAGGGGGGAAGCCTTTCGGTGAGCGGTCGCAGCGGGCCGGGGCACACCCCGGTTTCGCCCGTAGACCCACGACGGATGAGGGCCGCTCGCCTCCGGCCGGGCAGTCCGACTGCGCCGCGCCCCGCGGGGGCGGCTCACGGTTGCGGGTCAGTGCCGGAATCGCACCGGCTTCCCCCGGCCTCGGAGGCGGATGTGGAGTTGTCGCGCGGTCCGGCGGGGCCGGCCGCGACCCCAAGACTCTAGCCCTCGGCCCGGGACGCCCCGGCGGCAGGTGGTGGAACGGGTTGCAGTTCCGGCCGGGCGGCGGGGGCCGCGGCGGCGGGCTCCAGCAGGCGGGCGGCGGTGTGCAGGTCGGCCCGGACCTCGGCCAGCGAGGCCCGTCCGGACAGCCAGGCCAGCAGGGTGGCGTGCCAGGTGTGGCCGACCACCCGCAGGGCCGCCTGCTGCTCGGCGGTGGGCGGCCCGGGCAGCCGGGCGGCGGTCAGCACGATGGCGCCGGTGGCCTGGGTGACCTCGTCCACCTCGGAGCCCACCGAGCGGTCCGCGAAGGACAGCGCCCGCACCATCGCCTCCGCCAGCCGGGGCTCGCGCTGCATGGCGCGGAAGGCGACGGTGAGCGCCTCGGCGACCCGGGCCGCCGGGTCCGGCCCGGCCGGGGGGTGGCGTCGCACCTGCTCGTGCAGGCGGTCCAACTGCTCGCGCATCACCGCGACCAGCAGGTGCACCTTGGACGGGAAGTACCGGTACAGCGTGCCGAGCGCGACCTGCGCGCCCTCCGCGACCTCGCGCATCTGCACCGCCTCGTAACCGCCCCGGGCGGCCAGCGCGGTGGCCTCGCGCAGGATGCCCCGGCGGCGCTCGGCCTGCCGCGGCGTCAGCGGCCCGGCGGCGGCGGTGGCGGTCACGGGCGCTCCAGGAACGAGGTCGCGGGGAGGCGGGGACGGCGTGGTGCGAATCACCCGTCGCGGCTCCTGACGACAAGCTACGGGCCGGTAATCTTCGAGGTCCCTCGTTGTTCACTTTCTCCAACGACGAGCCCGCACCACTGTGAAACGTGATCTACTTTACCGGTCGGCGGCCGCCTCCGTCGCCGGTCCCGGTGAGTAGCGAGGAAGGGGACTGGGGATGACCGCTGTGTCGCCGCCGCCGCTGCGGATCGCCCTGCTGTCGTACCGCGGCGACCCGTTCTGCGGTGGCCAGGGCGTGTACGTGCGCCACCTGTCGCGCGAACTGGCCCGGCTCGGCCACCACGTCGACGTGATCGGCGCCCAGCCGTACCCGGTGCTCGACCGGGTCGACGGCCCCGGCTCCGTCCGCCTGGTCGAACTGCCCGGGCTCGACCTGTACCGCGCCGACGACCCGTTCCGCACCCCCGCCGCCGCCGAGTTCCGCGGCCCGGTGGACCTGCTGGAGTACGCGGTGATGCGCACCGGCGGCTTCCCCGAGCCGCTGACCTTCTCGCTGCGCGCCCGCGCCTTCCTGGCCCGGCACAAGGGCCGCTACGACGTCGTCCACGACAACCAGACCCTCGGCTACGGCCTGCTCGGCCTGGCCCGGCACGGCTTCCCGCTGGTCACCACCGTCCACCACCCCGTCACCGTGGACCGGCAGCTGGAGATCGACGCGGCCCGCACCCGGCTGGAGCGGCTCGGCAAGCGCCGCTGGTACGCCTTCACCCGGATGCAGCGCCGGGTCGCGGCCCGGCTGGAGCACGTCCTCACCGTCTCGGAGAGCTCGAAGGCCGAGATCGCCGAACAGCTCGGCACCGCGCCCGGCGCGGTCTCGGTCGTCCCGGTCGGCGCCGACACCGGGCTGTGGTCGCCCTCCGCCGCCGTCGCCCGCGTCCCCGGCCGGATCGTCACCACCTCCAGCGCCGACGTCCCGCTCAAGGGCCTGGTCCACCTGGTCGAGGCGCTCGCCAAGGTCCGCACCGAACGCGACGCCCACCTGGTCGTGGTCGGCAAGCCGCAGAAGGAGGACGGGCCGGTCACCGAGGCGGTGCGCCGCTTCGGCCTCGAGGGGCACATCGAGTTCCGCACCGGCCTGAGCGACACCGACCTCGTCGACCTGTACCGCTCCGCCGAGGTGGCCTGCGTCCCCTCGCTGTACGAGGGCTTCTCGCTGCCCGCCGCCGAGGCGATGGCCACCGCCACCCCGCTGGTCGCCACCACCGGCGGCGCCATCCCCGAGGTCGCCGGACCGGACGGCGAGACCTGCCTCGCGGTGCCGCCCGGCGACGCGGGCGCGCTGGCCGCCGCGCTCGGCCGCCTGCTGGACGACCCCGGACTGCGCGCCCGGCTCGGCGCGGCCGGGCGCGAGCGCGTGCTGGCCCGGTTCACCTGGGCCCGGGCCGCCGAACTCACCGTCGAGCGCTACCGGGCCGCGATCGCCACCGGCACCGGCGCCGCCGCCCGGTCCGGCCCCGGCTGGCGCTACGTCGGCTGACGCCGTGCCGGCCGGTGCCGTGCCGGCCGGTGTCGTGCCGGTCGGCGCCGTGCCGGTCGGTGTCCTGTCGTTCGGCGTCGTGTCGGCGACACTTCGTCGGGTGACGAACCGTCAACTCCGAAGCAACACCCCCTCCGCGAATGGAGCCCCGCAGTGCTGACCGTCGACTTCTCCCGCTTCCCGCTCGCCCCCGGCGACCGGGTGCTCGACCTGGGCTGCGGCGGCGGCCGGCACGCGTTCGAGTGCTACCGGCGCGGCGCCAACGTGGTCGCCCTCGACCGGAACGCCGAGGAGATCGCCGAGGTCCGCAAGTGGTTCGCCGCCATGGAGCAGGCCGGCGAGGCCCCCGCCGGGGCCAGCGCCACCGCCATGGAGGGCGACGCGCTGAACCTGCCCTTCGACGACGCCACCTTCGACCGGATCATCATCTCCGAGGTGATGGAGCACATCCCCGACGACGAGGGCGTCCTCGCCGAGATGGTCCGCGTCCTCAAGCCCGGTGGACTGCTCGCCGTCACCGTGCCCCGCTACCTGCCCGAGAAGATCTGCTGGGCGCTGTCCGACGAGTACCACGAGGTCGAGGGCGGCCACATCCGGATCTACAAGGGCGACGAACTCGTCGAGAAGGTCCGCGGCGCCGGCCTCACCCCGTACGGCACCCACCACGCGCACGCCCTGCACGCCCCCTACTGGTGGATCAAGTGCGCGGTCGGCGTCAACAACGACAAGGCCCTGCCGGTGCGCGCCTACCACCAGCTACTGGTCTGGGACATCATCGGCACCCCCGTCATCTCCACCCTCACCAAGGCCGCCGAGAAGGCCCTCAACCCCGTCCTCGGCAAGTCCTTCGTCGTCTACGCCAGCAAGCCGCACGAGCCCGGAGCGGACGCGTGACGGCCGCCGTCCCCGCCGCCCTGCTGCTCGACGGCGTCCTGGACGCCGCGCAGGCCGCCGACACCGTCCGCTCGATCCTCGCCCACCAGCAGCCCGACGGCGCCATCCCCTGGTTCCACGGCGGCCACCTCGACCCCTGGGACCACACCGAGGCCGCCATGGCCCTCGACACCGCCGGGGAGCACGCCGCCGCCGAAGCCGCCTACCGGTGGCTCGCCGACCGGCAGAACCCCGACGGCTCCTGGTACGCCGCCTACGCCTACGGGCAGCCCGGCACCGCCGACGGCACCGCCACCGACCGCGCCCGCGAGACCAACTTCTGCGCGTACGTCGCCGTCGGCGCCTGGCACCACCACCTGGCCACCGGCGACGACCGCTTCCTCGAACGGATCTGGCCCACCGTCAGCCGCGCCCTCGACCACACCGTCCGGCTCAGCCTCCCCGGCGGCGCCATCGCCTGGCGCCAGGACGAGGACGGCACGGCCGCCGAGGACGCCCTGCTCACCGGCTCCTGCTCGATCCTGCACGCCCTGCGCTGCGGACTCGCCGTCGCCGACCACCTCGACCGGCCGCAACCCGACTGGGAACTCGCCGCCGGACGCCTCCAGCACGCCATCGCCCGCCACCCCGAGCGGTTCCTCGACAAGGGCCGCTACTCCATGGACTGGTACTACCCCGTCCTCGGCACCGCCCTGCGCGGCGAGGACGCGACCCGGCGCCTGGCCGCCGACTGGGACCGCTTCGTCGTCCCCGGCCTCGGCGTCCGCTGCGTCAGCGACCGCCCCTGGGTCACCGGCGGCGAGAGCGCCGAACTCGCCCTCGCCCTGTGGGCCGCCGGACAGTCCGACCGGGCCGTCGAGATCCTCCGCTGGATCCAGCACCTGCGGCACCAGGACGGCTCCTACTGGACCGGCTACGTCTACGAGGACCACGCCATCTGGCCCGAGGAGCGCACCACCTGGACGGCCGGCGCGCTGCTGCTCGCCGTCGCGGCCCTCGGCGGCGACCACGCGACGGTCAGCGTCTTCGGCGGCGAGCACCTGCCGGGCGGGCTGGTGGTCAACGACTGCTGCTAGCGGTTCCGGCGTCGGGCCGCTCGGTGTGCGGGGCGTGACGCGAAGGCGCAACGCGAAGGACGCAACGCGAAGGTCCGCCCGGGGGAGGGGATTCCCTCTTCGGGCGGACCTCCGGGCTTGGCGGCTCCCGCTGCGCGCGGTTCCCCGCGCCCCTGTCAGGGCGTTCGGCGCGGGAGGGGGAACGGCGAAGGTCCGCCCGGGGGAGGGGATTCCCTCCTCGGGGCGGACCTTCGCCGTCGTGCTCACCGCTCCGTGCGGTGCACCGGGTCAGCCGCGCTGGATGCCGGTGGTGTCGTTCAGGACGCCGTGGGTGCCGTCCGGGAGCTGGGCGACCAGGGCGCTGCCGCGCTGGTCGACGGCCAGGTACCAGGTGCCGGGGACGAGTTCGCCGACCGCCGGGGCGGCCGGGTTGTCCTTGTTGGCGAGCTGGCGGACCGCCGGGACGGCGAACCAGAACGGGGCGAACGGGGCGCCGCCCTGCGCCGGGACCTGGTCCTGGACGGCGGGCTGCACCGCGGTGGGCAGCGGCGCGACCGCGGCCGCGGCCGGGGACGGCGCGGCCTGGGCGGCCTGCGGGAAGCCGTAGCCGCCCGGGGCCGGCTGGGCCTGGGCCTGGCCGAACGGCTGGGCGCCGCCCTGCTCGGGCTGCGGCTGGCCGGGGAACGGCTGCTGCTGGGCGCCGGGGTAGCCGTAGCCGGGCGCACCCGGCTGCGGCTGGGCGCCGTACTGCGGGTACTGCTGGCCGACGGCCGGGGTGCCGGTGCTCAGCGGGGCCTGCAGCGCGGGCAGCGCGCCCCCCGCGATCACGACGCCGGCCATCACCAGCAGCGAGACCAGGCCGAGCCAGGCACCGCCGCCGTAGCTGACGCCGGTGCCGGTGAGGCCGCCGAAGGACCACAGCATGCCCCACAGGGCGATGACGACCGAGGCCTTGCCCCACTGGTCCAGGCGCAGCCCGACGAACTCCTTGTTGCCCAGCGTCGCCTTCTGCAGGGCCGCGACCACGATCAGCACGGCGCCGATGATCCCGAGCAGGAAGACCGACTGGAGGATCGGGAAGTAGTCCGACTTCCAGGAGTTGAAGGAGTCGCTGCCCCGGCAGTACGAACCGCAGTCCGCACTCCGATAGGGCAGGAAGGACGAAATCAGGAGCAATACGGCCGCACCGGCGACGGCGGCGTCTCCCCTGGTGAGAGCGCGCAGATTCACTGACGTTCCCCTCATTGGTGTAGTCGTGGTCGGCGGGCGGTTGACCGGGCCCCCGTGGTACCGGGTCGGTACGACGGGGCAAAAGCCTAGAGCCAAGGCGACGCCGCGTGCACGGCGCCCTCCGGATCCGCACCGAATCGGTACGGAGGGGGACGCCGGAAATCGGGGTGGGAGTGGGGGCGGGCCGGTCGGCTCACCCGGTGAGATAGCTGGTCAGGGCATCGGCCAGGGCCAGGGCGGCGCTCTGCCGCCACTGCGGGTCGGCCATCCGCCGGGCGTCGCCCGAGTTGCGCATGTTCCCGCACTCGATGAACACCTTCGGCACCCTGGACAGGTTGAGACCGCCCAGGTCGTCGCGGGTGTCCAGGCCCTGCTGGCCGATGTAGCTGGAGTACGGCTCCCCGGTGCCCGCCTTGAAGGCGTCGCGCAGCAGCACGCCCAGCCGGTGCGAGGGGTCGACGATCGCGGAGGTGTCGGCCGGTCCGGCGACCACCCGGGCGGGCATGATCACGTGGAAGCCGGTGCCGGAGGCCGGCGCGCCGTCCGCGTGCACCGAGACCGCCGCGTCCGCCTTCGCGTCGTTGCCGATCCGGGCGCGCTCGTCGATGCAAGGCCCCCAGGGGCGGTCGCCGTCCTGGGTGAGCACCACGGTCGCGCCCCGGTCCTGGAGGATCTGCCGGGCCCGGTGCACCACGTCCAGGGTGAACTCGGCCTCCGGGTAGCCCGCGTCGGTCGAGGTACCGGTGGTGTCGCACTCCTTGCGGGCGTTGCCGATGTCCACCTTGCGGTTGATCTCGGCGGTGTGCTTGGCGTTGCCCGTGTTGTGGCCCGCGTCGAGCAGCACCGTCCGCCCGGCCAGCGGCTTCGTCCCCCCGCCCTGCGGGGTCGCGGCCGCCGGGGACGGGGCCGATCCCGGGGCCGCCGCGGACGGGTCCGCGGCCGAGGCCGCCGGGGAGCCGCCCGCGTCCGCACCGCCCGCGTCCGCGCCGCCCACCCGGTCGCCCTCCGCGTAGCTCGGCGTGCGCGGCGCCGAGGCGGTCGAGGTGACGTCCCGCGAGCTGTTGGCCACGGCCTGCCAGCCCAGCCAGCCGATCAGGCACACCGGCAGCACCACGGCCGCCGCCTTCGCGGCCGGTCGCCAGCGGGCGGCCCGCCGCACCGGGTCGGCGCGCGGGTCGGCGTACGGGTCCGGCTCGTCGGGTCCGTCAGGACCGTCGGGACGGACGTGGTGCGGGGTGGTACGGCCAGTCACGTGTTCCTCAGATCCTGTCCCCGGTACGGGGCGTCAGCCCGTACGCCTGGGCGATCGGTTTCCACTTCGCCGCGAAGTCCTGCTTCGACTGGGTGGCCTTCGGGTTGAGGTCGTTGGCGCGGGCCAGGTCGGCGGTGTTGGGCACCTGGTTGTTGGTGCAGCCCTTCTCCGAGACGGTGCGCGCCCAGGCCGCGTACGCCCGGTCGATGTCCGCCGAGGTCTGCCAGGCCGTCCGCAGCGCAGCCACCGCCGCGTCGCCGCCCGGCAGGCTGTCGGTCTTCAGGTCGGCCAGCTTGGTCAGCAGCGTGTCGCGCTGCTGCGCGCCGGTGTCGAACACCTGTGCCGCGCTGTCGACGTCCGCCTTCGCCGGGCAACTGCGCACCTTCGCCACCGCGTTGCCGATCGGGGCCTTCGCGTTCTCGCCCTCGCTCAGCAGCGCGTCCAGCGCCTTCGCCTGCGCCTGCGCCTCCGGGCCCGCCGACGGCGAGGCCGACGCGGACGCCGAGGCCGACGGCGACGCGGACGCCGCCGGAGAACCGTCCTGGCTGCCGGTGCCCGCCCCGCCCTTCCCCGAACTCGGCTGCGCCGCCGTCGGGTTGGCGCTGCCGTTGGCGGACGGGGAGTCGTTCGAGCCGCTGTTCTGCAGCACCAGCACCACGGCCCCGCCGATCAGCAGCACCAGCCCCGCGGCCACGCCGATCAGCAGCGGGGTGCGGCGGCGGCGCGGGTCGTCCTCGTAGTCGAACTCCGGCTCCTGGTAGCCGCCGTAGCCGCCCGGGCCGTTGTTGAACTGCTGCTGCTGGCCGCCGAAGGTCTGGTTGCCCCCGAAGGTCTGATTGCCGCCGAAGCCCTGGTTCCCGCCGAACGACGGGCCGCCGGGGCCGGGCGGCGGGGTGAAGCCCGGCTGCGGCGGGCCGCCGAAGCCCGGCGGCGGGCCGCCGTAGGTCTGGTTCCCGCCGAAGGTCTGCGGGGACTGCGGCTGCGGGTAGCCGTAGCCCTGCGGTTGCGGCTGCGGCTGCGGCTGCGGGGCCTGCTGGGGTTGCGGCGCCTGCTGCGGGCCGGGGCCGGGTGGCGGGGTGAAGCCGGGCTGCTGGCCGCCGAAGGTCTGTGGGGACTGCGGCTGCGGGTAGCCGTAGCCCTGCGCCTGGGGCTGTGCTTGGGGCTGGGGTGCCTGCGGCGGCGGGCCGGGCTGGGACGGTGCGGCGGGCGGCTGCTGGCCGGTCTGCGGGGGGACGGGCGCGGCCGGAGCCGCCGGGCCGGACGGGATCGGCGGCAGCGGGATCGCCGTGGTGGGCGGCCCCGCCGCAGCCGGGTCGGCCGCCACGGGCCGACGGACCCAGCCGCCCGCGCCGTTGTTCGCGGTCGGGTCCCAGACCGCCCTCGCGGCGCTGCCCTGTTCCGTCATGCCCTGCCCTCGCCCCCAACTGACCGGTCCCGCACCGGGTGGCCGGTGCCCGTGCTCCGTACGGGCCGCTCCCCGTACGGGCCGTTCGTCGTCTGCCGCCGACACCGTACCGGCCGCCGGTGCGCGCGGTCACGGCGGATCGGCAACGCGTCGCGGTGGGGACGACGCTGCAGCGGCGTTGATCGTTCCCGTCCGGGCCCGGGAATTCCGCTCCCGAACGGGGTCGGACGCCTCCGACGCGAGTCAGTCGGAGGCCGCGGCGGCGCGGCGCAGCACCCGCAGCGAGCCCGTCACCGACACCTCCTCGAAGCCTTCCGCCAGCGCCCGCAGGTACACCCGGTACGGCGCCTGGCCGCCGTCCGCCGGGTCGGGGAAGACGTCGTGCACCACGAGCAGGCCGTCCGCGGCCAGGTGCGGCACCCAGCCCTCGTAGTCGCCGGTCGCGTGCTCGTCGGTGTGCCCGCCGTCCACGAACACCAGGGCCAGCGGACCCCGCCACACCGCCGCGACCTGCGGCGAGCGGCCGACCAGCGCCACCACGTGCTCCTCCAGGCCCGCCGCGTGCAGGGTGCGGCGGAACCGCGGCAGGGTGTCCATCAGGCCGACCTCCGGGTCGACCAGCGACGGGTCGTGGTACTCCCAGCCCGGCTGCTGCTCCTCCGAACCGCGGTGGTGGTCGACGGTCAGCGCGACCGTCCCGGCCCGGCGGGCCGCGTCCGCCAGCAGGATCGCCGAGCGCCCGCAGTACGTGCCGATCTCCAGCAGCGGCAGCCCGGTGCGCCCGGCCGCGTCGAGCGCCGCCGCGTACAGGGCCAGGCCCTCGTCCTCCGGCATGAAACCGGTCGCGGCCCGGAACGCGGCCAGGACCTGCGCGTCCGGGACGGGCTGCGGGGACGCGGCGGCGGGGGTGGGGTCGGTCATCGGGCGCTCCTGCCGGGCCGGGGGTGGCTGCCCCAGGACCCTACTGGATGGTAGGAACGGCCCCGTCGCGGGCCGTGCGCGACGGGGGTGGGGGCGTGCGGGGGCGTGCGGGGCGGCTACAGCAGTTCGGCGGCGACCCGGGACCGGCTCGGTGCGAGCTCCGCCTCGATCAGGGCGTTCCGCCCGGCGTCCAGCACCAGCGTGGGACGGTCGGCCGGGGGAGCCGAGGCCAGCAGCCGCAGCCGCAGGTAGGTCGGCGGGTGCGAGACGTCGGTGGCGGACACCTCCCGCTCCGACAGCCGCACCCGGCGCTCCACCTCGGTCGGCGGGACCGACCGGGCCGCCTCCGCCAGCGCCTCCCACAGCCCCGGCATCGGGCCGGCCGCCCGCGCCGCCCGGCCGCCGGCCCGGGGCAGGGCCCGCTGCCGGGTCAGCACCGCGTCCAGCGTGCCCTCGCTCAAGGTCGCCTGCAGCGCGCCCCGCGCGTCCCGCGGGGACGTCAGCCGCGCGGACATCAGGTCGGCCCGGTACTCGGCCGCCTGCCCGCTGCGCAGGTGCAGGCGGTGCATCAGCCTCCTGAGCGCCCGCACCCCGAGGTTGAGCGCGCCCAGCACCAGGACGGTGACGGCGGAGGCGATGGCGACGACCAGGTTGGCGCTCGTCTCGTTGTCGCGCGCCGGGTAGGTGAGCACGTACCACTCGTCCAGCGCCCGGACGGCCGAACCCGTCCACACGCGGCGCCGGACGTCCCCGTTCACGCAGTGCCCGATCTCGTGCCCGAGCACCGCGACCCGCTGCTGCCGGGTGAGCACCGTCCACAGCGGCAGGCCGATCTCCAACTGCCGGTGGCGGCGCAGCCCGTACGTGCCGAAGGAGGCGTTGAACGCGGAGGTCACCACGATCGAGTCCACCTTCGGCGCGCCCAACTCCGCCGAGACCAGGTCGACCAGCCCGTACAGGGTCGGCGCGGCCTCCCGGGTCAGCACCCCCGAACGCTTCGGGCGGCCCAGCCGCGGACGCAGCAGGAACGCCACCGCCAGTGCGATCACCCCCAGCACCCGGGCCGGCCAGCCGCCCAGCGGCCACCCCACGACCAGGGACACGCCGGTCAGCAGCACCGCCAGCGACACCAGGTGCACCGCCCCCGCGAGCAGGAACGCGCCCACCGACGCGCTGTGCTGCAGATCCGACCCGCCCTCCGCGACCAGCCGGAACACCTGCTCGGTGCGGTCCCTGACCTCCTGGCGGCGCTTCTCCTCGCGCCGCTTCTCCCGCTCGGCCCGGCGCCGGGCCCGCAGCGGCAGGCTGTCGAGGGACGGCTCGGGCGGCAGCAGGTTCCACTCGCAGGACGGGCACCAGGTCGGGAAGTGCTCCTGCGGGACCACCGGCGCCCCGCACCGGGGGCAGCGCTCGGCGGCCGGGGTGGTCGGGGTGGCCGAGGTGGCCTGGGTGGGGATGGTGGGGGCCGGGGTGGCGGAGGCCGTGGCGGCCGGGGTTTCGGCAGTGGACACGGCGGCGGGTCCTGCCCCAGCCGACGGTCCGGGGGGGGGAGCGGGTCGGTGCCCGAACCGCTCGCCGGGTGCGGGGGGATGCGCTATACAGGGGCGGCCGTGGTGGAACGCGTTCCACCGGGTGCCGTCACCGGCGGCCGAGCACCCCGCCGTCAACCGGCGGCCGAATCCCCTGGGAGCAGCCCGTGCGCGCAGCGATCCTGCAGCAGACCGGACAGGACACCCTGGACGTCCGCGACGACGTCGAAGCCGTCGGTTTCGGGCCCGGTCGGGTCCGGGTCCGGGTGCGGGCCGCCAGCCTCTGCCACTCCGACCTGTCCGCGATGGCCGGGGTCCTGCCGCAACCCGCCCCCTTCGTGCCCGGCCACGAGGGCGCCGGGGACGTCGTCGAGGTCGGCCCGGGCGTCACCGGTCTCGCCCCCGGCGACCGGGTCGTGCTCTGCTGGATGCCGCCGTGCGGCCGCTGCCCCGCCTGCCGGGCCGGGCGCACCCACCTGTGCACCGCCTCGATCCGCCGCCTCGGCACCCCCGCCTTCCGGATCGGCGGCGACACCGACGCCTACGGCTTCTACGGCACCGGCGCGTTCGCCGAGGAACTCGTCGTCGCCGCCGACGCCGTCATCCCGGTGCCCGACGACCTGCCCCACGAACTCGCCGCCCTGATCGGCTGCGGCGTCACCACCGGACTCGGCGCCGTCGTCAACACCGCGCGGGTGGAGGCCGGTTCGACCGTCGCCGTGATCGGCGCGGGCGGCGTCGGCATCGCCGCCGTCCAGGGCGCCCGGATCAGCGGCGCCACCCGGATCACCGTCGTCGACCCCGTCGCCTCCCGCCGCGAACGCGCCCTCGGCTTCGGCGCCACCGACGCCATCGCCCCCGAACAACTCAAGCACGCCGCCCGCGAGTTGCCCGCCGGCGGCTACGACCACGTCTTCGAGGCCGTCGGCCGCGCCGCCACCGTCCGGGCCGGCTACGACGCGGCCCGCCGAGGCGGCGCGGTCGTGGTGATCGGCGCCGGGGCCCAGGACGACAAGGTCTCCTTCAGCATGGGCGAACTCTTCTTCAACGAGAAGCGCCTGCTGCCCTCGATGTACGGCGGCGGCGACGTCCGCCGCACCGTCGAGCTCGCGATCGACCTGTGGCGGGCCGGGCGGCTCGACCTCGCCGGAATGATCACCCACCGGCTGCCGCTGGCCCGGGTCAACGAGGCGATCGCCCAGATGCGGGCCGGGGAGGCGCTGCGGACCGTCCTGCTCACGGACTGACGCGCGGCGCCCCGTCCCCGGTCCCCGTCCCCCGTCAGGACGTTGACGAGGGAGGGGCGCTGGCGGGTGCGGTGCGGTTCCTGTGGCCTCTGTGGCCTCTGTGGCCTCTGTGGTTCCTACCGGGAGGTCCTGCGGGCGGTCAGCGGCGGTGGCGGCCGTGCGGGTCCGCCTCCGGGGCGTCGTCGTGGGCGGTGGTACCGCGGTGCCGTCCGTGCGCCCCGCCCTCGGCGGTCTCGTCGGCGCCCGGCGCGCGGTGGCCGTGCTCGGTGCTGTCGTCGATGGACTCGGACATCAGGTCGGTCCTCTCCGTGCGAAGGAAACGGTCAACGGACGTGCTGCCGACGGAACCCGGGCAGCACGCAACCGGCCGTCCTCGCGGCGGCCCGTACGGGACCACGACAACGGCCGAACACCAGCGGAGCCTACCGAACCCCCGCTGGCGGTTCCCTGTTGGTGCGTGCCGTTGCGTGTCGGTGCTTCGGGTCCTGCTCCTACGGCCCGCCGTTCCCCGTGCCCCCGGTCCCTCCCGTCCCGCGGTTCGTCCGGGGCCGCGCCCGACAGGGTCGCCCGGTAGGCCGGGTCGGCGAGCAGCACGGCGTGGGTGCCGACCGCGCGGACCCGGCCGCCGTCCAGCCGCACCACCGCCTCGGCACGGGCCGCGACCGCCCCCGCGGGCAGCCGCCCCGTCGTACCGAGCACCGTCCACTCCACCGCCGCGACCAGCAGCGGCACCGACACCGTCAGCGCGACCGACGACCCACGCACGGCAACTCCTGGTCCACAAGCAGGACGAACAGGTGGGAGGGTCGTGCCCGTCTCCCGCGCGCACGGCGCGCGCGGGAAGCCTGGGTGTTCGGTGATCGGGCCGTCAGGTCGGGCGGCCGGTGCGCAGGAAGCCCGCCAGCAGCTCGTGCACCGCCGCCGCGCCCTCCTCGGCCAGCACCTCGTGCCCCGCCCCCGCCGCCTCCACGTACCGGAAGTCCACGCCCTCCACCCGTCCCAGCCGGAGCAACTCGTGCCGCAGCGAACGGGACTGGCCCACCGGCACCACCTCGTCCCGATCCCCGTGCACCACCAGCAGCGGCGCGTGCAGCCGGTGCGCCATCCGCAGCACGTCGCGCGGGCCGCGGGCGTCGTCGATCTCCCGGTCGCCGCCCAGCCGGGTGGTCAGCGCCCGCACCGGGGCCGCCGCCTCCGCCAGCAGCCGCCCGCCCGACAGGAACGGCGCCACCACCGCGCACCGCGCCACCGACCCCACCGGGGCGTGCGCCGCCGCCAGCAGCGCCAGGAACGCGCCGTAGCTCACCCCGAACAGCGCGGGCGGCTCCAGCCCCAGTGCCGCCCGCTGCCCCGCCACGCCCTCCAGCAGCGCCAGCACGTCCTCCAGGTCCGGCCCGCCCCACGCGCCGCGGATCGCCATCGCGAACTCCGGCCCGTACCCCGTCGAACCGCGCTGGTTCGGCGCCAGCACCGCCAGCCCGTCCGCCGCCATCCGCTGCAGCGCCGGATCGAACTCCAGCCGCCAGGCGTCCGCCGGGCCGCCGTGCAAGGCCAGCACCAGGTGCGGCGCCGACAGCCACGACTCGCCGCCGTACACCACCGCCTCCACCGGACCGGCCGGACCGGCCAGCTCCAGGCACTGCGCCGACCGCCACCGGCCGCCGTCCCCCGGCTCCGCCGACCCGTCCAGCCGCCAGCCGACCGGGGACGCCGGACCCGTCCGCTGCGGGAACTGCGGGGGCGGGGAGGCTTGCGGGGGCGGGGAGTTGAGCGGCGCCAGCGGCAACGGCAGCGCGACCGGAGCGCCCGCCGGGAGCGGCTCCGCCGCCAGCAGTGCCGCCACGTCCAGCGTGGCCAGCGCGGCCGGACGGTCCGGCGCCGAGTACGGCATCCGCAGCCCCGCCGCCGACCAGTGCCCCACCGCTCCCAACCGGCCCGGCGGCACCGGCAGCGGACGCACCTGCTTCTCACCCGCCCGCCACAGCACCAGCGCCGACGCCGCCCCGTGGTCCACCTGCAGCACCACCTGCGGCTCCGCGCCCGGCTCCGCGCCGGGTGCCGCCGCCACCGGACGCAGCAGCCGCCCCGGCTGGTGTAGACAGTCCGGGAAGCGGACCGGCTCGCCGCCGCCGATCAGTGCCCAGCCGAGCCGGTCCACCCCCGGCGCGTCGCTGCGCAGCATCCCGAAACCGGTCGTCGGATCGAACAGCACCAGCCGGTCGTTGCTGCTCTCGCCCAGCTCCAACAGCGTTGTGGTGGTGCCCAGTTCGAGATCCAGCACGACGGTCTTCACCATCCCGCCGACCACCCGGTCCAACGCCAGCAACCGCCCCGCCGCGTCCAGCCACACCCCGCCGCCGTGCAGCCCCGGCAACTGCGCGACCTCCCGCGGCGCCGACCCGTCCGCCGCCAGCAGCCACACCGTCGTCACCGGGCGGGTGTCCGTCCCCAGCAGCACCGCGACCGGAGCGCCCCCCGCCGTCGCCCCACCCGGCACCGCCAGCATCCGCAGCCCCGGCAGCCGCAGCGCCGCCAACGGCACCTCCGGCTCCCCGGCGGCCAGCAGCACCAGCGCGTGCCGGTCCCCGTCGTGCCGGCACACCAGCACCCGACCGTCCGGCAGCGCCAGCAGTTGCGCCCGCAGCCCCTCCTCCGAGGACAGTGCGGTCGGCACGGCCGGACCGTCCGCCGGGAGGCGCCAGCTCTCCGCGTACCACCCGCCGTCGGCCCCGGCGGCGAGGCACGCGGCGTGCGAGCCGTCACCGGCGAAGGTGAAGCTGAGCCGCCGCAGCGCGAGGTGCACGGTCTGCGTGCTCATCGGGGATCACCTTTCGGCAGACGGGTCGGAACGATCGGGGGCCGGGGACGGCGGGCCGGGGCTGCTTACGGGCGCGCATTGGCTTCGGGTGCTGTCACTACGGCCCGAAGCAGCTCGGACCTTCGGTGGGCTCCGGCCGTCAGCAGCTCGGACCCGCCGTTCCCCGGGCCCCTGACGGGGCGGTTGGCGGGGTGGTTGGCAGGGTGGTTGGCAGGGGGGCTGGCGGGGCCGCCGCAGGGGCGCTCCACATCCGGGGCCCGCCGTGGCGGAGGCGGAGGAGGAAGGCGAGCGGGCCCGCGGTGCCGGTGCCGTAGGCGGGGGTGGCGGTGGTGCCGGTCTCGTCGGGGAGGACGAGCAGGCCATCGCGCAGGGAGGTGCGGGCGGCGATCAGGGCGGCGAGTTCGTGGGCGCCCCGGTGGAAGCGGGCCTCGCCGGTGGCGTCGGCGAGGTCGAGGAGGTACTCGCCGTTCCCGGCCAGGCCGTGGCAGGCGCTGACGCCGCCGTGCCAGCGGGCGTCCAGGACGGCCTGCCCGGCGGCCAGGGCGAGTCGGCGGGACGTCCCGTCGCCGGTGGCCAGCCAGTGCCGGACGAGGAAGGTGCCGACCCCGGAGGAGCCGCTGCACCAGTGGGCGAGGCGGACGTGGTCGGGGTCGCCGTGGCTCTGCGGCCACCACGCGGCGGGCCCCTCGTGGCGGGCGGTGGCGGCCAGGGTGCGGGCGGCGCGGTCGGCGGCGGCGCGGGCCTCCGCCGCGGTGGCGGCGAACGAGGGGTCGCCGCTGTCCGCGAGGGCGGCCGCGGCGGCGAGCAGGAAGGTGCCGACGCCCGCGACGCCGTGGGCGTGGCCGAGGTGGGTGGTTCCGGCGAGGGCGGAGTCGAAGTCGGCGGGCACCGGCCAGACCGTCCCGTACGGTTCCTCGCGGGCGGCGGCGAGCAGGTGCCGGACGCAGCGGGCGGTGCGGTCGAGGAAGGTGCGGGCGCCGGTGGCGCGGTGGGCGCGGAGCTGGGCGAGGCCCGCTCCGGCGGTGCCGTGGCAGACGTCGGGGTTGGGCCGGTCGAGCGGGAGTTTCGCGGCGAGTGCGGCGGCGCGTTCGGCGAGGCCGGGGTCGGCGAGGGCGTCGGCGGCGTCGAACAGGGCCCAGGCGGTGCCGGCCCGGCCGAAGTGCAGGCCGGGGAGGACCACGGGTTCGGCGGCGCAGCGGCGTTCGATCCAGGTGGCGGCGAGGGCGGCGGTGGCGCGGGCGCGTTCCCGGACGGGGTCGGGCAGCGGGGCGAGGGCGGCCAGGGCGAGCAGGGCGAGGACGCCCGCCGCGCCGTGCTGGACGTTGCACGGGTCGGTGAGCAGGCCGTTCGGGACGGTCGGCCAGAGCCGGTCGCGGCGCTGCGGGGTGGCGCCGCGGGTCAGGTCGTGCAGGCCGTCGTGCAGCAGCCGGTCCAGCGCGGACGGGGCGACGGGCACGGCGGCGGCAGTGCCGGTGCCGGCGGCAGCGGTGGCGGTGGCCGGTCCGGCGGCGAGCGCGGTGCGGACGCGTTCCAGGCTCCAGCGCCGGTCGGCGGCCTCGGCACGCAGCCCGAGCACCAGCGGGGCGAGCCGGCGGGCGGTCTCCCCCTCGCGGGCGGCCAGCGCCAGCCAGCGGCCCAGCCGGTCGGCGACCGGGCGGGCCTGCGGCAGGTCGTCGGGCAGCAGCGGGTCGTGGCCGGTGGCGAGCAGGAAGTACAGGCCGCCGAGGGCGTACAGGTCGGTGCTGCGGGCGGCCCGTCCGGTGCGGTGCGGGCCGGAGTGCTCGGGGGCGCGGTAGCCGGGGGTGCCCGCGGAACCGGCCGTCACCCCGGCGGGGACGGCGAGTTCGAGGTCGACCAGGCGGACGTCCCCCTCCGGGGTGACCAGCACGGTGCCGGGGGAGAGGTCGCGCAGGACGAGCCCGCGGTGGTGCACCCGCTCGACCAGGTCGAGCAGCGCGAGCGCCAGCGGACCGGCCTCGGCCCAGCGGACGTCCGGGGTGCCGTCGCGGCGCAGCCGGGCCGCGACCCAGCTGCCCAGGGCCTGGCCGGGGACGCGCTCCCGGACCAGGAACAGCGAGTCCCGCTGCTCGACCAGGGCGTGCACCCGGGGGGTGAGACCGCTGTCGGCGAGCCGGTCGAGCAGTTCGGCCTCGTGCCGCAGGGCGGTGCGGGCGTCCGCCCCGGCCCGGTCGACCTCGATGCGCGCCCGGGCCTGCTTGACCACCACCTCCGCGCCGGTGGTGCGGTCGCTGCCCAGGAACACCCCGCCCCTGGCGCTGTGCCGCAGCGCGGCGGTCAGCGCCCAGCGGCCGTCCAGCAGCACGCCGCCGGGGCGCCGGGCGCCCGGCCCGGGCTGGGCGGGCACCTGGACGACCCGGGCGCCCGGCGCTCCTGATCCCGCTCCCGCTCCTACGGTGGTCGATCCCGCCCCCTCGACGGGGTCGACCACCCAGGACGGACGGCGGTAGGCGGCGGTGCGGACGTCCTCGACCAGGGCGCCGCCGGGGGTGCGCAGCATCGAGCGGTAGGCGCCGTCGTTGCCGGGCACCGACCGTCCGGCGAACGTGCCGTAGCGGTAGTGCACCAGGCTGCCGGGACGGTACGGGCGGTCGGAGGGAATCACCGGCCCGGGCATTCCCGCGGTGGCGAGGTGGAGTTCCTCGGCGAGCCGCCGGAATTGCTCGTCGTCGTTCGGGTGGACGGTGACGAATTTCCCGGCCGATCCGCGTGCGCTGTTCCGGGAATTGATTCCGTGGAGTTTCTTCCGGTCGGCGGTGAATCTGAACGCGCACGGGTCGTCGGCGACCGCCGCGGCGACCGCGGACAGCACTTCGACCGCCACCGAGGAGGCCGCGCTGACGTGCAGCTTCCAGCCCCGGGCGGGGAGCTCGCGGCCGGACGGCCGCACCGTGCACCAGAAGCCCTCGACCGCGACCGTCCAGTCGCCGCCGCCTCCCCGGGCCCTGCTGCCGGTCACGGCCGCCCGCGCCACCTCCACCAACGTGCCGTCCACACCCGGCTCGTCGTCGACCGGACCCGGCCCCCCTGCCCCGCGCAGCGGTGTGCCCGCCCCCATCTGCTTCACACCCCTTCGCGGTGGACTCGACCGAACGGTCTGCGGAAGTCACGAGAGCCTCGGCGGCGCCCGCCGAATTCCACGGTCTCCCCGTGGGATTCCACGCGCCGTTGCGCGGGAATTCCGGCCGGTCGCCTTTTTCGACCCCCCCTGTCGAGGCAACTCTCGTTCGCAGGACTAGAAGTTACTTTCGGGGAGGGTGCGACTCAACACCGGCCGGGTCACTTCACCCGTAAGGGTGATCCGGTTTCGTTTTCGAATGCGTTCGCCCCGGGGCGTGTGACCAGGGCGCACCGCGCGGCCACCGGCCGCCCCCGCTCCCGGGGCCGGTCGGAGGGCGGTCGGAGCCCCCGTCCGCCGCCCCCCGCCGGGTTGACGTGCACGTGTACGACGGTCGGCCCCGGTCCGCCCGCCGGGAGCGGGACCGGGCCCGGCCGTGGCACGCGGTAGTCTCGACAGGTGCCGAAACTCTCCGACGTCATCGCCGTGCTCGAAGAGGTCTACCCCCCGCAGTGGGCGGAGTCCTGGGACGCGGTGGGCCTGGTCTGCGGCGACCCCGAGGCCCCGGTGCGCCGGGTGCTGTTCGCCGTCGACCCGGTGCGGACCGTGGTGGACGAGGCCGTCGAGTGGGGCGCCGACCTGCTGGTCACCCACCACCCCCTCTACCTGCGCGGCACCACCACGGTCGCCGCGACCGGCTTCAAGGGCCGGGTGGTGCACACCCTGATCAAGCACGACATCGCCCTGCACGTCGCGCACACCAACGCCGACCACGCCGACCCCGGCGTCTCGGACGCCCTGGCCGAGGCCGTCGGCCTGAAGGTCACCGGCCCGCTGGTGGCCGACCCGACCGACCCGGCGGGCCGCCGCGGCAGCGGCCGGATCGGCGAACTCCCGCAGCCGATGACGCTGGCCGCGTTCGCGGCGCAGGTCGCCGCCGGACTGCCCGCCACCGCCGCGGGCGTCCGCGCCGCGGGCGACCCGGAGCGGCCCGTCCGCCGGGTCGCGGTCTGCGGCGGCTCCGGCGACTCCTTCCTGGCCGAGGCCCGCAAGGCCGGCGTCGACGCGTACGTCACCGCCGACCTGCGGCACCACCCGGCCTCCGAAGCCACCGAGGCGGCCCCGGTCGCCCTGGTCGACGCCGCGCACTGGGCCACCGAGTGGCCCTGGCTCACCCTCGCCGCCCGCGAGCTCACCGGCCGCGCCGAGAGCCGCGGCTGGCCGCTGGAGACCCGCGTCTCCACCCGGGTCACCGACCCGTGGACGGCGCACGCGCCGATGCCGTACGCCCCCTGAAACCTCCCGCCGAACCAACTCAACAGGAGCCCTGCCGCGTGAACGCCGCGCCCGCCGACCAGAACCGCCTGCTCGACCTGCAGGCCCTCGACTCCCGCCTCGACCAGCTGGCCCACCGGCGGCGCACCCTGCCCGAGCACGCCGAGATCGACAAGGCCACCGCCGACCACACCGCCCTCAAGGACCTGGTCGTCGCCGCCCAGGCCCAGCTCGGCGACACCACCCGCGAGCAGGCCAAGGCCGAGGCCGACGTCGAGCAGGTCCGCGCCCGGGCCGCCCGCAACCAGCAGCGGATGGACTCCGGCGCGGTCAGCTCCCCCAAGGACCTGGAGAACCTCCAGCACGAGAACGCCTCGCTGGCCAAGCGCCAGGGCGACCTGGAGGACATCGTCCTGGAGGTGATGGAGCGCCTGGAGTCCGCCCAGACCCGGGTCACCGAGCTGACCGCCCGCCTGGAGCACTCCTCCGTGGTCGTCGCCGAGGCCGAGGCCCGCCGCGACGCGGTGTTCGCCGAGATCGACGCCGAGGCCGACAAGGTCCGCCGCGACCGCGAGGCCGTCGCCAACGTCATCCCCGCCGACCTGATGAAGCTCTACCTGCGCCTGCGCGAGCAGCAGGGCGGCACCGGCGCGGCCCGCCTCTACCAGCGCCGCTGCGAGGGCTGCCGCACCGAGTTCTCGATCACCGAGTTCAACGCGATCAAGGCCGAGCCCGCCGACAAGGTGCTGCGCTGCGAGAACTGCGGCCGGATCCTGGTCCGCACCGGCGAGTCGGGCGTCTGATCCGGTGGCGGGCGCCAAGTACGTCGTCGAGGCCGACGGCGGCTCCCGGGGCAACCCGGGGCCGGCCGGCTACGGCGCGGTGGTCCGCGACGCCGACACCGGGCAGATCCTGGTCGAGGCCGCCGAGTACATCGGCCACGCCACCAACAACGTCGCCGAGTACCGGGGCCTGATCGCCGGGCTGAGGGCCGCGCGCGACCTCGACCCGGACGCCCGGGTCGCGGTCCGGATGGACTCCAAGCTGGTCGTCGAGCAGATGTCCGGGCGCTGGCAGGTCAAGCACCCCGACATGCGGCCGCTGGCCGCCGAGGCCCGCGGCGTCCTGCCCGCCGGGAACGTCACGTACGACTGGATCCCGCGCGAGCGCAACAAGGACGCCGACCGGCTCGCCAACGAGGCGATGGACGCGGGGCGGCAGGGCCGCCAGTGGGAGCCCGCCCCCCGGCCCGTCGCGCCCGTCGTCTCCACCGCCGCCGCCACCGACGAACCGCTGCCCACGGCGGGCGTCGCGATCGGCGGGGCTGCCGGGGCTGCTGGGGCCGGGGTTGCCGGGGCGGCCGGGACCGCAGGGGCTGCCCCCCGGGCGGGCTGGGCCGGGCCCGCCGACCTCGGCACCCCCACCACCCTGGTGCTGCTGCGCCACGGCGAGACCCCGCTCACCCCGTACAAGCGCTTCTCCGGCAGCACCGGCAGCGACCCCGGCCTCTCCGAGAAGGGCCGCTGGCAGGCCGAACGCGCCGCCGAGGCGCTGGCCGCCCGCGGCACCGTGCAGGCCGTGGTCGCCTCCCCGATGCTGCGCACCCGGCAGACCGCGGAGGCCACCGCCCGGCTGCTCGGCCTGGAGGTGCGGATCGAGGAGGGCCTGCGCGAACTCGACTTCGGGGCCTGGGAGGGCCTCACCTTCGCCGAGGTGATGGAACGCCACCCCGACGACCTCACCACCTGGCTGGGCTCCGCCAAGGCCAAGCCCACCGGCAGCGCCGAGTCCCTCACCACCCTGGCCCAGCGGGTCGCCCAGGCCCGCGACCGGATCATCGCCCGGTACGCCGGACAGACCGTGCTGGTGGTCTCGCACGTCAGCCCGATCAAGACCCTGGTCCGGCTGGCCCTGGGCGCCCCGCCGGACGCGGTGCACCGGATGGAACTGTCCGCGGCCTCGCTCTGCGCCGTCCAGTACTACCGCGACGGCAACGCCTCGCTGCGGCTGCTCAACGACACCTCGCACCTGCGTTGAGGGTTGCCGGGCGGCGGACGTCAGTCAGTTGGCGGACGTCAAGCAATTGACGTTCGTCGGGCGTCCGATGATCGTCGAACGGCCGAGTCTCGCCGGGTGACCGATGCCCGGCGGGTGGCCGATGCCCGGCGGGTGACCGATGCCCGCCGGGCTGATCAGTGGACGTCGGTCACCACCACGTCCAGCTGCCACGGCTTGCGCTCGGTGCCGCGCGCCGAGACCTCCACCCGGTGGCCCAACTGCTCCATGGCGTCGACCAGTTCGCCGGGGTCGGTCGGCTCCGCGCCCGCCGCGAGCAGGTCGCGCACCAGGCGGCCCTTGGTCGCCTTGTTGAAGTGCGAGACCACCGAGCGCTTCAGCACCCCGTCCACCTCGCGCTCCTGCAGCACCCGCACCGTCACCGTCCGGCCCGCGACCGGGCCCGCGGGCTTCCACGCCGCCGCGTAGGCCGAACTGCGCAGGTCCAGCACCAGCCCGCCGTCCGCGGCCTCCGGCAGCACCGCGTCCAACTCGCCCCGCCAGTACGGGCCCAGGGCCCCCAGCGGCGGCAGCTTCACACCCATCGAGCAGCGGTAGGACGGGATCCGGTCGCCGATCCGCACCGCGCCCCACAGGCCGGAGAAGACCAGCAGCGAACGCTCGGCCCGGGCGTAGGCGGCCTCGTCCAGCTTGGCCAGGCCCAGGTTGTCGAACAGCACCCCGGTGTACACCTCACCCGCCGGGCGGGCCCCCGCCGTCAGCAGTCCGGCGTTCTTGTCGACCTCCCCGCGCAGCCCCTTGCTCAGCCCCAGCACCTCCGCCGCCCGGTCCCCGTCCCCGGCGCACAGTTCCACCAGCGCCTCCAGCACCCGCCGCCGGGCCCCGGTCAGCCCCGGCAGCGACAGCTCCGCCAACTCCACCGGTGCACCCGCCTCCGGCGCGGCCTTCCCCTCCGACGGCGGCAGCAGAACCAGCACGGCGACACCCCTTCAACAACCTGTAGCACCCGAACCCGACCACCCTAACGACCCGCCCGCCCACACCCCGAATCCCCGGGCCCCGGGTGGGGGAGCGGAGGTTCGGGACGGGAGAACGGAGGCTCGGGACGGAGGAGCGGGGCCCCTACCGCTGTCCGTGCGGGCCCTGCGCCGTTCTGGGGCCGGGCGTTGGCCGCTACCGGCCGCGGGCGGCGACCACCGCTGCGCCGGCGCCCAGGGCGGTGCAGAGCGGCGCGTAGAGACGGCGGTCGAGGCGGACGAAGCGGGGGCTGCGGTCGGTGAGGAGCCGGGGGCCGGCCAGGCCGCGGGCCAGCAGGACGGTCGCCACCCCGGCGGTGCCCGCCGTCCGGAGCCAGCGGGGGCCGGTGGCGGGGAGGGCCCCGCCGCGGGCGGCGACCAGGTAGGCGCCGGTGCCGAGCAGTCCCGCCACCCCCAGGCAGGCCGCGGCGGAGGGCAGTTGCTCGGGGGTGGTGCCGACCACCAGGTCGGCGAACTCGGCGCGGCTGCGGCACGGCCACGGCGTGCGCGCCCACAGCGCGTGCAGCCCGCCGACCGCCGCGAGCGTGCCCGCCACGGCCACCGCGGTGCGCCGCACCCCGCGCCCGGCCGCCGTCGCCCCCGCGCCCGCCGCCGCGCCCGGGCCCGCGCCCGCCCCCACGTCCGCCGCCGCGCCCGCCCCCACGTCCCCGCACCCGCACCCGCACCCGTCGCAGGCCGACTGCCCCGAACCCGAACCCGTCCCCGTCCGCACCGTCACGTGCTCCCCACCCCTCCCGAAGGCCAATCCCCGTGCGCCACAACCGCCTTCGCGGCTGTTTCAGCGCGCCTTCCACGCTACCGCCGCTTACGCTGCGACCATGCCGCGCCGACACCTCAGCGTCCGGGCCGCCCAGACCGCCAGGATCAACACCGAGCTCGCCGACCTCAGGACCCGTCTGGAGATCCGCACCGACTGGTCGCCGGAGGTGCTCGCGGAGGCCGACCGGGCGGCCGCGCTGCCCCGGCTGCCGGAGTTCGACGCCACCGACCTGGACCTGTTCACCCTCGACCCGCCGGGCTCCCGGGACCTGGACCAGGCGATGCAGCTGTCCCGGCGCGGCACCGGCTACCGGGTGCACTACGCGATCGCCGACGTCGGCGCGTACGTCATCCCGGGCGGGGCGATCGACACCGAGGCCGGGCACCGGGTGCAGACGCTGTACTTCCCGGACGGGAACGTGCCGCTGCACCCGGCCCGGCTGTCCGAGGGCGCGGCCAGCCTGCTGCCCGGCGAGCTGCGGCCCGCCCTGCTCTGGCAGCTCGACCTGGACGCGGACGGCGCCCTCGTCCTGGCGGACCTGCGCCGGGCCCGGGTCCGCTCCCGCCGCCGGCTCGACTACGCGGGCGTCCAGGCCCGGATCGACGCGGGCACCGCCGACGGGCAGCTCGGCCTGCTCGCCGAGATCGGCGCCCTGCGCGAGGCGCAGGAGCAGCGGCGCGGCGGCGTCAGCCTGCCCGTCCCCGAGCAGGAGGTGACGGCCGAGGACGGCGGCTACCGGCTCGGCTACCGGGCGCCGCTGCCCGCCGAGGGCTGGAACGCGCAGGTCTCGCTGCTCACCGGCACGGCCGCCGCCGAGCTGATGCTGGACGCCGGGATCGGCCTGCTGCGCACCCTGCCCGCGGCCCCGGAGTCCGCGTACGCCCGGCTGCGCCGCACCGCCGCCGCGCTCGGCGTGGACTGGCCGGAGGGCCTGCCCTACCCGGCGCTGATCCGTTCGCTGGACCCGAACCGCACCGCCGACGCGGCCTTCCTCAACGAGTGCACCGGCCTGCTGCGCGGCGCGGGCTACCGCGCCTTCGACACCGCCCGCGGCACCGCCCCGCCCGCCGACCCGGTGCACGCGGCGCTGGCCGCCCCGTACGCGCACTGCACGGCGCCGCTGCGCCGGCTCGGCGACCGGTACGCGCTGGAGGTCTGTGCGGCGGTGGCGGGCGGCACCGAGGTGCCGGGCTGGGTGCGCGACGCGCTGCCGCTGGTGCCGGGGCTGATGGAGTCCGGTGACCGGCGGGCGCACGAGGTGGAGCGGGCCTGCGTGGACCTGGTGGAGACGGAGCTGCTGCGCGGGCGGGAGGGGGAGGAGTTCGAGGCGGTGGTGGTGGACGTGGACGAGCGCCGCCCCACCGTCGGGACGGTGCAGCTGCGCGATCCGGCGGTGGTCGCCAAGTGCGACGCGTCCGGGCGGCTGCCGCTGGGGCACCGGGTGACCGTCCGGCTGACCCTGGCCGATCCGGCCAGCCGCACCGTCCGCTTCGCGCTGGCGGCGGACGGATAGCCGCGGGGAGCACCGGGGCCGGTCCACTGGCCCGGCCGGCCCGCCAGTTCGCCGGTCCGCCGGTCCCAGGAAGCGTTCATGAGCTGGTGGGATGATCGGACGATGAGCCGACCGATCACCGTGCCGGACCGTCGTCACAGGCTGCTGATCCTGGCCATCTGCTGCCTCAGCCTGTTCATCGTCGGCCTGGACAACACCGTCGTGAACATCGCCCTGCCCGCGATCCAGAAGGACCTGGACGCCCCCGCCTCCGGCCTGCAGTGGGTGATCGACGCCTACACGCTGGTGCTGGCCTCGCTGCTGATGCTCTCCGGCTCGGTGGCCGACCGGATCGGCCGCAAGCGGGTGTTCATGACCGGGCTGGTGCTGTTCGTGCTCGGCTCGCTGCTGTGCAGCCTCGCGCCCGGGCTCGGCTGGCTGATCGGCTTCCGGGCGGTGCAGGCGGTCGGCGGGTCGATGATGAACCCGGTGGCGATGTCGATCATCACCAACACCTTCACCGACCCCGCGGAACGGGCCCGGGCGATCGGCGTCTGGGGCGGCGTGATCGGCGTCAGCATGGCGCTGGGCCCGCTGATCGGCGGCTTCCTGGTGGACACCGCGGGCTGGCCGTCGATCTTCCTGATCAACGTGCCGGTCGGGCTGCTCGCCTGCCTGCTGACCTTCCGCCACGTGCCGGAGTCCCGGGCGCCCCGGGCCCGCCGCCTCGACCCGGTCGGGCAGCTGCTGATGGTGGTGCTGCTGGGCTGCGGCACCGCCGCGATCATCGAGGGCCCCGGCCGCGGTTGGACCTCGCCCGGCATCCTCGCGCTGGCCGCGCTGGCCGTCGGCGCGCTGGTCGCCTTCCCGCTCTGGGAGCGCCGGGTCGCCGACCCGCTGGTCGACCCCCGGTTCTTCCGCAGCGCCCCGTTCACCGGCGCCACCGTCACCGCGGTGTGCGCGTTCGCGGCGCTCGGCGGCTTCCTCTTCCTCAACACCCTCTACCTGCAGGACGTCCGCCACTACAGCCCGGTGGTGGCGGGCCTGTGGACGCTCCCGACGGCCGGGCTCACCCTGGTCGCCGCCCCGCTCTCCGGCCGGATCGTGGCCGGACGCGGCCCGCGCCTGCCGCTGCTGGTGGCCGGGGCGGCGATCGCCGCCAGCGGACTGCTGCTGACCCGGCTCACCGAGGACTCCTCCGCGCTCCTGCTGCTGCCCGCGTACGCCCTGTTCGGCGTCGGCTTCGGCCTGGTCAACGCCCCGATCACCAACTCCGCGGTCTCCGGGATGCCGCTGGCCCAGGCCGGGGTGGCCGCCGCGGTCGCCTCCACCAGCCGCCAGGTCGGCCAGTCGCTCGGCGTCGCCGTGATCGGCACCGTGGTCACCAGCGCGGTCGCCTCGGCGGGCGGCTTCACCCCCGCCACCCACGCGGGCTGGTGGATCGTCACCGGCCTCGGCCTGACCGTCCTGCTGCTGGGCCTGCTCACCACCACCCCCTGGGCGGCCGCCACCGCCGCCCGGGTCGCCGCCCGCCTCGACCGGCCCGCGACCGCCCCGCGGAAGGACACCGCCGGGCGCGCGCACTGACCGGTTCCGCCGGGCGCGCCCGCCGACCGTCCCGCCGCGGGGCCCGCGCGCCCCGCGGTGCGGGGGCGCGCCGTGGAGCGGCTACGATGGCCAGTACGGCGGACGAGCCGGCCGGGCGGTCGCGTCGGGTCCCTACGGGGCCCGCCGAGGAACGTCCGGGCTCCACAGAGCAGGGTGGTGGGTAACGCCCACCCGGGGTGACCCGCGGGACAGTGCCACAGAAAGCAGACCGCCTGCCGCTCCGGCGGCAGGTAAGGGTGAAACGGTGGTGTAAGAGACCACCAGCGACCGAGGTGACTCGGCCGGCTCGGTAAACCCCACTCGGAGCAAGGTCAAGATCGGTGCCCCCGGGCACCGTGCGCGGGTGTTCGAGGGCTGCTCGCCCGAGCTCGCGGGTAGACCGCACGAGGCTGTCGGCAACGGCAGCCCTAGATGGATGGCCGCCTCCCCGGCCCGCGCGAGCGGCCCGGGAGACAGAACCCGGCGTACAGGCCGACTCGTCCGCCGCCTCCGGCTCAGGGGCCCGGCCGCGCAGCAGCGCGGCCGGGCCCTTCGGCGTGCGGACCGGGACGGGCGGAGGGGGTCAGCCGACGGCGTTGTTGTAGTCGTCGATGGCGGGCTGGAGTTCCTTCGCGGCGTCGGACAGGGCCTGCTGGGCGGTCTTGGAGCCGGAGACGGTCTGTTCGATCGCGGTCTCCACGCCCTTGCGGGCCTGGGGCATGACGCCGAGCAGGCAGCCCGCGGTGGCGGGGGTGGGCTTGGTGGCGGCCATCTGGTCGATGGCGGTCCTGAACTGGGGGTACTTGGCGACCCACTGCTGGTCGGCGGCGACGTCCAGGGCCTTGGTGTTGACGGGGAAGTAGCCGGTGCCGGTGTGCCAGGCGGCCTGCTGGGCGGGGGCGGTGAGGAACTTCTCGAACTCCCAGGCGGCGCGCTGCTGGGCGGCGGAGTGGCCGGGGCCGGAGATCCACAGGGAGGCGCCGCCGATGACCGGGCCGCCCCGGTCGTCGGCGGCGGTCCTGGGGAACGGGGCGGTGCCGACGGTGAACTTGGCGGCCTCGGTGTAGCCGCGCAGCACGCCGGTGGACTCCAGGTGCATGGCGACCGTGCCGGCCTTGAAGGCGGCCTGGGCGTCGGTGGTCTGGCGGCCGGTGTTGGCCGCGTAACCGCCCTTGACCAGGTCGGCCCACCACTGGACGATCTCGGCGCCCTTGGCGGTGTCGAAGGAGACCTTGGCGGCCTTCCCGCTGCGGCCGTTGCCCTGGTCGCAGTAGAGCGAGCCGGACTCGGCGAGCAGTTCCTCGACGAACCAGCCGTAGACGGCGGCGCCGAAGCCGTACCGGACGGTCTGTCCGCCGCCGTCCTTCTTGGTGAGCTTCCTGGCGAGGTCGCCGAGTTCGGCCAGGGTGGTGGGCGGCTTCGCCGGGTCCAGCCCGGCCTCGGTGAAGGCGTCGGTGTTCAGGTAGAGCAGCGGCACCGAGGAGTTGAACGGCATCGAGGCGAGCTTGCCGTCGATCGAGTAGTAGTTGCGGATGTTGGGCTGCAGGTCGTCCAGCGGGTAGCCGTCCCGGTCGGCGAAGGCCTGGGCGGGGACGGTCTGCCTGGAGTCGATCATGAAGCGGGTGCCGATGTCGTAGACCTGCACCAGCGCCGGGGTGGCCTTCTGCTGCACGGACGCCTTGTACTTGGCGACCAGGTCGTCGTACGAGCCCTGGAAGACCGGCTTGACCTCGATCTTCCCCTGGTGCGCGGCGTTGAACTCGGTGACCAGGGCGGTCAGCGCCTCGGCGTTCTTGCCCGTCATCGAGTGCCAGAACTCGACGGTGGTCACCCCGGACGCCTGGTCGAGGGCGGAGGCGGCGGGCGCGGCGGCGTCGCCGGAGCCGGAGCCGCCGGAGCCGGAGCCGCCGGAAGTGCAGGCCGTCAGGGCCAGGCCGGACACCAGCAGGGCGGCGAGCGCGCGGGCACTCTTCTTCACGGGTCTTCTCTCTTCTACGAGCTGCTACGAGGGTGGGTGCCGGAGAGTCGAGCGGGGAGCGGAGGAGGTCAGCGCACGGCGCCGGTGGTCAGGCCGCGGACGAGGAAGCGCTGGCCGAACAGCACCAGCGCCAGCGTGGGCAGCAGCGACAGCACCACCCCGGCCAGGATCAGACCGGGGTCGGCCATCTCGGAGTCGCGCAGCGTGGACAGGCCGATCTGCAGGGTCTGCATCTCGGCGGTGCGGGTGATGATCAGCGGCCAGAAGTACTGGTTCCAGGCGGACAGGAACACGTACACGGCGAGCGCGGCCAGCGTCGGGCGGCTCAGCGGCACCAGGATCCGCCACAGGAACCGCCAGTGCCCGGCCCCGTCGATCCGGGCGGCGTCCCGCAGTTCGGCCGGGAACTGCCGGAACGACTGCCGCAGCAGGAACGTCCCGAAGGCGGAGGCCAGGAACGGCAGCACCAGCCCGAAGTAGGTGTTGCCCAGCCCCCAGCCGGACAGCGTCAGGTAGTTGGGGATGACCACTGCCTCCCACGGCACCATCAGGGTGGCCAGGAACGCGCCGAACACCACCCGGCGGGCCCGCACCGGCAGGAAGACGAAGGCGTACGCGGCCAGCACCGAGGTGAGCAGTTGCGCCACGGTGACCGTGCCCGCCACCAGCACCGAGTTGGCGTACTGGCGGGCCAGCGGCACCGCGTGCACGGCGCCGGAGAAGTTCCGCCCGGTGAGCGCGTGCGGGACCAGGGCGGGCGGGTAGGAGGCGATCTCGTCGGGGCGCATGAACGCGCCGGCGAACACGTAGTAGACGGGGAACAGCACCGTCAGCACGGCCGCGAGCAGGAGCAGGTGGACGAGCGACCTGCCCAGCAGCGCGCGCGGGTGGCGGCGGCGCCGACGGGCGGGACGGGCCGGGGCGGGCGCGGCGGTGCCGGTGAGGGTGGCGGTCACGCGTAGTGCACCTTCCGTTCCAGGACGCCGAACTGGAGGGCGGTGCACGCCAGGACGACGACCAGCAGCACCACGGCCTGGGCGCTGGCGGTGCCGAAGTCGCTGGAGCCGTAGGCGAACGCCTTCTGGTAGACGGAGTAGACCAGGGTGCGGGTGGCGCCGTCCGGGCCGCCCCGGGTGAGGACGTGGATCTGGCCGAAGCTCTGCAGCGCGTTCACGGTGGAGACCACGACCAGGAAGAACAGGCTGGGGCCCAGCAGCGGCACCGTCACCGAGCGGGCCAGCCGCAGCCCCGAGGCGCCGTCCAGCCGGGCGGCCTCGGTGATCTCGTCGGGGATCGAGCCGATGCCCGCGGACAGCACCAGCACGTTGTAGCCGAGGTTCATCCAGACCGTGGCCGCGGCGACCGACAGCAGCGCGTACCGGGAGTCGGTGAGCCAGCCGACCGGGCCCAGGTGGAGCTGGGAGAGCAGGCCGTTGAGCACCCCGCTGGCGGGGTTGTAGAAGACCGAGAAGACCACCGAGGCGCTGGCCACCGAGAAGGCGAACGGCAGCGCGAAGGCCGAGCGCAGCAGCCGGACGCCGCGGATCCGGTTCTCCAGCAGCAGCACCAGCACCAGCGCGCCGAGCACCCCGGGGACGACGGTGAGCAGCACGAACAGCGCGGTGGTGAGCAGGGTGTCGCGGAACTCGGCGGAGGCCAGCAGGTCGGCGTAGTGCTTCCAGCCGACGTACCGCGAGGGCGCGCCGAACAGGTCGTTGGCGTGCGCGCTGAGGTAGAGGGTGCGCCCGAGCGGATAGGCGACGAACAGGACGAGGACGACGACGGAGGGCAGCAGGAAGGCCCAGGCGAGCCCGTGCTCCCCGAGGCGGCGCGGGCGCGCCGCCGGGGGTGGTGCGGTCGGCATGGTGCGCGTCCGCCTTTCGTGACGTCGGTTCCGGCCAAACCGTGTCGCGCCCGGACGACGGGCCGGCGAGGGTGGGGTGAGCGGCGGGTGGCGCCTTTCTTACGCGTTCGCGTCAGAAAGGGCGGGCCCCGTGTGGCTACCCCACTTCCGCCCCTTCTGCACCTCCCGGGAACCGATCGTTCGTCAGGTCCGGTACGCACCACGTCCGTTGGGCCGGTGCAGGCGGTGTCCGAAGCTGTTCGGTCGTCAAGGGGCGGGGCCGGACGGGGTTTCAGCGCAGCAGGCGGCGCTCCTTGGCGATGGCGACCGCCCCGGAGCGGGTGTCCACGCCGAGCTTGGCGTAGATCCGGCCGAGGTGGGTCTTCACCGTGGCCTCGCTGATGAACAGGGCCCGGGCGATCTCCTTGTTGCCCAGGCCCTGGCCGAGCTGGTCGAGGATGTCCTGTTCGCGGTCGGTGAGTTGGGGGAGCGGGGAGCGCATCTGGGCCATCACCCGGGACGCGACCGGCGGGGACAGCGCGGGGCGGCCCGCCGCGGCGGCGCGGATGGCGGCGAACAGCTCCTCCGGCTTCTCGGCCTTCAGCAGGTAGCCGGTCGCGCCCGCGTTGATCGCCCGGCTGATGTCGGTGTCGGTGTCGAAGGTGGTCAGCACCAGGACGTGGCTCGCGCCCGGTCCGGCGAGGATCCGCCGGGTGGCCTCCACCCCGTCGATGCCCTCGCCGAGCTGGAGGTCCATCAGGACCACATCCGGCCGCAGGGCGGCGGCCAGCGAGACGGCCTCCTCCCCGGTGCTGGCCTCGCCGACCACCTCGACCGCCGGGTCGCTGGACAGCAGGGCCAGCAGCCCGGCCCGGACCATGGCGTGGTCGTCGCAGATGACCAGCCGGACGGTGTCGTTCATGAACCGCTCCTCTCGTGTCGCCGCCGTCGGCCGACGCTACCGGCGCCGCCGGCGTCCGGACGGGACCGGCGGCGCGCCGCCCCGGGGTGCACCGACCGGCGGCGCGCCGCCCCGCGGTTCACCGGCCCGCCAGCGGGATGGCCGCGGAGACCACGGTGCCCTCGCCCGGGGCGGACTCGACGGTGAGCGTGCCGCCGAGCTGGCGCAGCCGGGCCCGCATCGCGGGCAGGCCGTGGCCCCGGCTGCCGCCGGCCGCCCAGTCGGTGCGCTCGTCGCGCCCGAGCCGGCCGACCAGGGCGGGGGCGAAGCCGCGGCCGTCGTCCGCGACGTCCAGCACGGCCTGGTCGCCCAGGTAGGAGAGGGTGATCGAGGCGTGCGCGGCCCCGGCGTGCTCCCTGGTGTTCGCCAGCGCGCCCTGGGCGATCCGCAGCAGGGCGGACTGGGCGGCGGCGGGCATCGGGGCGGGCTGCCCGTCCAGGTGGAAGCGGACGGCCAGGCCGCTCTCGGCGGCCTCCCGGTCGGCCAGGGCCTGCAGGGCGGCCTCCAGGGTGCCCCGCTCCGCGAGGTCGGCCGGGGCGAGGTCGTGGACGAAGCGGCGGGCCTCCGCGAGGTTCCGCGCGGCGATCGCGGCGGCCGTCCGGACGTGGCCGAGGGCGGCCGCCGGATCCTGCCGCCACGTCCGCTCCGCGGCCTGGAGCAGCATCTGCTGGCTGGACAGGCCCTGGGCGAGGGTGTCGTGGATCTCGACGGACAGCCGCTCCCGCTCGGCGAGGGCGCCCTGGCGGCGCTCGACCGCGGCCAGCTCCCGCCGGGTGCGGACCAGGTCGACGATCAGCTTGCGCTGCCGGGCGCCCTGCCGCTGCATGTACAGGAACACCGCGGTGGCGAGCGCGGCGACCGCCGGGGGCAGCAGCAGCATCGTCGGGTCGAAGCCGCCCGGCAGCCGCAGCTCGGAGACCACCACCAGCACCGTCAGCGCCGTGACCAGCGGGATCGCGGCGCGCGGCGGCAGCGCCCGGAGCACCGTGTACACCAGCGGGACGGCGCACCAGGCGAAGCTGGGCGCCATCAGCACCAGCACCGCCCAGCTCGCCAGCACCGCCGCCAGCCAGGCCTGCCGCCGCTCGGACAGTCCCGACAGGTGGCCGACGGCCAGCGCCAGGCTCAGCCCCACCACCCACGGCGTCAGCGGGCTGGCCAGGTGGTGCGTCAGGTACCTGGTCAGCGAGGTGCCGAGCAGCAGCAGGAAGGCCAGCCGCATCACGACGGTCAGCCAGCCCGCGTCCGGGTCCGCGGCCCGGGACAGGGGTGGACGCACCATGGCGGGCTCCTCCGTTCCTCCGTGCTCCCTTCGCATGGTGGACCGGGACGGCGGCCCGCACATCCACCGATCGGTTGACACGGATGTCCTCCATCATGCTCCGCGGAGCGAGCCGGTTCGCCGATCCGGGGAGGGGGTGCCGGGGCGAAACATGGAGGGCGAGGCCGGGGAGCACAGGGATCCGGCGCCGGACCGAGACCCGGTCCCCGAAGACAGAAGACAGAAGCAGGAGCCGAAAATGAAGAAGCTGAGCACCCGCACCCGCGTCGTCACCGGTGCCGTCGCGGTCGCCGCGGTCGGAGCCAGCGTGGTCGGCGCCGTCACCGCCAGCGCCGAGACCCCGAACGCGGCCCCCGCCACCGCGGTCACCTCCGACGTCCAGAACAAGAACACCTTCCAGTCCACCCACCTGACGGTCGAGGCCGCCACCAAGGCCGCCCAGGCCAGCCTGGACGCCGCCGCCAAGGCCGGCCAGAAGATCTCCGTCGCCGTCGTCGACCGCAACGGCAACGTGATCGTCGAGCTGCGCGGCGACGGCGCCGGCCCGCAGTCCTTCGAGTCGGCCGAGCGCAAGGCCTACACCGCGGTGTCCTGGAACGCGCCGACCTCCGAGCTGGTCAAGCGCCTGGCCCAGGCCCCGAACCTGAAGGACATCCCCGGCACCCTGTTCCTGGGCGGCGGCGCCCCGGTCCAGGTCAAGGGCGCCCCGATCGCGGCCGTCGGCGTGGCCGGCGCCCCCAGCGCCGACCAGGACGAGCAGTTCGCCCAAGCCGGTGTCGCGGCCCTCGACAAGTGACCTGCCGAGGGTGACGCCGTCGGCCGCCCCCACGGCCCGGCGCAGAGCCCCGTGGCCCGCTCCGAGCCGGAGCGGGCCACGGGGCCCCTTGGCGTCCGCCCGGCTCAGTCCTCCCGGTAGACGGCCAGCGCCCAGATCACGAACACGTCCAGCGCGATGATGACCATGGACCACAGCGGGTAGTACGGCAGATCCAGGAAGTTGCCGATCAGGCCGAGCGAGACCAGGAAGATACCGGCGATCCGGGCCCAGGCCGCCCCCTTGATCACGAAGAAGCCGACCAGGGCGATCAGCACGCCGATCACCAGGTGGATCCAGCCCCAGGAGGTCAGGTCGAACCTGAAGACGTACCGGGGCGTGGTGACGAAGACGTCGTCCTCGGCGATCGCCATGATGCCGCGGAACACCTCCAGGATGCCGCCCACCAGCATGATCACACCGGCGAACAGCACCATCCCGGAGACCCAGCCCCTGTTGGGAGGCCGGTGGGTGGCGCCCGCGGGCGGCGGGGTTGCGGTCGGACCGACAGACGAGCTCATGGAACCTCCTAGGCCGAAGCAGGTCTTGTCCCCGACCCTCCGGCACCGGCGGCCTCCGGGCATTCGGGCGACTCCGTACGGGTGAACGCCGCGGCCCTGCCGCCGCCCCCGCCGCCGCCCCCGCCGGGCCGTCCGGCACCGGGTCGCCCCGAGCCGCGCCGCTGTGTTCACCGGTCACAGCGCCGCTCCCACGGCGCCCGGGCCGCCGCCGCGGGGAGGTGCGCGCCGGACCGACCGGCGGCCGCCGGGACGCGCGGCGCCGACACCGCGTCAGTCCGCGGTCCCGGGCAGCAGGACGCGCAGGGCGAGGGCGCGCAGCGCGGCCAGCCGGGCGCGGTCCCAGCCGTGGTAGACGGCGTTGCTGCACAGCGCCACGTAGCGGCGGGTGCGCGGGGCCAGGTAGAGGCTGGTGCCGGTGAACCCGTGGTGGTAGGCGACCGAGCCGTCCGCGGTGACGATCCAGGCCAGGCCGCGGTGCAGGCCCGGCTCGACCGGGGTGCGCGGGCGGCGGCTCAGCGCGAACCACTCGGGCAGCGGGCCGTCCGCCCCGAGCAGGTGCTCGGCGAAGACGGCCAGGTCGGCGGCGGTGGAGAACACCCCGGCGTGCCCAGCCACCCCGCCCAGCAGGGCCGCGCTCGGGTCGTGCGGGATGCCCCAGGTCCGGGGCGCGCCGCGCAGCCGCTGCTCGGTCGGGGCCAGCCGGGGGTCGCGCGGCAGCGGGCCGTACGCGGTGGCGGTCAGGCCGAGCCCGCGCCAGAGCTCGTCGGCCAGTTCGGGCAGCGGGCGGCCCAGCAGCTCGGGCAGCAGCAGGCCGAGCAGGACGAACCCGCGGTCGACGTACCGGTGGTGCGCGCCGGGGGCGGAGACCAGGGGTTCGGCGCACAGGTGCTCGGCCAGCGGCCGCCCGGTGTGCTGGTAGCGGGCCAGGCCGGTCTGCGGGAGCAGGCCCGCGGTGTGGCTCAGCAGCTGGCTGACGGTCAACTCGCGGCCGGGGGAGGGGAGTCGCGGGAAGACGGCGCGCAGCGGGGCGTCCAGGTCGAGGCGCCCGGCGCGGACGGCGGCGCCGACCAGCGGCCAGGTGGCGAGCACCTTGGTGAGCGAGGCCAGGTCGTAGCGGGTGTGCTCGTCGGGGCGGGCGTCGCCGCACTCGGGGGCGACCACCCCGCGGGCCGCCACCGCCCGCCCGGCCCCGACCTGCCCGACCACCAGCACCCCGCCCGGGAACTGCCCGCCGTCCACCGCCTCCCCCAGCACGGCGCCCAGCGCGGCGGCGGTGGCGTCCACCCACTCCTGCGGTTCGGCCGGCACGCTGCCCCCTCCTGCGGAATCCTCCTCCGGATTGTCGCCCGGCCCGGGCGCCGCGACCAGAGCGCCGGAGCCGGAGCCGGAGCCGGAGCCGGAGCGCCGCGACCGGAGCGCCGGGGTCGGGCAGGAGCGGGACGCGGGCGGCTGACCTGTGACGGCGAAGTCGGACCAGCGGTCATCGAAGTTGGACCGACAGCAGTTCGTGACGGCGAAGGTGGTCCGCCCAGGCCGGATGAGCTGGGCGAGTCCGTCGGCGCGGGGCGCGCCGAGGCCGTCCGTCCTGGGCGTCGGTCGGCGGGTTCCGCCGGGACGTCCGAGCGGAAAATCGTGTGCCACGCGGCGGCGGCCGCGTTAGCCTCGGCGCCATGAACGTCACCGGCCGAACCATCACCGCCGCCGCGCGAGCGACCAGCTCGCCGGTTGCCGCCGCCTGACGTACCTCCCACGTCCCATCGGCCACCGGAAACGGTCCGCCGGTGCCGCCGTGGCGTTCTCGCCCCCGTTCGCCGATGATCCTGCGGACTCGTCGTCCGGTGCCTCCCCGCCAGCCAGGCAAGGAGCCACACCATGAACACCGACAGAATCGTCCGCACGTTCGTCGAGTACTTCGAGGAGCGCGGCCACCACCGCATCGACGGCTCGACCCTGCTGCCGCCCGAGGACGACCCGGTGCTGTTCACCACCTCCGGCATGCACCCGCTCACCCCGTACCTGGAGGGCCGCCCGCACCCGCTCGGCCGGCGGCTGGTCAACGTACAGCGCTGTCTGCGCACCACCGATCTCGAGGAGGTCGGCGACTCCACCCACCTGACCGTCTTCGAGATGCTCGGCACCTGGTCGCTCGGCGACTACGAGGGCCCGCAGAGCCTCGACTGGGGCTACGGGCTGCTCACCGAGGGGTTCGGCATCGACCCGGGTCTGCTCCACGTCACGGTCTTCGGCGGCGACGAGCAGACCGGCCCGGACACCGCCTCGCTCGACCTGTGGCAGGAGCGCGGCCTGCCGGTCGAACTCACCGTCGAGGACAACTGGTGGTCCAACGGGCCGACCGGCCCGTGCGGCCCCGACTCGGAGATCTTCCTGTGGACCGGCGACACCCCGCCGGAGTCGACGCCGACCGGTGACGACCGCTGGGTCGAGGTGTGGAACCAGGTGATGATGCGCTACCGGCGCCTCGACGACGGTTCACTCCAGCCGCTCCCCCAGCGCAACGTCGACACCGGGCTCGGCCTGGAACGGCTGGCCATGCTGCTGCAGGGGAAGCGATCGGTCTTCGAGTGCGACGTCTTCGACCCCTGGCGCCGGACCGTACCGCCCCTGTGGCACCTGGACGGCCCGTCGCTGCGGGTGGTCTGCGACCACCTGCGCTCGGCCGTCGTGGTGATCGGCGACGGGGTCCGCCCGGGCAACTCCGGGCGGGGCTACGTGCTGCGCCGCCTGGTCCGTCGGGCGCTCACCGTGCTGTGGCAGGACGATCCCTCGCGCAGTCTCGGTGACCTGCCGGACGAGCTGGTCCGGCACACCCTGGACCGCTTCCGCCAGGACGAGGAGCCGGACCTCGTCCGCCGGGTCCTGCTGGAGGAGGAGCGCCGGTTCGGTCGGCTCCTGGAGCGCGGCCGTCAGATCCTGGCCCGCCCCCGGTTCCGGAGCGGCCCGCTGAGTGAGGAGGACTTCCGCTACCTCCACGACACCCACGGTCTGCCGCGCGACCTCGTCCTGAACCTGCGGACGCGGTAACGGCGGTCACGGCGACCGGTCAAGCGGTCCGGAGCCGCTCTCGGTCCCACTTCACCGACATGAAATGCCATCGGTCCGTCTTCGAGGACCAATTGATCCCTCTTCGTCGTCACGGGACAGCGGCTTCGTCGAGGCGGGGCTTGTCGTTCGATAGTTGGCGATATATCGTCGAGTTATCGAGATGCTTCGATGAGCGGAGCATCCGTTCACTGAGAGACAGGTGTGCGTCATGCGGTACGACAAGCGTTCTGGTGGAGAAGGTCGGCGTCGCTGGGCCGAGGGCCCGGGGCGTCCGGGGCGGGCCGGGGTGCCCGGCGAGGGGGTCGACGAGTTCGAGGTGCGGGCGGCGTTCGGGCCGTTCGGGGCGCCGGGGCGGCCGATGCCGCCGTTCGGGCCGGGGTTCGGGCCGCGCGGCCGCGGGTTCGGCGGGCACGGTCCGCGCGGGCACGGGGGCGGGCGGCGCGGGGGGCGGGCCAGGCGCGGTGACGTGCGGGCCTCGCTTCTGGCGCTGCTGCGGGAGCGGCCGATGCACGGCTACGAGATGATCACCGAGATCGGTGAGCGCACCGGCGGGGTCTGGCGGCCCAGCCCGGGGTCGGTCTACCCGACGCTCCAGTTGCTGGAGGAGGAGGGGCTGGTCAAGGCCAACGAGGAGTCCGGCAAGAAGCTGTTCGAACTGACCGAGCAGGGGCTGGCCGAGGCCGAGCAGGCCGGGGCGTCCCCCTGGGACGAGGCCGGTCGCCGGGACGACTGGGAGGCCGTGCAGGAGGTCGGCGCCGCGCTCGCGGCGGTGGACCACGCGGTGCGGCAGGTCATGATGACCGGCACCGAGGAGCAGCGGACCAAGGGCCTCGCGGTGCTGGCCGAGACGAAGAAGAAGCTGTACCTGATCCTGGCCGAAGAGGACTGAGTCCCGCCGGGCCCGTGGCGGGGGAGGCCGGTCGGGCGCGCGGGGGAGGTCGGTCAGGCGTCGGGGTCGTACTCGTAGCGCCAGCGGTACCGCCCCTTGGCGTCGTGCTCCTTGGCGCGGCGGTAGACCAGGGTGGTGGCCGGAGTGTCCCCGTGCGCGGGGACGGGCACCCGGTAGACCTTGGGGACCTGGTGGGTCATGCCCAGCAGGACCGGCAGGACCCGGCCGTCCAGCGGTCCTCCGACGAACTCGGTGTCGGCGCTCTTCATCCGACCAGGGTAGGCGCGGCGCGGGCCGTCCGGGGCGGGCGGGTGTGTCCGTTCCGCAGCGGGGGCGTGGCGGGAGGGTGGAGCGGGTGTGACGGGGGAGGCACCGCCCCCGGTCATGGGGAGGGCCCCGGGAGCCTTATCCTGCTACGTACGCCCCCGGGGTCCACCCGGGTCCGCGGGCCCGTACGGGCCGGGCGGGGTGCGCCGAGGTGCGCCCGCCCGCCGAGCGCGCGACTCTCGTGCTCCGTACCCGACCCCCGGACGCCGGCCGCCCGGAGACCCCGTGCGGGTCGGCGGCAGGACGCCCCCCGCGTGCGGTGCACCCCCTCGGGAAGCAGTGCGCCGCTCCGTGCGTTGGCGTCGGTTGTTGCGTAGGTGGCCGTGCCGTACCCGGTACGGCAGCTCAGGCAGGTGCGTGCGGAAGGGGCCAGATGGAAGCCAGCAGCAGGTGGACGTCCTGGTGGCGGCGGGGCGGACGGGACCGTCCGGAGGCCGCCGGAGCGGACGCGGCCGCGCGGCTGGACCTGCTGCTGGGGGCGACCGGGGCCGGTTTCCCGGTGGCGCCCGCGGCGCACCCGGCCGGGCACCGCTGCTCGTGCGACCGGGTCGGCTGTCCGGCCCCGGCCCAGCACCCGCTCTCCTTCGCCTGGCAGTCCCAGGCCACCACCGACACCGAGCAGTTGGCGCGCTGGCTGGCCCGCGACCCGGAGGCGAACTTCGTCACCGCGACCGGCCGCGCGCACGACGTGCTGGACGTGCCGGCCGAGGCGGGCGTGCTCGCCCTGGAGCGGCTGGAGGCGCTCGGCGCGGTCGGCCCGGTGGCCGCGGTCGGCGCCGACCGGTACCTCTTCTTCACCGCGACCCGCGGCACCCCGCAGGACGAGGACGAGTGGTGGACCAGCGCGCTGGACTCCACCCCCGACACCGTCTCCGAGCACCCCGGCCTGCGCTGGCACTGCCGCGGCTCGTACACCCTCGTCCCGCCGGCCGCGCTGCCGGACGGCTCCGAGGTGCGCTGGCTGCGCGGCCCCGAGCGCCCGCTGCCGGACCCGCTGCGGGTGCTGGACGTGCTGACCGACGCGTGCACCGAGGTCGGCGCGGTGGCCCAGGAGCAGTGGCTGATCGGCTGAGCCCGCGCGGGAACCGCAGGAACGATACGGCGGGGGGGGGGGGGGCCCCCCCCCCCCCCCCGCGGGGGGGGGGGGGGGCGGGGCCGCGGGCCCCGGGCGCGGGGGGGGGGGGGCGCCCCCCCCGGGCCCCCCCCCCCCCGCGGCGGGCGGGCCCCCCCCCCCCCGGGGGCCCGGGGGGGGGGGGGGCCCCGCCGCGTCGTCCGGCCGGTCAGGGCAGGGTGAGGATCTCCGCGCCGTCCGCGGTGACCACCAGGGTGTGCTCGAACTGGGCGGTGCGCTTGCGGTCCTTGGTGACCACCGTCCAGCCGTCCGGCCAGACCTCGTAGTCGTAGGTGCCCAGGGTGAGCATCGGCTCGATGGTGAAGGTCATCCCGGGCTTGATCACCTGGGTGGCCCGGTCGCTGTCGTAGTGCGGGATGATCAGGCCGGAGTGGAACGAGGTGTTGATGCCGTGGCCGGTGAAGTCGCGCACCACCCCGTAGCCGAACCGCTTGGCGTACGACTCGATCACCCGGCCGATCACGTTGACCTGGCGGCCCGGCCGGACCGCCTTGATCGCCCGGTTCAGCGCCTCCTCGGTGCGCTCGACCAGCAGCCGGGACTCCTCGTCCACCTCGCCGCACAGGTAGGTGGCGTTCAGGTCGCCGTGCACGCCGTGGATGTAGGCGGTGGCGTCGATGTTGACGATGTCGCCGTCCCGCAGCACGGTCGAGTCCGGGATGCCGTGGCAGATCACCTCGTTGATCGAGGTGCAGATCGACTTCGGGAAGCCCCGGTAGCCGAGGTCCGACGGGTAGGCGCCGTGGTCGCACATGTAGGCGTGGGCGACGGCGTCCAGCTCGTCGGTGGTCACGCCCGGGGCGATCAGCTTCGCGGCCTCGGCCATCGCCCGCGCCGCGATCCGCCCGGCGATCCGCATCTTCTCGACCGTCTCGGCGTCCTGCACCTCGGGACCGGTGTACGGCGTCGGCGCGGGCTTGCCGACGTACTCCGGACGCGCGATGTGCGCGGGGACCTTGCGGGTGGGGGACAGCGTGCCGGGTACCAGAGCCATGACGGCGAGTGTATCGGCCGCCATCCGCCCGGACCCGGCCGCGTGCACGGCCGCCGCGGCGGGAAGGATCACCACCGACGGCCGCGGTCCCGCCGCCGCGGCACCCAGCACAGGACGGGAGACGCAGAGCATGGTGTTCGGCCGCAACAAGCCCACCGGGCAGCCGGGGGAGTGGTTCTACTGCATCAAGCACGGCAAGGTCGAGGAGGGCCCGGACTGCCCGGCCAAGGACCGGCTCGGCCCCTACGCCAGCCGGGAGGAGGCCGCGCGCGCCCTGGAGACCGCCGCCGAGCGCAACCAGGAGTGGCGGCAGGACCCGCGCTGGAACGACGACGAACCCCGGGAGTGAGGACCGCTCAGGAGACGCCCGCGGCCTGTTGCGCCTGGCGCTCGTGCTGCTCCCGCACCGCCAGCGCGTGCGGGTCGGTGCGCGAGTCCCAGGCCAGCAGCTTCGGGACGGCCGCGGTCAGCGCCAGCACGCCCGCCACGCACAGCAGGCCGCCCGCCCAGATCGAGCCGCGCACCCCCACCAGCGCCGCCATCCCGCCCGCCCGGACCTGGCCCAGCTGCGGGCCCACCGAGTACGAGAGCACCTCGACCCCGGCGAGCCGCCCGCGCAGCTGGTCGGGGATCGACTGGTTCCAGATCGTCGACCGTGCCACCCCGCTGACCTGGTCCGCCCCGCCCGCCACCGCCAGGAACAGCAGCACCAGCCAGACGTTCCCGACCAGGCCCGCCAGCGCCACCGCCGCGCCCCAGCCGAGCGCCGCGAACAGCAGCATCCGCCCGTGCCGGTGCACCCTGGCCGTCCAGCCGCCGGTCGCCGCCACCAGCAGCGCCCCCGCCGCCGTCGCCCCGTACAGCAGGCCCAGCGCCCACTCGGCGTCCAACTCGGAGGCCAGGAACGGGTACAGCGCCACCGGGTAGGCGAACAGCATCGCCACCAGGTCGATCGCGTACGTGCCCAGCAGGTCCCTGCGACTCCAGGCGTACGCCAGGCCCTGCCCGATGGTGCGCAGCGACGGGGCCTCGGCGCTCTCGACGGGCGGCACCGGGCGCATCCGGGCGATCAGCGCCAGCGAGACCAGGAAGGTCAGCAGGTCCAGCGCGTAGGCGCTGCGGGCCCCGGCGACCGCGACCACCACGCCCGCCAGCGGCGGGCCGGCCACCGAGGCGACGTTGCGGTACAGCGAGTTGAGGGCGAACGCGGCGGGCAGCTGGTCGTGCGCCACCACCCGGGGAACCGTCGAGTCCAGCGCCGGGCGCTGGAGCCCCGCCAGCGCCGCGGTCAGCGCCGCGACCAGGTAGATCGGCCACAGCAGCGGGTGCGGCAGCAGCGAGTTGGCCAGCATCAGCGCCGCCAGCAGGGCCAGCCCGGCCTCGCTGAGCAGCACCAGGCGGCGCCGGTCCAGCGCGTCCGCCAGGGCGCCGCCCCACAGGCCGAACACCACCAGCGGCACCAGCTCGAACGCGCCGACCAGGCCCACCGCGAAGGTCGATCCGGTCAGCTCCTTGATCTGGATCGGCAGCGCCACGAAGGACAGGAAGCTGCCGAAGCCCGTCACGCAGCCGGACAGCCACAGCAGCCGGAAGTCCCGGGAGGCGCGCCAGGGCGCGAGGTCGGGCAGGAGGCGGCGGAGGAACGGAGCGGTGCTGGTCACATGGCCAGATGCTGCGTCACCGGGACGGAACGGGGCAACCGGTTTTTCCGTCCCGGTTTTCCGTCGCAGCGGGCCGCACCGGTTACCAGCGCAGCACCGGCGAGGCGGCCAGCCGCTCGGCCAGCCGGGACAGCCGGGAGCGCGGCGGGGTGGCCGCGGTGGCCGAGCTGACCAGGTGCTGCACCAGTTCGAAGGGCTCCGGCGCGGCGCCCGGGACGGTGAGGCGCTCGTGCGCCAGGTCGGTCAGCTCCGGGTCGCCGTCGTCCAGCGAGAGCAGTACCGCCCCGGCCCGGCGGGCGCCGTCCAGCCGCTCCAGCAGCGGCGCGTCGGCCGGGTCGGGCGCCACCAGCAGCACCGTCGCGCCCGCGCGCGCCTCCGCGAGCCGGGGCAGGCCGCAGGCCAGGTGCTCCGGCGCGTTCGCCGGGACGGCGTGCCGCAGCAGGGTCGGGGCCAGCTCCGGCAGACCGCCGTACGCGGCCTCGTCGCTCAGGTGCGCCGCCAGGTGCCACGGCTCGTAGCGGGGGGTGCCGACCAGCAGCAGGTTGGTCGCACTGCGCCTGGTCACCGAGCCGCGCAGCGCGGAGGCGAAGGCGCCCGCCCGTTCGGGCCAGCCGGTGCCCGCCAGCGACTGCCGGAGTGCGGAAACTCTCACCGCGTCCATGCGCGACAGCATGCTGCTCCGGCGGTGGGTTTGGCAGGATCTTCGGCATGACGCAACCCGATTCAGTGAACGCGACGGCCGGACCCGGCCGGAACCTGCCCGACGTCTCCCACCTCGTGGTGGGCGTCCTCGGCGGCACCGGCGACCAGGGCCGCGGCCTGGCGCTGCGACTGGCCAGGGCCGGGCAGCAGGTGGTGGTCGGCTCCCGCAGCGCCGAGCGCGCCGAGGCCTGCGCCGCCGAACTGGGCCTGGGCATCCGCGGCGCCGACAACGCGGCCTGCGCCGCCGACAGCGACGTGGTGATCGTCGCGGTGCCGTGGGAGGGCCACGCCGAGACGCTGACCTCGCTGCGGGCCGAGCTCGCCGGGAAGATCGTGGTGGACTGCGTCAACCCGCTGGGCTTCGACAAGCAGGGCGCCTACCCGCTGCGGGTCCCCGAGGGCTCGGCCGCCCAGCAGGCCGCCGCGCTGCTGCCCGACTCCACCGTCACCGCCGCCTTCCACCACCTGTCGGCGGTGCTGCTGCAGGACGAGAGCGTGGAGCGGATCGACACCGACGTGATGGTGCTGGGCGAGGACCGGGCCGCCACCGAGGTCGTCCAGGCGCTGGCCTCCCGGATCCCCGGCATGCGCGGAATCTTCGCCGGTCGGCTGCGCAACGCCCACCAGGTGGAGTCGCTGGTCGCCAACCTGATCGCGGTCAACCGCCGCTACAAGGCCCACGCGGGCCTGCGGATCACCGACGTGTGAGCCCGGCGCGCGCCGCGGCCCGCCCCGCGCCCCCGGCGCGCGCCCCACCCCCGACCCCGAGCGGTCCGTCCGGTCGGCGAGAATGGACGGGCACACCACCACCCGAGGAGAGCCCCGCCATGCCCCGCAACGCCCTGTACGCCGCGATCGTCCTCGTCCTGGCGGTGGCCGCCGCGGTGGTCTCCTTCGCCCACGGCAAGTGGTTCGGCGTGGTGTGGGTCCTGATGGCCGGCGTGGCCAGCAACATCGCCTGGTACCACCTGCGCAAGGCCCGCGCCGAGCGCGGGCCCGCGGCCTAGAAGTCGCTCCTCCAGAACGAGAACATCCAGTGGCCGATGGTGCTGTACCGGATGTCGGCGCCGAACAGGTCGAAGATCCAGGACACCAGGTCGAACATCCACTGCCCGACCTCGCTCTGCCACATCAGCGCGAACAGCAGCAGCATGCCGTAGGGCGCGTACGGGGCGACCGCCCGCCGGGTCCGGTACGACAGCCAGGGCTCGATGATGCCGTAGCCGTCCAGGCCCGGCACCGGCAGCAGGTTCAGGATCGCCGCGGTGACCTGCAGGTAGGCCAGGAAGGCCAGTGCGGACGCCAGCGGTGAGACGGGGAGCGCGTACTCGCCGATCACGGAGGGCATGCCCGGGTCGTCGAACCAGCCGCCGCTGACCAGCACCAGCGTCACCACGCCGAAGGCCACGTTCACCAGCGGCCCGGCCGCCGAGACCAGGCTGTGCTTGAGGCGGCCGGAGATGCGGTCCCGCTCGATGTACACCGCGCCGCCGGGCAGGCCGATGCCGCCCATGATCACGAAGATCACCGGCAGCACGAAGCTCAGCACCACGTGCCCGTACTTCAGCGGGTTCAGCGTCAGGTAGCCCTTGGTGCCGACCGTGATGTCGCCGCCCGCCAGCGCGGTGCGGGCGTGCGCGTACTCGTGCAGGCAGAGCGAGACCATCCAGCCCGCCACCACGAACAGGAACACGCCGAAGCGCGCGTTGCCCCAGCCGGTGGCCAGCGCGAAGCCGGAGGCGCCCAGGATGGCGGCCATCGCCAGGAAGATCGGGCTGACCCGGTTCTCCGCGCTGCGCTGGCCGGTGCTGGCGTAGGTCATGGGGTGGGGGCTCCGGGATGCTGGTGGACGGGGGGCGGTGGGACGGGCGTCCGATCATGCCGCCGACCGGGCCTCCGGGACAAGCGGCCCCGGATGAACGTACGGGAGCGACCGGGCGTTCCGCCGCGCCGGTCGCCGGTCGCCGGTCGCCGGTCGCCGGTCGCCGGTCGCCGGTTGCCGCACCTACTTCGCGCCGGTCGCCGCACCGGCCGTGCCCCGCACGGGGATTCCGCACGGGTGTGCGTCCGGCCCCCGGCGCGTCCCGCAGAATGGGCGGGTGCACTACGGCATCCTCGGCACCACCACCGCCCACCACGACGACGGCACCCCGGTCACCCTCGGCGGCGCCCGGCTGCGCGCCCTGCTGGCCGCGCTGGCGCTGCGCCAGGGCCGTCCGGTGCCCGCCGAGCTGCTCGCCGACGAGGTGTGGGCCGACGAGCCGCCGCAGGACGCCGCCGCCGCGCTGCAGACCCTGGTCGGTCGGCTGCGCCGCACCGTCGGCCGGGCCGAGATCGGTTCCGGACCGGCCGGGTACTGGCTGACCGACCCGCGCACCGACGTCGCCGAGTTCCAGCGCCGCGCCGCCGACGGCGCCCGCGCCCTGCGGGGCGGCGACCCGGCCGCCGCCACCGAGCAGCTCACCGCCGCGCTCGCGCTGTGGCGCGGCCCCGCGCTCGCCGACCTGCCCGACCGCACCGCCCCCGCCGCCCGGCTGGAGGCCCAGCGCGGGGAGGCCCGGCGGCACCGGCTCACCGCCGAGCTCGCCCTCGGCCGCACCGCCGAGGTCACCGCCGAACTCGCCGAGCTCTGCCGCGACCACCCCTTCGACGAGCAGTTGCAGGCCCTCCAACTGCGCGCCCTGCGCGCGGCCGGCCGCACCGCCGAGGCGCTCGGCCGCTACGAGGAGATCCGGCGCGCCCTGGCCGAGCAGCTCGGCACCGATCCCGGCCCCGAACTGCGCGCCCTGCACCGGGAGTTGCTCACCGCCGAAGCGCTCCCCGCCCCGGCGCCCGCCCCCGCAGCCCCGGCCGCACCGTCCCCCGCCCCCGCCCCCGCGTCCGGCAACCTCCGCCCCGGGCGGACCAGCTTCGTCGGCCGGGACGGCGAACTCGCCACCGTCGCCGACGCCCTGACCGCCGGTCGGCTCACCACCCTGACCGGCCCCGGCGGCTCCGGCAAGACCCGGCTGTCGGTGGAGGCCGGCCGCCGCGAGCAGGACGCCGCCCGCTGGCCCGGCGGCGTCTGGCAGGTCGAGCTGGCCCCGCTGGACGACCCGGCGGCCGTCCCCGACGCCGTCGCCTCCGCGCTCGGCCTGCGCGAGACCGTGCTGCACACCGGCGGCGCCGTCGCCGAGGCGATCGAGGGCGCCCGCAAGGACCCGGTCTCCCGGCTGGTCGACCACCTCGGCCGCCGCCGCGTCCTGCTGCTGCTCGACAACTGCGAGCACGTCGTCCAGGCCGCCGCCGACCTCGCCGACCGGCTGCTCGCCGACTGCCCCGGCGTCACCGTGCTCGCCACCAGCCGCGAACCGCTGGGCGTCCCCGGCGAGAGCGTGCTGCCGGTCGAACCGCTGCCCGACCCCGCCGCGCTGCGGCTGCTCGCCGAACGCGGCGCCGCCGCCCGCCCCGGCTTCCGCACCGACCAGGACCCGGCCGCCTGCGCCGAGCTCTGCCGCCGCCTGGACGGCCTGCCGCTGGCCATCGAACTCGCCGCCGCCCGGCTGCGCGGCCTGACCCCGCGCCAGCTCGCCGACCGCCTCGACTCCCGCTTCGCCCTGCTCACCGCGGGCTCCCGCACCCTGCTGCCGCGCCAGCAGACCCTGCGCGCCGTCGTCGACTGGTCCTGGGACCTGCTCGGCACCCGCGAGCGCGCCGTGCTGCGCCGGCTGTCGGTCTTCGCGGGCGGCTGCACCCTGGAGGCCGCCGAGCAGGTCGTCGCCGACGGCGAACTGGTGCGCCGGGAGGACGTCGCCGACCTGCTGCTCTCGCTGGTCGACAAGTCGCTGCTGGTGGCGGACCTCGGCGAGCAGCCCCGCTACTGGATGCTGGAGACCATCCACGAGTACGCCGCCGAGCGCCTCGCCGCGGCCGCCGAACCCGAGACCGGCGACCGCCACACCGCCCACTACCGCGAACTCGCCCGCCACGCCTACCTGAACCTGCACGGCCCCGCCCAGCTCGACGAACTCGACCGCCTCGACCGCGAGCAGGAGAACATCCGGGCCGCGCTGCGCCGCGCCGTCGACACCGGCCAGGAGCAGGAGGGCCTGGCACTGGCGCTGTCGATGGCCGGGTACTGGATGCTGCGCGACTACCGCACCGAGTCCCGCGCCTGGTACGAGGCGGTCGCCGCGCTCGGCCCCGACCCGTACGCCGACGACGCCCCGCCGCCCGTCCCGCTCGCCGCCGGGCCGCTGGACGGGCCGCTGCCGATGACGCCCGACCTGCTCGACGAGGCCCGCCGCCAGCTCGGCCTGCACCGGCTGATCAGCCTGTTCTCCGGCGACATGAGCCTGCTGGAGGACTCCGGCGCGCTCGACACCGCCCGGCGCATCCTGGCCGTCTACACCCCCGAACTGCCGCAGTCCTACCGGCAGCCGGTGCTCGGCCGGGTGTTCACCGTCTTCCTCACCGGCGAGATGGAGCGCACCCGCGCGGTGATGGACGACGCGGTGGCCGGGGCCCGGGTGCACGGCGGCCCGCTCGACCTGGCCTTCGCCCTGCAGCTGCGCGCCCGGCTGCTCAACGACCTGGCCGGCGGCCTCGACCAGGCGATCGCCGACAGCGAGGAGGCGCTGGCCCTCTACACCGCGCTCGGCGACCGCTGGGGCATGTCCGACGCGCTCTCCGGCAAGGCCGAGAACGCCACCAAGTCCGGCGACGCCGCCCAGGCCGAGGCGGCCTTCCGGCAGGCCATCGAGCTGTCCGTCCGGCTCGGCGCGCACCAGGAGGTCCCGATGCTGCGGGCCCGGCTCGGCGAGGTGGTGGCCGAGCGCGACCCGGAGGGCGGCGAGCGGATGGTCCGCGAGGCCGTCGCCGAGTCCGCCGCCGACGGCACCGACGCCGAGGGCGCCCGGATGTACGGGCGGCTGGTGCTGTGCAACCTGTGCGTGCGGCGCGGCGAGTACGCCGAGGCGCTCGCGGTGCTCGACGAGCTGCCCGCCGACCCGACCGCCCGCGGCCCCGTCCCCTCGGTGTTCGCCGGCATCGTCGCCTGCATCCGCGGCTGGGTGGTGGCCCGCTCCGGTGACCCGGACACCGGCCTGGCGATGATGCGCGCGGGCCGCCGCACGATGACCGAGACCGACGGCGGCGCCATCGTCTTCGTCGAGCACATGGCGATGATGCTGATGACGCCCGTCGCCGGGGCCCTGGTCGAGTACGCCCGGCTGCACGGCGAGCCCGAGGCCGCCCGCCGCGCCGCCGAACTGCTCGGCGCCCACGAGGGCCTCAGCGGCATGCCCGGCTCGTTCATGGAGCGCAGCGAGTACGCCCGCTGCGCCGCCGCCGCCCGCGAACTGCTCGGCGAGGACGACTACCTGGCCGCGCACGAACGGGGCGGACGCCTCACGCTGCGTGAGGCGTCCGCCCTGTTGAACGATCCCGGCCCGTTCGGCACCGGGGCCGGCTGACCCCACCGTCAGGTGCGCTTGCGGAAGCGGGCCACCGCCAGCGGCGCGGTCACCACGGTGATCGCCGCGGCCCAGACCAGCACCGTCAGCGCCGAGTTGCCCACCGGCTGGTCGTTGATCAGCGCCCGGCAGGCGTCGGCCAGCGCGGACAGCGGGTTGTGCTTGGTGAAGGCCTGCAGCCAGCCCGGCATGGTGGTCGGGTTGGCGAAGATCGAGCTGCCGAACTGCAGCGGCATCATCACCAGCATCGACATGCCCTGCACCGCCTGGGCGCTGCGCAGCGACATGCCCAGCAGCATCGACACCCACATCAGCGAGGAGCCGAACACCAGCGACAGGCCGACCGCGGCCAGCAGCTTCAGCGGGCCGCCCGCGATGTCCATCCCGAGGACCATCGAGAAGCCGATCAGCACCGCGAAGGCGACGACCGCGCGCAGCGTCTCGGCGACCATCTTCGACAGCAGCACCGCGGAGCGCCCGATCGGCAGGGTGCGGAAGCGGTCCATCACGCCGGTCTGGAAGTCGGTGTTCAGGCCGGTGCCCAGCGCCATCGCCAGGTTCAGGCCGGTGGTGCCGAGCAGGCCGGGCACCATGTACTGCATGTACTCGTGCTGGTTGCCGGCCATCGCGCCGCCGAACACGTAGACGAACAGCAGGATCATGATGACCGGGACCAGCAGCGCGTCCAGCATCGACTCCGGGTCGGCCTTGATCCGCATCAGGTTCCGGCGGGTCAGCGCGCCCAGGTGGCGCAGGTTCGCGCGCAGTCCGATCCGGGTGTCGTCCGCGTCGACGGTCGCGGCGGGGGCGGGGGCGGGGCTCAGGGTGGCGGTGCTCATGCGACGGGCTCCTTGTCACGGGTCTGGGCGGGGACGGCGGACTTGCCGGTGACGGTGAGGAACACCTCGTCCAGGCTGGGCAGTTCGGTGTGGATGCCGGCCACCCCGAAACCGCGGGTGCCCAGCACCCCGATCACGACGGTCAGTCGGCGGTCGTCGGTCAGGTGCACCGAGAGCAGCCCGGACTCGGCGGAGAAGGTCGCCGGGACGCCGGACTCCTGCAACGCCCGTGCCATCTCGGGAAGTTGCGTCGGGTCGGTCGGCCGGACCTGCAGGCTCTGCCCGCCGACCTGCTTCTTCAGCTCCTCGACGCCGCCGTTGGCGATCACCCGGCCCTTGTCAATCACGGTCAGGGCGTGCGCGAGCTGCTCGGCCTCCTCCATGTACTGGGTGGTGAGCAGCACCGTCGACCCCTCGCCGACCATCCGCTGCACCTCGTCCCACACCTCGTTGCGGGTGCGCGGGTCCAGGCCGGTGGTGGGCTCGTCCAGGTACAGCACCTTCGGGCGGCCGATCATCGACGCCGCGAGGTCCAGGCGGCGGCGCATGCCGCCCGAGTAGCCCTTGGCGGGCCGCCTGGCCGCCTCGGTGAGCGAGAACCGCTCCAGCAGCTCGGCCGCGCGGGCCTTGGCGTCCTTCGCGGAGAGGTCCAGCAGGCGGCCGATCAGGTACAGGTTCTCGTAGCCCGACAGCAGCTCGTCCACCGAGGCGTACTGGCCGGTCAGGCCGATGGTGCGGCGCAACTGCTTGGGCTGGCGCAGGACGTCGTACCCGCCGACGAACGCGGTGCCCGCGTCCGGCTTGATCAGCGTGGACAGCACCCGCACCAGCGTGGTCTTCCCGGCCCCGTTCGGCCCGAGCAGCCCCAGCACCGTCCCCTCGCGCACCGTCAGGTCGACCCCGTCCAGGGCCTTCGTCTCCCCGTAGTGCTTCACGATGCCGTGGACCTCCACGGCGTTCCGCTCGATTCGTGTCATGGGAACACCGTGCCGGGCCCGGCTGTCACGACGCTGTCAGCCCGCTGTCACGGGCGATGACAGCGGGCTGACGGGGCGGTGCCGGGCTAGCTGAAGGAGTGCTCCGGGCCGGGGAAGGCGCCCTCGCGGACGTCGGTGGCGAACTCGGTGGCGGCCCGGGCGAGGGTCGCGCGGAGGTCGGCGTACTGCTTGACGAACTTGGGGACGCGGCCGGCCGTCATGCCCGCGAAGTCGGTCCAGACCAGGACCTGGGCGTCGGTGCCGGGGCCGCCGCCGATGCCGACGGTGGGGATCGCGGAGTGCGCGGTGACCTCGGCGGCGAGGTCGGCGGGGACGGCCTCCAGGACGACGGCGAAGGCGCCGGCCTGCTGGACGGCCTTGGCGTCGCGCAGCAACTGGTGGGCGGCCTCGTCGCCGCGGCCCTGGACGGGGTAGCCGCCGAAGGCGTGCACGGACTGCGGGGTGAGGCCGATGTGGGCCATCACCGGGATGCCCGCGTCGACGAGGAGTTCGATGGTGCGGGCGCTGCGCTCGCCGCCCTCCAGCTTGACGGCCTGGACGCCGGCCTCCTTCATCAGGCGGGCGGCGTTGTGCATGGCCTGGGCGGGCGACTCCTGGTAGGAGCCGAACGGCAGGTCGGCGACGACGAGGGCGCGCTGGGTGCCGCGGACGACGGCGGCGGAGAGCATCACCATCTGGTCCATGGTCACCGGCACGGTGGTCTCGTAGCCGAGGTGGCAGTTGCCCGCGGAGTCGCCGACCAGCAGGACGGGGATGCCCGCCTCGTCGAAGACCCCGGCGGTGAGGGCGTCGTAGGCGGTGAGCATCGCCCAGCGCTCGCCGTTGCGCTTGGCCTTGGCGAGGTCCCGGACGGTGACCCGGCGGTTGGTGACGCCGCCGTAGAGGGTGGTGCCGACGGGCGCGTCCTGCGTCTGGGCAGGCTGAAGCGGAGAGGCGTTCATCGAACAGGCTCCTGGTGTGTGTCGTCTCGTGGCGCCGTGCGGCGTCCCCGGATCTGGCTCCATGCTTGCACGCCCGCGGCCGTCCGCAAAGAGTCGGGAGTCCCGGACGTGTCCGGAGGGTCCCGGGAGTCCTTGGGGAAGTCTTTGCCGTTCCTTGCCCTTCGTTCTACGATACGAGACCGTCTCGTATTGAAAAGGCGACTAGGCTGTTCGTATGACCTCGCCGACCGCAGCCCTCCAGGCACCCCGGGTGCCGGAAGCCGTACACCGCCGACGCTGGTGGATCCTGGGCACCCTGGTGCTCGCCCTGCTCGTCGTCGTCCTCGACAACTCGATCCTCAACGTGGCGATGAAGACCATCGCCACCCCCGCCCCGGTCGGCCTCGGCGCGAGCCAGAGCGACCTGGAGTGGGCGATCAACTCCTACACGCTGGTCTTCGCGGGCCTGTTGTTCACCGCGGGCCTGCTCGGCGACCGCTTCGGCCGCAAGTGGACGCTGCTGGCCGGCATGCTGGTCTTCGGCCTCGGCTCGCTGCTGTCCGCGATGGCCGCCAGCCCCGGCGAACTGATCGGCTACCGCGCGGTGATGGGCCTCGGCGGCGCCTTCGTGATGCCCGCCACGCTGGCCATCATCATGAACGTCTTCGAACGGCACGAGCAGCCCAAGGCGATCGGCATCTGGGCCGGCGCGGTCGGCCTGGCCATCGCCATCGGCCCGATCACCGGCGGCCTGCTGATCGAGCACTTCTGGTGGGGCTCGGTCTTCCTGGTCAACGTCCCGATCGTGCTGGTCGCGCTCGGCCTGATGGGCTGGCTCGTCCCGGACTCCAAGGACCCCAACCCCGGCAAGCTCGACCCGGTCGGCGTGCTGCTGTCCATCGTCGGCCTGGTCGCGCTGATCTACGGCATCATCAAGGGCGGCGAACTGGCCGACTTCACCGACCCGCAGGCCTGGGTCCCGACCCTGGTCGGCGTGCTGGCGCTGGCCGCCTTCGTGCTGTTCGAGAAGCACACCCGGCACCCGGCGCTGGACGTCACCTGGTTCCGCAACAAGGTGTTCTCGGCCTCCATCGGCGTGGTCGGCATCGTGTTCTTCGCGCTGATGGGCGTCTCCTTCTTCGGCGTGTTCTACATCCAGAGCGTGCGCGGCTACAGCGCCCTGCAGGCGGGCGAACTGATGCTGCCGCTGGCCGTCGCACAGCTCCTCTTCGCGCCGCGGGCCCGGCTGGTGGTCGATCGCTTCGGCGTCCGGGCGACCTGCGCGGGCGGCATGCTGCTGGTCACCGTCGGCTTCCTCGGGTACGCCTTCCTGACCGCGAGCAGCCCGATCTGGCTGCTGATCGTGCTCGGCTTCGTGATGGGCGCCGGCATGGCGCACGTGATGCCGCCGGTGACCGTCGCCATCATGGGCGCGCTGCCGCGCGAGAAGGCCGGCGCGGGCTCCGCGCTGAACAACACCTTCCGCCAGGTCGGCGGCTCGCTCGGCATCGCGGTGCTCGGTGCCCTGCTGTCCACCGTCTACCGCAACGGCATGCAGGACCACCTGGCCACCGTCCCCGAGCAGGTCCGCGACCGGGCCGGCGAGTCCATCGAGTCGACCCTCGGCGTCGCCGAGAAGCTCCACCTGCCCGCCCTGGTCGACCCGGCCAAGGACGCGTTCATCCACGCCATGCACGTGGTCTCCGGCGTCTCGGCCGGCGTCACCGTGCTCGGCGCGGTGGTGGCGCTGCTCCTGCTGCCCGGCAAGGTCGCCGCGCCCGGTGCGCCCGGTGCGCCCGGTGCCGCGGGCGGTCCGGCGGCGGGGCGGCAGGACCGGGCGGACGGCGGCACGAGCACCGGCCCGAGCACCGCCAAGGTGTGATCACGAGGGTGGAGAATAGGGCCATGACGAGCGCCGACACTCCGCTCAAGCCGTGCCACGGCCCCGCCGGGGAGCAGGACGCCCCCCGGCGGGGCCGCCCGCGCAGCGAGGCCGCCGAGCAGGCCATCTACGCCGCGGTCGAGAAGCTGATGGAGGACGGCACCGGCCTGGCCGAGCTGTCCATCGAGCGGATCGCCGCCGAGGCGGGCGTCGGCAAGGCCACCATCTACCGGCGCTGGCCCAACAAGGAGGCCCTGCTGGTCGACGTGGTGGCCCGACTGGAGGAGCCGCTGCCCCCGCTGGGCGGCCCGACCTACCGGGACGACCTGATCAGCGCCGTCGACTACATGCGCCGCCGCGGCCTGATCAAGCGCTCCCGGTGGATCGTCCGCTCCGCGCTGGGGCAGATGAACGCCTGGCCGGAGCTCAAGCACACCTACCACGAGCGGGTGGTGCACCCGCGGCGCCAGATGATCCGGCAGATCGTCCGGCGCGGCGTCGAGGAGGGCGAGCTCCGGGCCGACCTGGACGTCGAACTCCTCTGCGAGCTGCTGATCGGCCCGATCCTGCTGCGCACCGTCCTGTGGGACGACGCCCCGCTGGAGGACCCGGACCTGCCCCGGCAGATGGTCGACGCCGCGCTGCAGGGCATCGGCGCCCGGCCGCCCGCGCCGTCCGTGCCGCCTGCGCCGTCCGTGCCGTCCGTGTCCTGACCGTCCCGCTCCGCCCTCCACTTCACCCCGTACGGCGCAGGGCCGGAACTTCCCGGGCGCTTCGCCGCGTCCATCCCGTCATAGGCTGAGCCGAGAATCGGATCGGAGCAGGTCGGAGACGGGGTCGACGGGAGAGTCGGCCGGGTGCGGCGGCGAGGAGCGGACGATGGTGCGGGCGGACGGCCCGGCGGTACTGGTGCAGGAGCCGGAGCGGCCCGCGAGTCGGCGGGAGCGGTTGCGCCGCTGGTTCGCCTGGCGGCGCGGGTGGCCGCTCACCGTGCTCGGCCTGCTGGTCACCGGGCTGCTGGTGCTGCACGCCCAGGTGCCCAACGCGGTCGGCAACCTGGGCAGCCTGCTGGAGACCTTCCTGCCCTGGCTCGGGCTGGCCGTCCCGGTGCTGCTGGCGCTCGCGCTGTGGCGGCGCGCCGGGGTGGCGGTGGTCGCGGCGCTGCTGCCCGGCGCGGTCTGGCTGAACCTGTTCGGCGCCCTGCTGGTCGACAAGGGCAGCGGGCCAGGCGACTTCACCGTGCTCACCCACAACGTGGCCGCCGCCAACGACGACCCGCAGGGCACCGTCCGGATGCTCACCGGCTCCGGCGCCGAGATCGTCGCGCTGGAGGAGCTCTCCGCGTCCGCCGCCCCCCGGTACGCCGAAGGGCTGGCCGCGGCCTTCCCGTACCACGTGGTGGAGGGCACCGTCGGGCTGTGGTCCAGCTACCCGATCGACGAGGTCTCGGTGGTCGACCTCAAGATGGGCTGGACCAGGGCCTTCCGCGCCCAGGTCACCACCCCCAAGGGCCCGCTCGCGGTGTACGTCGCCCACCTGCCCTCGGTGCGGGTCACGTTCGACACCGGCTTCACCGCCGGGCGGCGCGACGTCAGCGCGCAGGCCCTCGGCGACGCGATCGAGCGGGAGCCGCTGCGCCGGGTGCTGCTGCTCGGCGACCTCAACGGCACCATGAACGACCGCAGCCTGGCCCCGGTCACCTCGCAGATGCGTTCCGCCCAGGGCGCGGCGGGCGACGGCTTCGGCTTCTCCTGGCCCGCCTCCTTCCCGACCGCCCGGATCGACCAGATCCTCAGCAAGGGCGGACTGGTCCCCACCGACTCCCGCACCCTCCCGGCGGACGCCAGCGACCACCTCGCGGTGGCCGCCGACTACCGCTACTAGGGCGGCGGCGCGCTGCCGCGCCGCCGCGCTACCGGGGCTTCTCGCCGACCAGCACGGTGGCCTCCCGCTCCCCGTCCCGCTCGGTGCGGGTGGTGAGCCCCGCGGCCGCCAGCAGGGCGGCGGTGGCCGGGGCCTGGTGGGCGCCCGTCTCGATCAGCAGGCGGCCGCCGGGCGCCAGCCAGCGCGGGGCGACCGCCGCGACCCGGCGCTGCACGGCCAGGCCGTCGGCGCCGCCGTCCAGCGCCACCGCGGGCTCGTGGTCGCGGGCCTCCGGCGGCAGCAGCGGGATCTCGCCGGTCGGCACGTAGGGGGCGTTGACCAGCAGCAGGTCCACCCGGCCGCGCAGGGTGCGCGGCAGCGGGGCGTCCAGGTCGCCCAGGTGCACCCGGCCGCGGTACGGGGCCAGGTTGCGGCGGGCGCAGTCCACCGCGGCCGGGTCGACGTCCGCGGCGTGCAGTTCGACGCCCGGGCCGAGCCGGGCGGCCAGCGCCGCGCCGATCGCGCCGGAGCCGCAGCACAGGTCGAGCAGCACCGAGCCGGGGCCGCCCAGGGCGGCGGCCAGGTCGACCAGGAACTCGCTGCGCCGACGCGGCACGAACACCCCCGGGGCGAGTGCGATCCGCAGCCCGGCGAACTCGGCGAAGCCCACCACCTGCTCCAACGGGTGCCCGGCGCACCGGAGTCCGACCATCTCGTCGAGCCGGGCGGGGCCGTCGGCGGCGGCCAGCAGCAGCCGGGCCTCGTCCTCGGCGAAGACGCACCCGGCCGCGCGCAGCCGGTCGATCAGGTGGGCGGGGGGAAGCGAGTGGGCGGCGGGAAGCGAGTGAGCGGGGGAAAGCGGGTGGGCGGGGGGAAACGACACGGGTACCTCTCGAAGAGCCTGGCGGGCTCTCCCCGTCCGATCAGGCCGCGACCCGGCGGCGGGGGAGCACCTCGACAACCTGCACGGTGATCTCTCCCACCTCCTCGGTCCGGGCGCGCCGGGCATCTCACGGGCGCGCGCTGCGGCGCTCACCCTAACCCTTCGCGCCCCCGCTGTCAGCCGCTCACCTGCCGCGGTTGCCTCAGCCCTGTCGCCAGCGGTTGGTGATGGGCAGGCGGCGGTCGCGGCCGAAGTTCTTCGGCGAGACCTTCGGGCCCGGCGGGTACTGCCGCCGCTTGTACTCGGCGGTGTCCACCAGTCGCACCACCCGGTCCACCACCTCGGCCGGGAACCCGGCGGCGACGATCGCGTCCCGCCCCTCGTCGCCCTCCACGTACCTGGTCAGGACGGCGTCCAGCAGGTCGTAGTCGGGCAGCGAGTCGGTGTCCACCTGGTCCGGCCGCAGCTCCGCGGACGGCGGCTTGGAGATGGTGTTCTCCGGGATCGGCGGCACCTCGCCGCGGGCCTCGGCCGCCGCGTTGCGCCAGCGCGCCAGCTTGAAGATCAGCGTCTTGTAGACGTCCTTGATCGGCCCGTACGCGCCCACCGAGTCGCCGTACAGCGTCGAGTAGCCGACCGCCAGCTCGCTCTTGTTGCCCGGCGCCAGGACGAGCTGCCCCTCCTGGTTGGAGATCGCCATCAGCAGCGTGCCGCGCAGCCGGGACTGCAGGTTCTCCTCGGCCAGGCCGGTCAGCTCGGTGGCGCCCATGTACGCGTCGAACATCGGGGCGATCGACACCGTGCGGAAGTGCAGGCCGGTGCGGCGGGCCAGTTCGGCGGCGTCGTCCCGGGAGTGCTGCGAGGAGTAGCGCGAGGGCATCGAGACGCCGTACACGTTCTCCGCGCCGACCGCGTCCACCGCGATCGCCGCGACCAGCGCCGAGTCGATGCCGCCGGACAGGCCGATCAGCACCGAGCGCGCGCCGTTCTTGCGGACGTACGCCCGGGTGCCCTCGACCAGTGCCGCGTACACCTCGGCCTCGTCGTCCAGCCGCTCGGCGACCTGCGGCTCCAGCGGCTGCGCGGGCCGCTCCTTGGGGGCGCCGCCCAGGTCGACCCTGGTCAGCTTCAGGCCGTCGGCGAGGACCGTGCCGTCCGGCAGGCCGTCCTCGTTCGCGGCGGGCAGGTCGAGGTCGACGACCAGCAGCGCCTCCGCGAACTGCGGTCCGCGGGCCAGCAGTTCGCCGTCCTCGGTGACGACCATCGACTCGCCGTCGAAGACCAGCTCGTCCTGCGCGCCCACCATGTTCAGGTACACCAGCGGGCAGCCGGCCTCGGCCGCCCGGCGCCGGACCAGCTCCAGCCGGACGTCGTCCTTGTCGCGCTCGTACGGCGAACCGTTGATCGACAGCAGCAGGCCCGCGCCCGCCTGGCCGGTGGCCGCGACCCGGCCGCCCTCCTGCCAGATGTCCTCGCAGATCGCCAGCGCCACGTCCACGCCGTGCAGGCGCAGCACCGTCAGCTGGTCGCCCGGCACGAAGTACCGGTACTCGTCGAACACGCCGTAGTTCGGCAGGAAGTGCTTGGCGAACCTGGTCACCACCTCGCCGCCGCGCAGCACCGCCGCGCAGTTCTGCGGCTTGCCCGCGTACCGGCTGCCCGGTTCGCCGCGGCCCAGGTAGCCCACCACCACCGGGACGTCGCCCAGGCCCTCGGCCTGCAGCTTCGCCGCCAGGTCGACCAGCGCGGCCCGCGAGCCCTCGACGAACGAGCGGCGGAAGGCCAGGTCCTCCACCGGGTACCCGGTGAGCACCATCTCCGGGAAGGCGATCAGGTCGGCGCCGGACTCGGCGGCCCGCTTCGACCAGCGCAGCACCTCCTCGCTGTTGCGGGCGAGGTCACCGACCCAGGGGTCGATCTGGCACAGGGCGAGACGCAGATTCGGCATGCCCCCGAGTGTAATCGTCTAACTGACGCTATGTCGCGGGGGTGCCCCTGTCGGCACGCCGCGCGCCCGGCGGACGCCCGGCGGACCTCCGGCTCCGCCCCGCCCGCCCCCCGGTGGCGGTCAGGGATCGGCAAGCGGGCGAAGATCCGCCATGATGGGTGGCGACGCGGTCCGGGCGAGGTCTTCGCCGGGCCGGGCCGGCCGGTGCGGGCGGCGTAACACGGGCGTAAAGAGCAGAGGTGAGACTGTCCCCATGGGCAAGCAGCAGGAGTTCGTGCTTCGCACGCTCGAGGAGCGTGACATCCGGTTCGTCCGACTGTGGTTCACCGACGTGCTCGGGTTCCTCAAGTCGGTCGCGGTGGCCCCGGCGGAACTGGAGCAGGCCTTCGACGAGGGCATCGGCTTCGACGGCTCGGCGATCGAGGGCTTCGCCCGGGTCTACGAGTCCGACATGATCGCCAAGCCGGACCCGACCACCTTCCAGATACTGCCGTGGCGCTCCGAGAACCCCGGCACCGCCCGGATGTTCTGCGACATCCTGATGCCCGACGGCTCGCCCTCCTACGCCGACCCGCGCTACGTCCTCAAGCGCACCCTGGAGAAGGCCTCCAACCTCGGCTTCACCTTCTACACCCACCCCGAGATCGAGTTCTTCCTCCTCAAGGACCTCCCCGGCGACGGCACCCCGCCGACCCCCGCGGACCAGTCCGGCTACTTCGACCACACCCCCCGCGGCATCGGCCACGACTTCCGCCGCCAGGCCATCACGATGCTCGAATCCATGGGCATCTCGGTCGAGTTCAGCCACCACGAGGGCGCCCCCGGCCAGCAGGAGATCGACCTCCGCTACGCCGACGCGCTCTCCACCGCCGACAACATCATGACCTTCCGCCTGGTCATGAAGGAGGTCGCCCTCGAACAGGGCGTCCACGCCTCCTTCATGCCCAAGCCGTTCTCGCACTTCCCCGGCTCCGGCATGCACACCCACGTCTCCCTCTTCGAGGGCGACCGCAACGCCTTCCACGAGTCCGGCACCGAGTACCAGCTCTCCAAGGTCGGCCGCTCCTTCATCGCCGGGCTGCTCAAGTACGCCGCCGAGACCGCCGCCGTCACCAACCAGTGGGTCAACTCCTACAAGCGCATCTGGGGCGGCTCCCAGCGCACCGCCGGCGCCGGCGGCGAGGCCCCCTCCTACATCTGCTGGGGCCACAACAACCGCTCCGCCCTCATCCGCGTGCCCATGTACAAGCCCGGCAAGCAGGGCTCCACCCGCATCGAGGTCCGCTCCCTCGACACCGGCTGCAACCCCTACCTCGCCTACGCCGTCACCCTCGCCGCCGGCCTCAAGGGCATCGAGGACAACCTCGAACTCCCCCCGGGCGCCGACGACGACGTCTGGGCCCTGACGGACGCCGAGCGCCGCGCGCTCGGCATCCAGCCCATGCCGCAGAACCTCGGCGAGGCCATCGACCTGATGCAGCGCAGCGAACTCGTCGCCGAGACCCTGGGCGAGCACGTCTTCGACTTCTTCCTGCGCAACAAGCGCCAGGAGTGGGAGGAGTACCGCTCCGAGGTCACGCCGTTCGAGCTGCGCAAGGTGCTGCAGGTGCTGTAGGCCCTGCGCGGACATGAGAGAGGCCCCCGACCGGGTAGCGGCATCGCACCGGGCGGGGGCCTCTTCCCTTCCCCGGGCGGTCCACCCCCGTGCGTGCGGGCCGGCCGCGGGCGTTGCCCCGGTTGCCGTGGGCGGGTTCGGCGCAGGAGGCTGGGGGCCGGAACCGCCGGCCGGGTGCACGGAACGGGGAGTCATGGCCTATCGACTCAGCTTCTTCTGCCGATCGGGAGAGGAGAGGGGGGACGAGGCACTGGACCGTCTGCTCGACCACCTGCTGGAGACCGGCGAACCGTTGTGCGGCGAGTGGCTGGGCCCGTTCGTCGACCCGGTGGCGGCGTTCAGGCTCGGCACGATGAGCGCCGTCGGTGAGAGGCCGGTCGGGACCTGCTGACGCTCGAAGTGCGCGTGGGCGTCGCGGAGATCGCCGAATCGGTGACCGCCGCCTCACCGGATGACGAGCGGGGCATCTGGGGATGCGATCTGCTGGCCACCGTCACCCTCAGCGGGGACGCGCCCGATCGGCCCCTGGTGGACCGCGTCTGGGCCGCGGTGACCGCCCTGTGGGGAGCGGTCGCGTGGGACGAGGCGTCCGGCTTCGAGATCGCCTCCCGGGGGCCCGGACGTGAGACGTTCCGACCGGCGACGGAGCAGGGGGTCGGCGCGGAACGCGGACGGTGAGCGGTGGGCCCGGCTGGGGGCCGGTCGTTCCGGGGCGGGCCGTGTACGGGGGCGGGACGGGGGAAGCGGAACCCCGAGGAGCGTCACGGGCCGGGAGGGCGGATGGAGTTGCGGTTGCGGTACGCGCCGGAGGTGGGGAACGCCGGGCGGTTCGCGGCGGACATCGTGGTGTTGGCGGCGCGGGTGAGCGGGGTGCGGCTGGACTACTCGGTGGGGAGCCTGGAGACGGTCGACGGGATCATCGAGGAGTTCCGGGCGAGCGGGATCGTCAGCGGGCAGGTCGGCGAGACGCTGTTCGGGTTCGGCTGCTACGTCGGCGAGGTGATGGTCCGCCAGGGCGGCGCGACCTGGCGGGAGGTGGCGGGCGAGGAGGCGGTGGCGTTCGGCTTCCCGCTGGTGGTGGACCTGCCCGGCGGGCAGGTGGGCAACCCGATCGGGAAGGTGTTCCGGCGGCTGGAGAACGGGCCCGAGGACAGCCTGCCGCACTTCTACGCGGTGTTCGCGGAGCCGTGGCGGCAGGTGCGGTAGCGCCTCCCGCGCGAGATCGGAGCAGCGGCGGGAAGGGCCTCGACGTACGAGCGGACGGCCTGCGGGTGGGCAGGTGAACCAGCCGTACGCGCGGGCAGTGTCACTGCCTGCGGGCGCGCTGCGGGGACGGGTCGGGGGACTGGCGGGGCCGGACCACGCGGGGGGTGGGGGTGGGGTGGGGCGGGTGGTCGCGGAGGAGGCGTTCGAGGGGGTGTTCGACGAGGTGGTGGAGGAGGGCGGCCAGGGTGAGGGAGGCGGTGGTGAGGAGGAGCCAGGTGGTGGCGGTGGGGAGGCCGGGGGCGGGGTGGCCGTAGTGGTGGAGCCAGGGGCGGAAGGTGATCTCGTGGACCAGGTACCAGGCGAAGGACCAGTCGCCGAGGAGGGTCCAGGGGCGGCGGGCGAGCGGGCCGCGGGGGCGGTGGAGGTCGGCCTGGGCGGTGGCGGTGATCAGGGCGGCGAAGAGCGGGGCGGAGAGGAGCTGGGAGGCGCTGTAGGGGCTGTGCCAGACGGGGTCGGGGACGGCGTGGTGCCAGGGGACGAGGGCCAGGTGGAAGGCGGCCACGGCGAGGGCGGTGGGGAGCAGCGGCAGGACGGGCAGGCGGCCGCGGCGGACGGCGAGGCCCAGGGCGACGCCGAGCAGGAACTGCGGGGTGCGGCTGAGCGGCAGGTAGTCGAGCAGCCAGCTGCGCAGCCCGGGGTCGGCGACGGCTGACCCGGCCAGCCACAGCAGCGGGCCGCCGGCGCAGCACAGGGCGGCGGTGCGCAGGCCGGGCCGCAGCCGTAGCAGGAGCGGGAAGAGCAGGTAGAACCAGGCCTCGTCGCCGAGCGACCAGCCCGCCGGGTTGCCGCCCATCACGGTGCCCCGCCCCCACGGGTGCAGCAGCGGCAGCGACCACAGCGCCGCGGTGACGGGCACGGCCGCGCCGAGCGCCGCGTACACGGCGAGCGAGGCGCCGGTGGTCAGGGCGTGCAGCGGCCAGATCCGGGCGAGGCGGCGGCGGTGGAAGCGGCGGGCCGGGACGGGGGCGTCCGCGTACGTCCAGGCGAGCACGAAGCCGGACAGCACGAAGAAGAACGTCACGCCGGAACGCCCGTACCAGGCGAGGGGGCTGAGCACCGGCAGCGGGCCGACCTGGCGGGAGAGGTGGTAGCAGACCACCAGCAGGGCGGCGAGGAAGCGCAGGCCGGTCAGGGAGGGGAGCCGGGCGGGGGCAGGTGTCCGCAGGGGGGTCACGCCGTGGCCAACGAGCCGGGTGGTGGGGTGTCACGGGCGGGGAGCCGGTTGACGGTGCGTCACGGGGCGCGGCCGGGGCCGGTGGGAACGTACGCTCAGGACAGCAGGGCGCCAAGACGGGAGGCGGGACGACGGTGGAGGAACGGGCCGGGAGCCGGGTCAGCCGGCTGGAGACCCGACTGGTGCGGCGGGGCTTCTCCGATCCGGACCAGGCGGTGCGGCTGCTCGGCGAACCGGCGCTGCACGGCCTCGCCGCCGACCCGGTGCTGCTGGACGCGCTGGGCGCCGCCGCCGACCCGGACCAGGCGCTGCTGGGCCTGGCCCGGCTGCTGGAGGCGCTGGACCCGCACGAGCGGCACACCCTGCGCGACACCCTGACCGCCTCCAAGCCGCTGCGCGACCGGCTGCTGGGCGTCCTGGGCGCGTCGACCGCGCTCGCCGACCACCTGGCCCGGCACCCCCGCGACTGGCACGCCCTGGTCTCCTTCGAACTGCGCGACATCCACCCCGGACGCGGCGACTTCCTCGGCGAGCTCACCCGCCGGGTGTGGGCCGAACCGGACGCCGACCGGGCCGACGCGCTGCGCGCCGCCTACCGGCGCTGCCTGCTGGCCATCGCGGCCCGCGACCTGTCCGGCACCACCGACCTGCCGCAGGCCGCCGCCGAGCTCGCCGACCTGGCCGGCGCCACCCTGCAGACCGCCCTGGACATCGCCGCCGAGCAGGACCCGGACGCCGCCGCGGCCTGCCGCCTGGCCGTGATCGGGATGGGCAAGTGCGGCGGCCGGGAGCTCAACTACGTCTCCGACGTGGACGTGATCTTCGTCGCGGAGGCCCGGGAGGGGGTCGAGGAGCACAGGGCCGTGCAGGCCGCCACCCGGCTCGCCGCGCACGCGATGCGGCTGTGCTCCGCCACCACCGGCGAGGGCACCATCTGGCCGGTCGACGCCAACCTGCGCCCCGAGGGCCGCAACGGCCCGCTGGTGCGGACCCTGGCCAGCCACCTCGCCTACTACCAGCGCTGGGCCAAGACCTGGGAGTTCCAGGCCCTGCTGAAGGCCCGCCCGATCGCCGGCGACCCCGAGCTCGGCCGCGCCTACGCCGCGGCCATCGCCCCGCTGGTGTGGCAGGCCGCGGCCCGGGAGAACTTCGTCACCGACGTCCAGCAGATGCGCCGCCGGGTGGTCGACGCGATCCCGGCCGGGGAGGTCGACCGGCAGCTGAAGCTGGGCCCCGGCGGCCTGCGCGACGTCGAGTTCGCCGTCCAACTGCTGCAGCTCGTGCACGGGCGCACCGACGAGGCGCTGCGCAGCGGCAACACGCTGGAGGCGCTGGCCGCGCTCAGCGCCGGGGGCTACGTCGGGCGGGCCGACGCCGCCTCGCTGGACGCCGCCTACCGCTTCCTGCGGACCCTGGAGCACCGGATCCAGTTGCAGCGGCTGCGCCGCACCCACCTGATGCCCACCGACCCCGCGGACCTGCGCCGCCTGGCCCGCACCATGGCCCCGCTGCTCCAGGGGGACACCCGGGGGGACGGCCCGGTCGCGGCGCTGCAGCGCGCGTGGAAGCGGCACGCGGTGGAGGTGCGGCGGCTGCACGAGCGGCTGTTCTACCGGCCGCTGCTGGACGCCGTCGCCGAACTGCCGGTCGCCGAACTGCGGGTCACCGGCTCCGGCGCCGCCGGGCTCAGCGCCGAGGCCGCCAAGCAGCGCCTGGCCGCCCTCGGCTACGCGGACCCGGCCGCCGCGCTGCGGCACATCTCCGCGCTGGCCTCCGGCGTCAGCCGCAAGGCCGCGATCCAGCGCACCCTGCTGCCGGTGCTGCTCGGCTGGTTCGCCGACTCCGCCGACCCGGACGCCGGGCTGCTCAACTTCCGCCAGGTCTCCGACGCGCTCGGTCGCACCCCCTGGTACCTGCGGCTGCTGCGCGACGAGGGCGCCGCCGCCGAACAGCTCGCCCGCGTCCTGTCCGCCGGGCGGCTGGCCCCCGACCTGCTGCTGCGCGCCCCCGAGGCGGTCGCCATGCTCGGCGACGTCGGCGGCCTGGTGCCGCGCGGCCGGGCCGCCCTGGAGGCGGAGGTGCTGGCCGCCGTCGGCCGGGCCGCCGACCCGGCCGCCGCGGTCGCCGCCGCCCGGGCCGTGCGGCGCCGCGAACTGTTCCGCACCGCCGCCGCCGACGTGCTCGGCCGCCTGGACGAGGACCCGGCCCGCGCCCTCGACCTCGCGGGCGAGGCCCTCACCTCGATCACCACCGCCACCCTGCAGGGCGCGCTGCGCGCCGCGGGCAACGGCTGGGAGGCCCGCAACGGCGAACTGCCCACCCGGATCGCGATCGTCGCGATGGGCCGCTACGGCGGCCACGAACTCGGCTACGGCTCCGACGCGGACGTGCTGTTCGTCCACGAGCCGAGGCCCGGCGTCCGCGACGAGGAGGCGGCGCGGGCCGCCCGCGAGGTGGTCGGCGAACTGCGCACCCTGCTGGCCGCCCCGTCCGTCGAACCCCCGCTGCTGGTCGACGCCGACCTGCGGCCCGAGGGCCGCAACGGCCCGCTGGTGCGCACCCTCAGCTCGTACGCGGCCTACTACGCGCGCTGGTCGCACGCCTGGGAGAGCCAGGCCCTGCTGCGCGCCGAGGCGGCGGCCGGGGACGAGGAGCTGGGCGCGCGCTTCCGCGAGCTGGTCGACCCGCTGCGCTACCCCGCCACGGGCGTCCCCGACCGGGACCTGATGGAGATCCGCCGGATCAAGGCCCGGATCGAGTCCGAGCGGCTGCCGCGCGGCGCCGACCCCACCACCCACACCAAGATCGGCCGCGGCGGGCTGGCGGACGTCGAGTGGACGGTCCAGCTGCTGCAACTGCGGCACGGCCACGAGCTGCCCGCCCTGCGCACCACCCGCACCCGGGCCGCGCTGGCCGCCGCGACGGAGGCCGGGCTGGTCGACCGCGAGGACGCGGAGGTGCTGGACGCGGCCTGGGTGCTGGCCTCGCGGGTGCGGGCCGCGGTGATGCTGGTGCGCGGCCGCGCGGGGGACAGCTTCCCCGGCGACGCGCGGGAGCTGGCGGGGGTGGCGCGCTACCTGGGGTACGGGGTGGGGCACTCGGGGGAGCTGGTGGACGAGTACCGGCGGACGACGCGGCGGGCGCGCCGGGTGGTGGAGCGGCTGTTCTACGGCGGGGAGTAGCGCAAGGGCCCCGGACGCACCGCAGGATCGCGGCGCAGGAGGGTGGTCCGTCCTGTGCCGCGATCCTGCGGGAGGTGCGTGGCCGGTCGCGCGGTTCCCCGCGCCCCTGGTTTCGCGCTCGTCGGTTGCGCGCCAGCGCTACGCGCTGACCTTGGTGTCCCACTGGGCGGGGACGGTGAGTTCCCGGTCGACCGGGTCGCCGGGCCTGCGGGGGAGGCGGTAGACCCAGGTGTGGTAGATCAGGCGGGCGGCGAGGAAGCCGACCGTCAGGCAGATCAGGCCGCCGACCGCGTCTAGCCAGAAGTGGTTGGCGGTGGAGACGATCACGCTGAGGGTGACCAGGGGGTAGGCGAGGCCGAGCAGGCGGACCCAGGTGCGGCGGGCCAGGAAGAAGATGGTGAGGCCGCACCAGGTGGACCAGCCGATGTGCATGGAGGGCATCGCGGCGTACTGGTTGGAGACCGTCGCCCCGGCGCCGGAGGCGAGCGAGCCCCAGGTCTGGTGGAGGGTGACGGTGTCGAGGAAGCCGCCGCCGGTCATCAGGCGGGGCGGGGCCAGCGGGAAGCAGTAGAAGCCGACCAGGGCGATGCCGGTGGTGACGAACAGCACCGTCCGGGAGGCGGCGTAGCGGCCGGGGTGGGAGCGGTAGAGCCAGACCAGCACGCCGATGGTGACGATGAAGTGCAGGGTGGCGTAGTAGTAGTTCATCCCGACGATGAGCCAGGTGACCGAGTTCACGCCGTGGTTGACGGAGCGCTCGACGGCGATGCCGAGGGTGTGCTCCAGGTTCCAGACCCAGGTGGCGTGCTTCTGGGCGATCGAGGCCTGCTCGGGGACCGCGTTGCGGACCAGCGAGTACAGCCAGTAGCTGAGGCCGATCAGGGCGAGCTCGAAGAGCAGGTGCGGGCGGCGCGGGGTGCGGCGCTGCTCGCGCAGGCGGCTGCGGACGGCGGCGGCGGGCGACTGGGCGACGCGGGTGGCTCCGGCGGGCGTGCGGGGGGTGTGCTCCGGGCCCGGGTCGGAACCGCCGTGCGTGGTCCGGTCGGCACGTTCGGCGCCGGCTGTCTGGATCTCGGTCGGTTCCCCCATGGGGGAGAAGTCTGCCAGACCGGGTGTGGCCGCTTGCTCATCCTCCGGTCGGGGATTCTTCACCGACTGTCCCCCTACGGGGGTAGGGGTCGATCGGTTTTCGAGGCGCATGCGCTCCATTGTGGCGCGCGGGTTACGAGGGGTCGAACCGGGGTCAGGTTCGGGTACGGACCGTTGGGGCGGCGGGGGCGGGGCTCAGGTCACGACTCGGTACGACTCGCCGTCGAAACCCCTTTCACATCTTGCTGAAACATCTTGCAGGGCGCTAGGTTCCACGCCACCCACCCTTGCCCGAGCGCCCCCGAGGGAGAGCCCTGCCGTGGCCGACGCCCCGTACCGCCCCCAGCGCCGCACCACCCCGTACCGCCGCCCCGGACGGGCCGCCGTCCTGGTGGCCGCCTCGCTGATCGCCGCGACCCTGGGCGCCGTCCCGCTGGCCGCCGCCGCCGCGCCGCCCGCCCCGCCGTCCGACAAGGACCTGGCGGCCACCGCGACCCGGCACGACCTGACCCGCGAACAGTTCTACTTCGTGCTGCCGGACCGCTTCGCCAACGGCAGCACCGGCAACGACACCGGCGGGATCACCGGCGGCCGGATGGACAACGGCCTCGACCCGGCCGACAAGGGCTTCTACCACGGCGGCGACCTGCAGGGCCTGATCGACAAGCTCGACTACATCCAGGACCTCGGCACCACCGCGATCTGGATGGCGCCGATCTTCAAGAACCAGCCCGTGCAGGGCGCGGGGGCGGACGCCTCGGCCGGCTACCACGGCTACTGGATCACCGACTTCACCCAGGTCGACCCGCACTTCGGCACCAACGCCCAGCTCAAGGAGCTGATCGACAAGGCGCACAAGCGCGGCATCAAGGTCTTCTTCGACGTCATCACCAACCACACCGCGGACGTCATCGACTACGCGGAGAAGACGTACGACTACCGCACCGAGGGCGCCTACCCGACCCTGGACGCGGACGGCAACCCGGTCGACGAGACCGCGATCGCCGACGCCCGGGCGCAGTGGCCGAGCACCGGCAAGGACTCCTTCCCCTACACCCCGGTCTTCCGCGACCGGGCGGGCGAGACGGCCAAGACCCCGTCCTGGCTGAACGACCCGTCGCTGTACCACAACCGCGGCAACTCGACCTTCGTCGGCGAGTCCGCCACCGAGGGCGACTTCTCCGGCCTGGACGACCTGGACACCCAGAACCCGAAGGTCGTCGCGGGGATGGAGAAGATCTACCAGCAGTGGGTCGCCGAGACCGGCGTCGACGGCTTCCGGATCGACACCGTCAAGCACGTCAACCTGGCGTTCTGGGAGCAGTGGGCGCCTGCGCTGAAGCAGTTCGCCGCGCAGCAGGGCAACAGGAAGTTCTTCATGTTCGGCGAGGTGTACTCGGGCGACCCGGCCGTCACCTCCCCGTACGTGACCAAGGGCAAGCTGCAGGCCACCCTGGACTTCGCGTTCCAGGAGGCGGCCCGCACGTACGTCTCGCAGAACGGCTCGGCCAAGGCGCTCAGCGAGCTGTACGCGCAGGACTACCGGTACACCACCGCCGACACCGACGCCTACGAGCTGCCGACCTTCCTCGGCAACCACGACATGGGCCGCTTCGGCTCCTTCCTGCAGAGCGACAACCCGGGGGCGTCCAACGAGGCGCTGCTGGCCAAGGACCGGCTCGCCAACGAGCTGCAGTTCCTCACCCGCGGCCAGCCGGTGGTCTACTACGGCGACGAGCAGGGCTTCACCGGCGCGGGCGGCGACAAGGACGCCCGGCAGGACATGTTCGCCTCGAAGACCCCCTCGTACAACACCGACACCGTCATCGGCGGCACCCCGGGCTCGAAGGACCGCTACGGCACCGACGGCGCGCTCTACCAGGGCATCGCGGGCCTGGCGAAGCTGCGCAAGGACCACCCGGCGCTGGCCGACGGCGCGCAGGTCGAGCGGTACGCGGCGGACGGGCCGGGCGTGTACGCGTTCTCCCGGATCGACGCCAAGGAGCAGGTCGAGTACCTGGCGGCGGTCAACAACGCGGCCGAGGCGAAGACCGTCACGCTGGACACCTTCTCCGCGGGCATGGACTTCGACGGCCTGTACGGCTTCGGCGGCAGGGTCACCAGCGGCGCGGACGGCAAGGTGACGGTCACCGTCCCGGCGATGTCCTCGCTGGTGCTGAAGGCGAGGCACAAGCTGGCCAAGCCCGCGGCCGGTCCCTCGATCACGGCCGTCGCGCCCGCCGACGGCGCGTACGGCACCGTCACGCTGGGCGCGAACGTGCCCGGCGGCGGGTTCAACCGGGTCACCTTCGCCGCGCAGGTCGGCGACGGGGCCTGGCAGACGCTGGGGACCGCCGACAACGGGACGTCCGGCTCCGCCGGCCACGTCACTTTCCGGGTCACGCAGAACCTGGACGGGGTCGCGCCGGGCACGGTCGTCCGGTTCAAGGCGGTCGTCGAGGACTCGGCGGGCCGACTGGCCTCCACCACCGGGCAGTTCACCACCGGCCAGCAGGCCCCGACGCCCGCGCCCAGCGCGGTCTCGCGCGAGTACGCGGTGGTGCACTACCAGCGGCAGGACGGGAACTACGACGGCTGGAACCTGTACACCTGGGGCGACATCGCCGACGGCGAGGCGACCACCTGGCCGGAGGGCCACGGCTTCGTCGGGCGGGACGCGTACGGGGCGTTCGCGTACGTGAAGCTCAAGGGCGGGGCGTCCGACGTCGGGTTCGTGGTGGAGAAGAACGGCACCAAGGACGTCGACCAGGACCGGCACGTCGACATCTCCGCCACCGGCGAGGTGTGGATCAAGGAGGGCGACGCCACCGTCCGCACCACCAACCCGGACGCGGCGCAGCCGGTGCCGGAGGGCAAGGCGGTCATCCACTACCGGCGGGCCGACGGCAACTACACCGGCTGGGGCCTGCACGACTGGACCGGCGCGGCCGCGCCCACCGACTGGGGCAACCCGCTGCTGCCCGCCCGGCAGGACGCGTTCGGCGCGGTCTTCGAGGTGCCGCTGGCCGAGGGCGCGACCAGCCTCAGCTACATCATCCACAACGGCGGCGACAAGGACCTGCCGCAGGACCAGTCGCTGAACTTCGCCACCTCCGGCCGGGAGATCTGGATCATCGGCGGCCAGGAGGGCTACCTGCTGCCGCAGAGCGCGGGCGCCTCCTCGCAGCTCGACCTGGGCTCGGCGAAGGCCCAGTGGATCGACGCGAGCACCGTCGTGGTGCCCGCCAACTACGGTGCGGCGGAAGCCCAGTTGAAGGGCGGCACCAGCGCCCAGCTGATCTACGACCCCGAGGGCGGGCTGAGCGTCGACAAGGGCGTGCTCTCCAAGCCCGGTCACTGGATCCGGCTCACCCCGGCGGCCGGTCTCACCGACGCCCAGAAGGCGAAGTTCCCGCACCTGGCCGGGTACCGGGCGTTCACCGTCGACCCGCGCGACGCGGGCCGGATCACCAACGCGCTGCGCAGCCAGCTGGTCTTCACCGAGCACCTGCCGAACGGCGCCCCGCTCGCGGCGACCGGCGTGCAGACCCCCGGCGTGCTGGACGACCTGTACGCGGGCAGGGCGGCCTCGGCGCAGCTGGGCCCGGTGTACTCGGCGGGCGACGGCAAGGGCAACAACGGCAACGGCAACGGCAACGGCAACGGGAAGGGCAAGGGCGACAGGCGGAAGGTGACGCTGTCGCTGTGGGCGCCGACCGCGACCGAGGTGGCGGTGCAGCTGTTCGACAAGGCGAGCGGCGGCAGCCCGCGGACGGTGCCGCTGAAGCGCGACGACGCGTCCGGCGTCTGGTCGCTGACCGGGGACGCCAAGGACCTGGACGGCAAGTACTACCTGTACCAGGTCAAGGTGTGGGCGCCGAGCGTGCAGCAGGTGGTCACCAACCTGGTCACCGACCCGTACTCGACCGCGCTGTCCGCCGACTCCAAGCGCAGCCTGGTCGCCGACCTGTCCTCGGACGCGACCAAGCCCAAGGGCTGGGACCAGCACCGCAGCCCGGAGGCGATCCCGGCGGTCAAGCAGCAGATCCAGGAACTGCACGTGCGGGACTTCTCGGTCGGCGACAGCACCGTGCCGGCCGACGAGCGGGGCACCTACCTGGCGTTCACGCAGTCCAGGTCGGCGGGCATGCAGCACCTGAAGGACCTGGCCAAGGCCGGGGTGACCACGATCCACCTGCTGCCGACCTTCGACATCGCCACCATCCGGGAGAACCGGGCCGACCAGAAGCTCCCGGCCTGCGACCTGTCCGCGCTGGCCGCCGACTCGGACAAGCAGCAGGAGTGCGTGGCGGCGGTGCAGGCCGACGACGCCTACAACTGGGGCTACGACCCGCTGCACTACACCGTCCCGGAGGGCTCGTACGCCACCGACCCGAACGGCACGGCACGCTCCGAGCAGTTCCGCGCGATGGTGCAGGCGATGCACGAGGCGGGCCTGCGGGTGGTGCTGGACGTGGTGTACAACCACACTGCGGCGGCCGGGCAGGACGACAAGTCGGTGCTCGACAAGGTCGTCCCCGGCTACTACCAGCGGCTCAGCGACAGCGGGAAGGTCACCACCGACTCCTGCTGCGCCGACACCGCGCCCGAGCACGCCATGATGAACAAGCTGGTCGTGGACTCGGTGGTGACCTGGGCCAAGCAGTACCGGGTGGACGGCTTCCGGTTCGACCTGATGGGCCTGGACCCGAAGTCGACCATGCTGGACGTGCAGTCGGCGCTGCGGGCGCTGACCTCGCAGAAGGACGGCGTCGACGGGAGGAACGTCTTCCTGTACGGCGAGGGCTGGAACTTCGGCACCGTCGCCAACGACGCCCGGTTCGTCCAGGCCACCCAGGCCAACATGGCCGGGACCGGCATCGCGACCTTCAACGACCGGATCCGGGACGCCGGGCGCGGCGGCAACTACGAGCTGTCCTCGGCCCCGCAGCAGGGCTTCGCCTCCGGCCTGTTCACCGACCCCAACGGCTCGGACGCCAACGGCACCCCCGAGCAGCAGAAGGCCCGGCTGCTGCACCAGATGGACCAGGTCAAGGTCGGCCTGACCGGCAACCTGGCGGCGTACGGGTTCACCGACAGCAGCGGCAAGCCGGTCACCGGCGGCGGCGTCGACTACAACGGCTCGCCGACCGGCTACGCGGCCAACCCCGGCGAGGCGGTGGAGTACCTGGACGCGCACGACAACGCGGACCTGTACGACGCGCTGGCGTTCAAGCTGCCGCAGGGCACCTCGCCCGCCGACCGGGCCCGGATGCAGGCGCTGGGCCTGTCGCTGACCGCGCTGAGCCAGGGCCCGGGCTTCGCCCAGGCGGGCAGCGACCTGATGCGCTCGAAGTCGCTGGACGCCAACTCCTTCGACTCCGGCGACTGGTTCAACGCGATCGACTGGGACTGCAAGCTCGGCAACGGCTGGGGCCGCGGCCTGCCGATGGCGGCCGACAACCAGTCGATGTGGGCCCGCGACAAGCAGCTGCTGGCCGACCCGAAGCTGCGGATGGGCTGCAACGAGACGGGCGCCAGCACCGCCATCTACCAGCAGTTCCTGACGATCCGGCAGTCCTCGCCGCTGTTCGCCCTCGCCAGCACGGCGGAGGTGCAGCGCCGGCTGTCCTTCCCGCTGTCGGGCACCGCGGGGGAGGACCCGGGCGTGATCACCATGCACCTGGACGGCACCGGGCTGAAGGGCGCCGAGAAGGGCATCACGGTGGTCTTCAACGCCACCCCGACCGCGCAGACCCAGACCGTGGCGGGCCTGCGCGGCAGCAAGCAGGAGCTGCACAAGGTGCAGGCGAAGGGCAGCGACCCGGTGGTCAAGCAGGCGTCCTTCGACCCGGCCTCGGGCACCTTCACGGTGCCGGGCCGGACGGTGGCGGTGTTCGTCCAGAACTGATGGTTTCCCAGCGGTAACAGGGGCCTCACCTCCGGGTGGGGCCCCGCAGCGCGTTGGCCGAAAACCGACGGTGCGCGGAGAGGTTTGGCACCGGTCTTCCCGGATGCGTCCCACATGCCGGACCATGAGGGGCCGCCGGAGAGGTCTCGGTGCGGTCACTAATCGGTCAATCCATGGCATGCATCTGTCATTCATGAGGTGTTTGCTGCCACGATTCCCCCGGCTGCGAACCGACAGGTAGCCCCAACTCCCGCACCCCGCCGGTGGGTTCCTCCCGAGGACGCCGGCGGCCGCAGCTCGGCACGCGTAACCCCAGCGTGCCCGGTACCGCGTACTTGCACCGCACCCCGCGCCGCGAACCGGCGGCAGGGGCCCCCGCTGCGCCGCAACCGCGGCCAGATTCTCTCCACCGCTCGTGACCCCGCGACGGTCGGTAAAGGAGTCCCGCATGTCTCGCCGCACGCATGTCCGCGTGAGCACGGCCGCCCTGGCGGCCACCACTGCCCTGCTGGTGACCGCGATCCCCGTGGCAGTGGCCCAGGCCGCCCCCGCCGCACCCTCCCCGGCCGGCCAGGTCGCCTCCCAGCAGGCCGCCGCCGGACAGGCCCAACTGCTCTCCGACGCGGGCAGCCGCTCCGCCGCCTTCGCCCAGGGCCTGGGCCTGGGCGCCCAGGAGAAGCTGGTGGTCAAGGACGCGTCCAAGGACGCCGACGGCACCCAGCACTTCCGCTACGAGCGCACCTACGGCGGACTGCCCGTCCTCGGCGGCGACCTGATCGTCCACCAGGCCGCCAACGGCACCACCAAGGGCGTCGACCGGGCCTCCACCGCCTCGCTGGACGGCCTGTCCACCACCCCGAAGCTGGCCGCCGCCAAGGGCCAGGCCGCCGCGCTGGCCGCCCAGGCGGGCTCCTCCCTGGAGACGGCGCCCCGCCTGGTGGTCTGGGCCGCCGACAACCACCCGCGGCTGGCCTGGGAGACCGTGGTCTCCGGCGTCCAGGAGGACGGCACCCCGAGCAAGCTGCACGTGGTCACCGACGCCACCAGCGGCGACGTGATCCAGAAGTGGGAGGGCGTGCAGACCGGCACCGGCAACGGCGTCTTCGTTGGCAGCGTCACCCTCGGCACCTCGCAGTCGGGCTCCAACTACCAGCTCAAGGACCCGACCCGCGGCAACATGTACACCACCAACCTGAACAACGGGACCAGCGGCACCGGCACGCTGTACTCGAAGACCACCGACAGCTGGGGCGACGGCACCGTCTCCAACAAGGAGTCCGCGGCCGTCGACGCCCACTACGGCGTCGCGATGACCTGGGACTACTACAAGAACACCTTCGGCCGCAACGGCATCCGCAACGACGGCGTCGGCGCGTACAGCCGCGTGCACTACGGCAGCAACTACGTCAACGCGTTCTGGGACGACAGCTGCTTCTGCATGACCTACGGCGACGGCGCCTCCAACACCCACCCGCTGACCGAACTCGACGTCGCGGGCCACGAGATGACGCACGGCGTCACCTCCAACACCGCGGGCCTGAACTACTCGGGCGAGTCCGGCGGCCTCAACGAGTCCACCTCGGACGTGTTCGGCACCATGGTCGAGTTCTACGCGAACCTGCCCAAGGACAACCCGGACTACCTGATCGGCGAGCTGATCAACATCAACGGCGACGGCACGCCGCTGCGCTACATGGACAAGCCCTCCAAGGACGGCTCCTCGGCCGACTCCTGGTACAGCGGCGTCGGCAACCTCGACGTCCACTACTCCTCCGGCGTCGGCAACCACCTCTTCTACCTGCTGGCCGAGGGCAGCGGCGCCAAGACCATCAACGGCGTCAGCTACAACTCGCCGACCGCCAACAGCATCACCGTCACCGGCATCGGCCGGGACAAGGCCGCCGCCATCTGGTACCGGGCGCTCACCACCTACTGGACCTCCACCACCAACTACGCCAGCGCCCGGGCCGGCATGCTCTCCGCCGCCACCGACCTGTACGGCTCCGGCTCCGCCGAGTACAACGCCACCGCCACCGCCTGGGCCGCCGTCAACGTCGGCTCGCTGCCCAGCACCGGCGGCCCGACCGTCACCAGCCCCGGCAACCAGTCGACCGCGGTCAACGGCGCCGTCAGCCTGCAGATCAAGGCCACCGGCGGCACCGCGCCGCTCAGCTACTCGGCCACCGGGCTGCCCACCGGCCTGTCGATCAACGCCTCCACCGGCCTGATCAGCGGCACCGCCACCGCGGCCGGGACGTACAACGTCACCGTCACCGCCAAGGACGCCGCCAACAAGACCGGCACCGCCTCCTTCACCTGGACCGTCACCTCCGGCGGCGGCACCGGCTGCACCCCGGCCCAGCTGCTCGGCAACCCGGGCTTCGAGACCGGCACCGCCGGCCCCTGGACGGCCTCCTCCGGCGTGGTGGACAACTCCTCCTCCGAGGCCGCGCACAGCGGCTCCTGGAAGGCCTGGATGGACGGCTACGGCTCCGCCCACACCGACAGCCTCTCGCAGACCGTGAGCATCCCGGCCGGGTGCAAGGCCACCTTCAGCTACTGGCTGCACATCGACACCGCCGAGACCGGCAGCACCGCGTACGACAAGCTGACCGTGACCGTCAACGGCACCACGGTCGCGACCCACTCGAACGTCAACGCGGCCACCGGCTACACCCAGAAGAGCATCGACCTGTCGGCCTACGCGGGCCAGAGCGTCACGGTGAAGTTCAACGCGGTCGAGGACTCCTCGCTGCAGACCTCCTTCGTGATCGACGACACCGCCGTCCAGACCGGCTGAACCCGGTAGCCCACCGGGGCCCGGCAGCCGCACCGCAGCGGCTGCCGGGCCCCGGCGCGTCCGGGCGCGCCGGGGCCGCGGGGGTGTCCGAGCGGTGAGATCCCGGAAACCCCCGGGCAACACGAAACACCGCCGAAACACCGGTGACGGCGGCGCGAAATCCAGCCCGGCGACACTCCCCGCATGCTCCTCGCTGACTCCCCACCCACCCTGGACAGCGGCGACACCGCCTGGCTGCTGGCCTGCACCGCGCTCGTGCTGCTGATGACACCGGGCCTGGCGCTGTTCTACGGCGGCATGGTGCGCACCAAGAGCGTGCTCAACATGATCATGATGAGCTTCGTGTCGATCGCCGTGGTCACCGTGGTCTGGCTGCTGGCCGGCTACTCGCTGGCCTTCGGCAAGGACGCGGGCTGGGGCCTGATCGGCTCGCTCGACCACCTCGGCATGGCCGGGATCACCCCGCACAGCCTCACCGGGGACGTCCCCACCCTGCTGTTCGCGACCTTCCAGCTGACCTTCGCGATCATCACCGCCGCGCTGGTCTCCGGCGCCATCGCCGACCGCGCCAAGTTCGGCTCCTGGGTCGCCTTCACCGCCGTGTGGACGCTGCTGGTCTACGTCCCGGTCGCGCACTGGGTGTTCGCCCCCGACGGCTGGATCCTCAAGCACCTCGGCGCCCTCGACTTCGCGGGCGGCACCGTCGTCGAGGTCAACTGCGGCGCCAGCGGCCTCGCCCTGGCCCTGCTGCTGGGCCCGCGCCTCGGCTTCCGGAAGGAGGCGATGCGCCCGCACAACCTGCCGCTGGTGCTGCTGGGCGCGGGCCTGCTCTGGTTCGGCTGGTTCGGCTTCAACGGCGGCTCCGCGATGGGCGCCAACGGCCTGGCCGCCGCCGCGGTCCTCAACACCCAGGCGGCGGGCTGCGCGGGCCTGCTCGGCTGGCTGGTGGTGGAGAAGAGGCGCGACGGCCACGCCACCACCCTCGGCGCCGCCTCCGGCGCGGTCGCCGGACTGGTCGCCATCACCCCCTCCTGCGGCAGCGTCGACCTGTTCGGCGCCCTGGTCATCGGCCTGGCCGCCGGGGTGGTCTGCTGCTACGCCGTCAGCTGGAAGTTCCGCCTCGGCTACGACGACTCGCTCGACGTGGTCGGCGTGCACTTCGTGGCCGGCGTCCTCGGCACCGCGCTGATCGGCCTGTTCGCCACCGCCGCGATGACCGGCGGCCCCGCCGGACTGCTGCACGGCGGCGGCCCCGGCCAGCTCTGCAGGCAACTGGTCGCGGTGCTGGTGGTCGCCGGGTACGCGTTCGGCATGACGTACGGCATCGGGCGGGCGATCGACCGGGTGATGGGCTTCCGGGCCGCGCCCGAGCACGAACTCACCGGCCTGGACCTCGCCGTGCACGCCGAGAACGCGTACGATCACGGCGTCCTGGGCCACGGCTCCGCCAGCGCCCACGCCAGCGTGCACCCGCACGGTGCGCCCGCCTCCGACAGGACCCGCACGGTATGAAGCTGATCACCGCCGTCGTCAAGCCGTTCAAGCTGGACGAGGTCAAGACCGCGCTGCAGGAACTCGGCGTGCACGGCCTGACCGTCACCGAGGCCAGCGGCTACGGGCGGCAGCACGGCCACACCGAGGTGTACCGCGGCGCGGAGTACCGGATCGACCTGGTGCCGAAGGTCCGGATCGAGGTGGTGGTGGAGGACGAGGACGCCGAGCGGGTCACCGACGCGATCGTGGCCGCCGCCCGGACCGGGAAGATCGGCGACGGCAAGGTCTGGGTGGTGCCGGTGGACGGCATCGTCCGGGTCCGCACCGGCGAGCGCGGGCCGGACGCGGTCTGACGGTACGCCAATCCGATTGCGGCCCCCGGGAGTTGCGGCTCCCGGGGCCGCTCGCGCCGGTTAATCGGATGCGGGTCCGCCGGTCCCGGGCTATGGTCCCGGTATGTCCTCCTTCCACCAGATCTACGGCTGACGCGGCCGGGGCAGCGCCCCGAGCCCGTGCGTCCCGCCCGCCCGCGCGCCCTTCGGCGGCGCCCCGGCGGCGCAGTGTGTTGTCCACGCCCCCGTAGAACGGAAGCAGGTGCTCTCCGCATGACCCGTCGTGCCCACATCGCCATGGTCGGCATCCCGGCCGTCAGCCACGTCCGCCCCAGCCTGGAGGTGATCCGCGAGCTGGTCGCCCGCGGCCACCGGGTGACGTACGTCAACGACCCCGCGGTCGCCGAACTGATCACGCCCACCGGCGCCGAGCTCGTCCCGCACCCCTCCACCCTGCCGGTCGCCGACCACGACTGGCCCGAGGACGCGATCGGCGCCATGCGCCTCTTCCTGGAGGACGCGATCGCGATGCTGCCGAGGCTGCGCGCGCACTACGACGCGGACCCGGCCGACCTCTACCTGTACGACATCGGGGCCTACGCGGCCCGGGCGCTGGCCGAGGCGCAGCGGCGGCCGGTCGTGCAGCTCTCGCCGACGATCGTCGGCTGGGAGGGGTACCAGCAGGAGGTCGGCGGGCAGTTGCGCGAACTGCCCGGCGCCGACGCCTACTTCGCCCGCTTCGCCGAGTGGCTGGCGGGCAGCGGCGCCACCACGCTCGACGTGGACGCGTTCTCCGGGCGGCCCGCCCGGGCCGTCGCGATGATCACCGAGGCGATGCAGCCGCACGCCGACCGGGTCGACCGCACGGCGGTGGACTTCGTCGGCCCCTGCTTCGACCTGCGGGCCGAGCAGGGCGGTTGGCGGCGCCCGGCCGGGGCGGAGAAGGTGCTGCTGGTCTCGCTCGGCTCGGCGTTCACCCGGCAGCCGGAGTTCTACCGCCACTGCCTGGCCGCCTTCGGCGACCTGCCCGGCTGGCACCTGGTGCTGCAGATCGGCAGGCACACCGACCCGGCGGAGCTCGGCGAGGTCCCGCCCGGCGTCGAGGTGCACCCCTGGGTGCCGCAGCGGGCGGTGCTGGCGCAGGCCGACGCCTTCGTCACGCACGCCGGGATGGGCGGCTGCGGGGAGGGGCTGCTCGCCGGGGTGCCGATGATCGCGGTGCCGCAGGCCGCCGAGCAGTTCATGAACGCCGACCGGCTGGTCGAGCTCGGCGTGGCCCGCCGGATCGACACCGCGGACGCCACGCCGCAGGCGCTGCGGGACGCGCTGGCCGAGCTGGTCGGGGACCCGCGGGTGGCGGCCCGTTCGCGGGAGCTGAGCGCGCGGGCGAAGTCCGAGGGCGGCACCGCCCGCGCCTGCGACCTGATCGAGCAGCGGCTGGGCTGAGTCCGCCGGAGCCCTCCGGGGCGCGCCGGTCCACCGTTGACGAACGGTCAGCGGCGGGCCGGCGCGTCCGTTTTTTCTCATCCGGAACGGCTCGCGGCCTCCCTTGACGGGCGTCCGGGCGGACCCTATGGTCATGCCACTGCAAGTTTCCAGCAAGTTTCAACGTTCTTGCGGAATGCTTGCAGCAGCGACCCTCCCCCCGTCGCGCTGACGGCACCACCCCCGCCGTCGCGGCCCCCCACCCTGCCGCCTCCCGTTCCGCGACCTGCGTCCGCGGCCCGGGCTTCCCCCAGGAGTGCCCCTTGCCCCCCTCCGCCCCCGCCCGCGGACGGCGCCTCGCCGCCACCACCACCGCGCTCGCGGCGCTCGGCCTCTCGGTCGGCGCCGGGTTCGCGCTCGCGCCCACCGCCACCGCCACCCCGCCGGGCGGCAAGGACGTCACCGCCACCCTGTTCGAGTGGAAGTTCGACTCGGTGGCCAAGGCCTGCACCGACACCCTCGGCCCCAAGGGCTACGGCTTCGTCGAGGTCTCCCCGCCCCAGGAGCACATCCAGGGCGCCCAGTGGTGGACCTCCTACCAGCCCGTCAGCTACAGGATCGCGGGCCGGCTCGGCGACCGCACCTCGTTCCAGAACATGGTGAACACCTGCCACGCCGCGGGCGTCAAGGTGATCGCCGACGCGGTGGTCAACCACATGACCGCGGGCAGCGGCACCGGCACCGGCGGCACCGCCTACACCAAGTACAACTACCCGGGCTTCTACCAGGACCAGGACTTCCACTCCTGCCGGACGCAGATCAGCAACTACGCCGACCGCTCCAACGTCCAGAACTGCGAGCTGGTCGGTCTGGCCGACCTGAACACCGGCTCGAGCTACGTCCAGCAGACCATCGCCACCTACCTGAACGACCTGCTCGCGCTGGGCGTCGACGGCTTCCGGATCGACGCCGCCAAGCACATCGCCGCGAGCGACCTGGCCGCCATCAAGTCCAAGGTGAGCAACCCGAACGCCTACTGGGTGCAGGAGGTCATCTACGGCGCGGGCGAGGCCGTCCAGCCCTCCGAGTACACCGGCAACGGCGACGTCGACGAGTTCCGCTCCGCGACCTGGCTGAAGAGCGCCTTCAACGGCGGCAGGATCTCCGACCTGCAGAGCTGGGGCAGCGGCCTGCTCGGCTCCGCCCAGGCCCGCACCTTCGTCGACAACTGGGACACCGAGCGCAACGGCTCGACCCTGACCTACAAGTACGGCTCCGCCTACACGCTGGCCAACGTCTTCCTGCTGGCGAACCCGTACGGCTCGCCGAACGTCTACTCCGGCTACGCGTTCAGCGGCAACGACGACGGCCCGCCCAACGGCGGCACCGTCAACGCCTGCTACCAGGACGGCTGGAACTGCACCCACGCCTGGCGCCAGGTCGCCAACATGGTCGGCTTCCGCAACGCGGTCTCCGGCACCGGGATGACCAACTGGTGGTCCAACGGCAACAACGCGATCGGCTTCGGCCGCGGCAGCAAGGGCTACGTGGCGATCAACCGGGAGTCCGGCGCGATCACCCAGACCTTCCAGACCTCGCTGCCGGCCGGCAGCTACTGCGACGTCCAGCACGGCGACCCGGTGAACGGCGGCTGCACCGGCCCGAGCTACACCGTCGGCGCGGACGGCAGGTTCACCGCCACCGTCGCCGCGGGCGAGGCGGTCGCCCTGTACGTCGGCGCGGGCGGCGGCTCCACCGCGACCCCGACCCCGTCGGCCTCCGCGACCCCGAGCCCGTCGGCCTCCACCGGCAGCAACTCCGCGACCGTCTTCTACTCCACCGACAAGAACTGGTCGGCCTACTACCTGCACTACGCGCCCACCGGCGGCACCTGGACCACCGCCCCCGGCGTCGCGATGACCGCCGCCTGCACCGGCTGGGTCAAGTACACGGCCGCCCTCGGCAGCGCCACCGGCCTCGCCGCCACCTTCAACAACGGCTCCGGTACCTGGGACAACAACAGCAGCGCCAACTACGCGCTGGGCACCGGCAACGTCACCGTCAAGGACGGCGTGATCGGCTCCGGCGACCCGTGCGCCACCGCCTCGCCTAGCCCGGCCCCGTCCCCGACGGCCACCTCCGCCACCAGCGGCGCGTCCTTCGCGGTCAACGCCACCACCACGGTCGGCCAGAACGTCTACGTGGTCGGCGACGCGGCCGAGCTGGGCGGCTGGGACACCTCGAAGGCGCTGCCGCTGTCCTCCGCCGCCTACCCGGTGTGGAAGCTGGACGTGGCGATGGGCGCCGGAACCGCCTTCCAGTACAAGTACGTCCGCAAGGACGCCGCCGGGAACGTCACCTGGGAGAGCGGGGCCAACCGCACCGCGACCGTCCCGGCGAGCGGCAAGGTCGTGCTCAACGACACCTGGCGGAACTGACCCCGCGACCGCGGCCGTGAAGTAACGGCCCGGGCGGCCAAACCGCCCGAACGGATGGAATCCCGGTTCCGGGGGAGCCGGGATTCCGCCGCGCTGGAAGCATCGGGCGGGTGAGCACCCCCACCCTCCAGCCCCCCACCCCCGTCCTGGACGTCGAACTCTGCGGCGGCCGCTGGGACGGACACCTCAAGCGGGTCCGCCCCAGCGCGCCGCCGCCGTCGTTGCGGATGGTGCTGCGCGCCGAACTCCCCGACCCGGCGCGCGGCGAGCAGTGGCCCACCACCAGCGTGTACCGCTACGACCCGGACGGGGCGCGGCCGCACTACCGCCACTCGCACGACGAGTGACGGGTCCGGGCCCCGTCGCTCAGCCGCGGCCGACGTACGGCATCGCGGTGGCCATCACGGTGGCGAACTGCACGTTCGCCTCCAGCGGCAGCTCCGCCATGTGCCGCACCGTCCGGGCCACGTCCGCGACGTCCATGGTCGGCTCGGGCGCGATCCGGCCGTCCGCCTGCCGGACCCCGGTGCCCATCGCGGCCGTCATGTCGGTGGCCGCGTTGCCGATGTCGATCTGCCCGCAGGCGATCCGGTGGGGGCGGCCCTCCAGCGACAGGGCGCGGGTCAGGCCGGTGACGGCGTGCTTGGTCGCGGTGTAGGCGATCGCGTGCGGGCGGGGCACGTGGGCGGAGATCGAGCCGTTGTTGACGATCCGTCCGCCCTGCGGGTCCTGCGCCTTCATCCGGCGGAACGCGGCCCGCGCGCACAGGAAGGCGCCGGTCAGGTTGAGGTCGACCACGGCCCGCCAGTCGGCCGCCGCCACCTCCTCGACCGGGGCGGACGGGCCGAACGTCCCGGCGTTGTTGAACAGCAGGTCGATCCGGCCGAAGTGCCCGGCCGCGGCGTCGAACAGCGCCTCCACCTGCTCCTCGTCGGTGACGTCGGCGGGCACCGCCAGCACCCGGTCGGGCCCGAGCCCGGCGGCGGTCTCCGCCAGCGCGCCGGCCCGGCGCCCGGCCAGCACCAGCCGCCAGCCGGACGAGGCGAGTTCGCGGGCCACGGCGCGGCCGACGCCGCTGCCCGCACCGGTGATGACGGCAACCTGCTGGGACACGCGCACACTCCTCGGGGTGGTTCACGGACGCGAACCCCATGATCGCGGGGGCGGGGCGCCGCGTCAGCCGGAGGAACGTCCAATCCCGTCGCCGGGGCGTCCGGGCCCCCGCCGACCGGCGGGAACCACCCCCGCCGACCGGCGGGTCGTGGGTGTTGCCGCAACCGGGCCGGGGGGCGGCACGTCATAGGATCACGGGAGGCCCGGACCGGCGCAGCGCGCGCGGCCGGGGCCGCACCCCGGGGCGGCCGGTGGCAGTGTCGCGGCGTCCCCGGCCCTCACTGACCAGGGCCCGCACCCGGCTGCCGGGTCGGCCCCCCGCCCGGAGAGACCACCGTGCTGCCGCAGCCCCGCCCCGCCGTCCGCCGCTCCGCGGCGGCCGTCGCCCTGCTCGCCCTCGCCGTCCCGCTCACCGCCTGCGGCGGCTCCGGCGGCGGCGCGTCCGACGCCCGGGCGGCGATCTCCGCCGACCGGAGCCCGGCCGCGTCCGCCGCGCCGGCGAGCAGCAGCCCGCCGCCGAAGCCGTCCAAGGTGCTGATGCCGACCGGCCCGGCCGCCCAGTTCTCGAAGGTCCGCGACACCAAGGCCGGTCCGATCCTGATGACCACCCTGACCGGTGCCAAGTCCGGGGTCAGCGGGAAGGTCTGGGTCTGGCTGCCCCCGCAGTACGACGACCCGAAGTACGCGAAGACCGGCTTCCCGGTGCTGACCCTGTACGCGGGCGGGCAGAGCGCGGGCTACAACACCTGGACGGACAACCAGCTGCCGATCCAGGAGATCGACCAGGAGATGGCCGCCCAGGGCAAGGCTCACCCGTTCATCATGATCATGCCGGTGCAGAACCTGGACCCCAACGAGTCCAGGGCGCTGGAGTGCGCGGACATCCCCGGCCAGCCGAAGATCGGCACCTGGATGGCCGAGGACATCCCGGACTTCGTCCGCGCCAACTTCCGCACCGTCAAGGGCCGGGACGGCTGGGCCGTGATGGGCGCCTCCACCGGCGCGTTCTGCAGCGCCAAGCTCGCCCTGCAGCACCCCGACGTGTTCAGGGCCGCGGTGCCGATCGACGGCTACTGGAACCCGGACTCGCCGCTCTGGAAGGGCCACGAGCAGGAGCGGCTGGCCAACAGCCCCGACCAGTTGGTCGGGGCGGGCACCGCGGACGTGCGGATGCTGGCCACCGCGGGCGGCGCCAACGCGTACGAGACCACCCTGGTGAAGAAGTGGGTGGCCAAGGCCAAGGCGCCCACCACCGTCGAGTACTACGAGCAGCCCGGCGGCAAGCACCTCACCTCGGACTTCAAGAAGATGATCCCCACCACGCTGGAGTGGCTGACCGCCAACACCGCCGGGCCGGAGGCCGACTGACCGCGAGCCGTCCTGACCTGCACATCAATCGGTCGTTGATTCGGCCCTGATGCAGTGGGGACACCTTGGAGCCGTGGACCGGAGAACTGGACCGGGGTTTCGCCGCACCGCGGCCCCCGCTCCGGCCCGCCCAGACCGTCGTGAAGAGAGCGCCATGCCCCGTCACCTGCTGCCCGTCGGCCCCGCGACCACCCCCGCCCAGCGCGGGGACGGCACTGCCGCCCGGCAGGGCGGGGCGCCCGCCCCCGCCCCGGCGCCCGCTCCCGGCCGCGTCCCGGCCGCGGTCGAGCCGCTCCCGTTCGCCGGGCTCACGCTGGTGCACGCCGCCGTCCGCCGCGACCTCGCCCGCATCCCGCAGGCGCTGCGCCTGCTCCAGCCCGAGGACGCCGAGACGGCCGGGGCGCTCAAGCGGCACTGGGACTTCGTCACCGCCATGGTCACCTGCCACCACGAGCAGCAGGACACCCGGCTGTGGCCGGTGCTGCGCCGCTTCGCCCCCGAGCTGCGGCTGCTGCTCAACTGGCTGGAGTCCGACCACCACAACCTCGACCAGTGCTTCACCCGCACCACCACCCTGGTCGGCATCGCCACCCGCGACCCGGCCAGCGCCTGGTCGGTCTCCTACGCGGTCGAGGAGCTGGCCGCCCGGGTGGAGACCCACCTGCGGATCGAGGAGCGCCAGCTGCTGCCCCGGATGGCGGGCGTCTTCCCGTCCGGCTCCCGGATCGGCACCCTGCCCGAGCTGCTCGACCTGCTCCGCTTCGCCGACGGCCCGTCCGCTTCCGACGCCCTGGTCTGGCTGCTGGAGGGCGTCGACCCGGCCCAGGTCGACCGGCTGCTCGCCGACTGCGACGACGAGACGGCGCGCCACTGGCCGCACTGGCGCGATACCTACGCCCGCTGCACCGACCGGCTGTGGGGGCCGTCCGGGCAGTGACCCGGGCCCCGGAGGCGTCCGGGGCGTGAGCAGCGCGCCCCGGGCGAGGTGTCCCGGCGGGACTGATGTCCCGCCGGGACATTTTCGGTAGTACGGTGGGGGCATGAGCAGCGAGCAGCCCGCACCCGCCGACGGAGGCGGAGCCGGCGCCCCCGCGTCCGGAGAGGCCGGACGGCGCGAGCGCAAGGCCCGCCGCACCCGCGAGGCGATGGCCGCCGCCGCACTGCGCCTCACCCTGGAACACGGCCTCGCCGCCCTCGCCGTCGAGGACGTCACCGACGCCGCCGACGTCTCCCGGCGCACCTTCAGCCGCCACTTCGCCTCCCGCGAGGACGCCGTGCTGGACTGCCTGCGCGCCGACTTCACCCGGATCAACGCGGCGCTCGCCGCCCGCCCCGCCGCCGAGGCGCCGGTCGCCGCCTACCGCGCCGCCGTCACCGCCTGGCTGCACGACCCCGACCCCGAGCACCCCGCCTGGCACCGCCGTCCCGGCATGCGCGACCTGTTCGTGCTGATCGACGAGGAACCCGCGCTGACCGCCGCGTTCCGGCGGATCTCGGTCGCCGAGGAGGAGCGCTCGATCCGGCTGGTCGCCGCCCGGCTCGGCCTGCACCCGGAGACCGACCTGCGGCCCGCCGTCGCCGTCGGCCTCGGCGTCGCCGCCCTGCACGCCGCCACCCGCACCTGGGTGCGCGACCCCGCGGGCGACCTGCCCACCCTGCTCGACCGCGCCTTCGACCTGGCGGCGGCCGAACCCCCGAGCTGACCACCCGTCGGCCGGGAACAGCACCGACCGCGCCCACCCCCGCGCGGCGCACGAGAGGAAGCACCACCCATGACCACCCAGGAGCCCGCCGCCCAGCAGCCCCTCGACCGGGAGTTCGCCGGCCGCACCGCCCTCGTCACCGGAGGCGCCTCCGGCATCGGGCTGGCGGTCGCCACCCTGCTCGCCGCCCGCGGCGCGGACGTCGCGATCGCCGACCACGACCTGGACGGCGCCCGCGCGGCCGCCGCCGCCATCGGGGCCACCGGCGCGAAGGCGCTCGCCGTGCAGGTCGACGTCACCGACCCGGACTCGGTGCGGGCCGCCGTCCGGGCCACCGTCGAGGGCCTCGGACCGCTCCGCCTGGCCGTCAACAACGCCGGCATCGGCGGGCCGTCCGCCCCCACCGGCGAGTACGACCCCGAGGCGTGGCGCCGGGTGCTGGCCACCAACCTGGACGGCGTCTTCTACTCGCTGCGCCACGAACTGCCGGAGATCCTGGCCGCGGGCGGCGGCGCGATCGTCAACATGGCCTCCATCCTCGGCACCAACGGCTTCGCCGGATCGCCCGCGTACGTCGCCGCCAAGCACGGCGTGGTCGGGCTGACCAAGACCACCGCCATCGAGTACGCCGCGCAGGGCGTGCGGGTCAACGCGGTCGGCCCCGGCTTCATCGACACCCCGCTGCTCAAGGGCGCCGACCCGGCCGGACGCGAACTGCTGGTCTCGCTGCACCCCGCCGGGCGCCTCGGCCGCGCCGAGGAGGTCGCCGAGCTGACCGCCTTCCTGCTGTCGGACCGGGCGTCCTTCGTCACCGGCAGCTACCACCTGGTCGACGGCGGCTACGCCGCCCGCTGAGCCGAAACGATTCCGGGGGGCCGTCCGCGGGGGGATCCGCGCGAAGGAGCGTCGAAACCATGAAGGCAGTCCAGTACCGCACCGTCGGCGGCCACCCCGAGGTGGTCACCGTCCCCGATCCCGAGCCCGGCCCCGGGCAGGTCCTGCTGAAGGTCACCGCCGCGGGCGTCTGCCACTCCGACATCGCCGTGATGAGCTGGCCGGCCGAGCAGCTCCCGTTCCCGCTGCCGCTGACCCTCGGCCACGAGGGCGTCGGCACCGTCGCCGCGCTCGGCGCGGGCGTCACCGGCCTCACCGAGGGAGAGTCGGTCGCGGTCTACGGCCCGTGGGGCTGCGGCAGTTGCGCCAAGTGCGCGGAGGGCAAGGAGAACTACTGCCTGCGCGCGGGCAGCCTCGGCATCATGCCGCCCGGGCTGGGCGCGCCCGGCGCGATGGCCGAGTACATGGTCGTCGACGACCCGCGGCACCTCGTCCCGCTCGGCGACCTCGACCCGGTGCGCACCGTCCCGCTCACCGACGCCGGGCTGACGCCGTACCACGCGATCAAGCGCTCGCTGCCCAAGCTCGTCCCCGGCTCCACCGCGGTCGTCATCGGCACCGGCGGCCTCGGGCACGTCGCGATCCAGCTGCTGCGGACGATGACCGCGGCCCGGGTGGTCGCGCTCGACGTCACCGAGGAGAAGCTCGCCCTGGCCCGGACGGTCGGCGCGCACGAGGCGGTGCTCTCGGACGGCGCGGCGGCCGGGAAGGTGCGCGAACTCACCGCCGGGCTGGGCGCGCAGGCCGTCCTCGACTTCGTCGGCGCCCCGCCCACCACCGCCCTGGCCGGACAGCTCGTCGCCGTCGAGGGCGACGTCACCGTGGTCGGCATCGGCGGCGGCACCCTGGCGGTCGGCTTCGGCGTCCTGCCGTACGAGGTCTCCGTCACCTCCCCGTACTGGGGCAGCCGCTCCGAGCTGATCGAGGTCCTCGACCTGGCCCGGGCGGGCGCGGTCGACGTGCACGTCGAGACGTACGGCCTCGACGAGGCGCCGCTCGCCTACGAGCGCCTGCACGCGGGCAAGGTCAACGGCCGGGCGGTGATCCTGCCCAACGGCTGAGGCGCGGCGGTCGGCGGCGGCCCCCGTCCACCCGCAGGTCGGCCGCCTTGACCGCGCCGGCCATCGACCCGAGGAACAGCTCGCCGCCGCGGAAGTCGACCTCGGTGCCGCTCACCCGCGGCGAGCCGTCCCGCTTCAGGGTGGCGAGGACGTGGTGCCGGTGCGCCGTGAAACGGGCCCGGATCCGCGGGGCGAGGTCGGGGGCCTGCTGCTCGAACTCCTGCCAGGTCGTCATGGCGCGGAGCGTAGGCGGCGGGTCCGACGGAATCCCGGGCGCTGTCGGCGGTGCGTCCTACACTCGGCCGGATGGAGACCTACATCGCCTTCCTGCGGGCGGTCAACGTCGGCGGCCGCACCGTGAAGATGGACCGGTTGCGGGAGCTGTTCACCGGCCTCGGGCTGCAGGGGGTGCGGACGTACATCCAGAGCGGGAACGTGTTCTTCCGCACCGCGGAGACCGACCGGGCGGCGCTGACCGCCCGGATCGAGGCCGGGCTGGAGGCCGGGCTCGGGTACCCGGTCCCGGTGCTGCTGCGGACGGTCGAGGAGGTCGAGGCGCTGCTCGCGCTGGAGCCGTTCGCGGCGGTGGAGCCCGCCGAGGACAAGCGGCTGTGCGTGCTGTTCCTGTCCGAGCCGCTGCCGGAGGAGATCCGGGCCGCGCTGCCGGTCGCCTCGCCGAAGGGCGACTGGGAGATGATCGGCGCCACCGCCGACGCGGCGTTCGTGGTGATGTACGTGCGCAACGGCCGGTTGAGCGGCAACCCGGCCACCGCGTTCCCCAAGTCGTACCGGGGGCACGCCACTTCGCGCTTCTTCCACACCACCGGGAAGATCGTCGCGGCGGCCCGCAAGGGCTGAGGACGGAGGCGGGCGCGGCCTTCAACTGCCGTCGCTGCGGGCCGATTCGGCGAGCCGCTCGGCCAAGGCCAGCACCAGGGCCCGGAGTTCGGTGGGGCGGACGATGCTGAACGGTCGGTCGAGGGCGGCCAACGTGCCCGGCAGCCAGTCGAGTTCGGCGACCCGCAGGTCGACCTCCGACCAGCCCGCGGCGTCCGGCTCCGCGACCAGGGCCAGACCGGCCGGGAAGTGCGCCCGGATCCGGGCGGCGTCGGCCCGGATCCGCAGCCGGACGTGGTGGCGGTGCGGGGCGGTGGCCAGGGCGTGCAGCACGCGCTCGGCCGGGGGCGGGCCGGGTGGCGGGGGGAAGGTGCCGGGCAGCGGGCGGGGCGCGGCCAGCCGGTCGAGCCGGAACAGGCGCTCGGCGTCGGCACCGGTGTCCCGTCCGGTCAGGTACCAGCGGCCCGCGTGCAGCACCAATCCGTGCGGCTGGACGGTTCGTTCGCCGCTGCGGCCGTCCGCGGAGGTGTAGTGGAAGGCGAGCGGGCGGCGGTGGCGCACCGCGTCGGCGACGGTCAGCAGCGCCTCCGGGTCGGGGGCGGGGGGCGTGGGCACGGGGACGGGCGCTGGTGCGGGCCGGGTGGTGAAGGCGAGTGCCTCGCGCAGGGCGTCCAGGCGGTGGGCGAGTCGGCGGGGCAGCACCCGGCGGATCTTCGCGGCGGCCGTCTCGCCCGCCGCGGCGGGGGCGGTGGACAGCCCGGCCCGCTCCGCGGCGGCCAGGCCGAACAGGACGGCCAGCGCCTCCTCGTCGGTGAGCATCAGCGGCGGCATCCGGTGCCCGGGCGCGAGCCGGTAGCCGCCGTAGCGACCGCGCACCGACTCCACCGGCAGGTCGAGGTCGACCAGTTGGGCGACGTACCGGCGCACGGTGCGCTCGTCCACCTCCAGCCGTTCGGCCAGCTCCGCGACGGTGCGGACGCCGCCGGACTGCAGCAGCTCCAGCAGGGTGAGGACGCGGGCCAGGGGACGGGTCATGCCGTCGATCCTCCCTCCGAAAGCGGGCGGATTCCGCCCGGTATCCCCCCTAGCCTCGGGCCGACCGCACCGGAACACCGCAGGGGAGCCCCGCATGCACCTCGTCTCCGTCCGTCTGATCACCGCCGACGTCGACCGCCTGGTCGCGTTCTACGAGCGGGCCACCGGCCTGACCGCCGTCCGGGCCACCCCGGACTTCGCCGAACTGCGCACCCCGGGCGGGACGTTGGCGATCGGCAGCGTCCGCACCGTGCCGCTGTTCGCGCCGGGCTCGGCCGAGCCGGCCGCCAACCGCAGCGCGATCGTCGAGTTCCTGGTCGAGGACGTCGACCTGCTGCACCGCCGACTCGCCGACGGCGGAGCGGAGTTCGTCAGCGGGCCGGTGACCCTCCCGTGGGGCAACCGCTCGCTGCTGCTCCGCGACCCGGACGGCACCCTGGTCAACTTCTTCACGCCGGTGACGCCGGAGGCCCGGGCCCGGCAGGGGTTCTGACGGAACGTCAGCTGCGGGCGGGGTCGTCCTGTTGCCGGAGGCCGTCCTGCCGGAGGCCGTCCTGCTGCTGGAGGGTGCGCAGCCACACCAGCAGCAGGGCGGTCTCCGCCTCGCCCAGCGGGCCGGACCGCTGCCTCAGCTGGGCCTCCAACTGGCGGGCCGCCCCGGCGAGGCGGTCCCCCGCGGGGGCGGCCGCGGCGGCCGACTCGTCCAGGCAGGAGGCGAAGACCGCGTCCCGGACCCGGGTCGGCAGGGCGGGGTCGGCGAAGCGCTCCGGCTGGGAGAGCAGGCTGAGGGTGACGCCGACGTTGGCCGCCAGGATCGCCTGCGCGGCCTCCTCGGCGGGGATCCGCAGCGCGCCGACCGCCGCGCACCGCTCCAGGGTCCGCTTGAGCAGGTCGAAGATCCGGGCGGCGGTCTCCGGCACCTCGGGCAGCACGGGGGAGAACATCAGCCGGTACAGCGCCCGGTTGGAGAGCGCGAAGTCCACGTGGTCGTCCCAGCCCGCGCGCAGGTCGGCGACCGGGTCGTCGGTGACGGCGAGGCCCTGCTTGCGGCCGATGTAGCGCTCGAAGCCGTGCGCGACCAGCGCGGTCAGCAGGCCGTTCTTGTCGCCGAACAGGCGGTACAGGACGGGCTGCTTGACGCCGACGGCCTCGCACACGGCGCGGGTCGAGACGTCGTTGTCGGGGGACTCCGCGAGCAGATCCTCGGCGGCCTCGAGCATCCGGGAGCGCAGGTCGCCCGTCCCCCGGGGGGTGGTGCCGGTGGTGGCGTCGCTCATGGCCTGTCCCTTGCCCGTTCTCGGTCCCGTGCTGCCCGGCCAGCGTAGTGGAGGCCGGTGCCGCTCCGAGTCGGTGCCGCTCGGAGTCGGTGCCGCTACTCGGCGGGGGCGGGGGCGGGTTCGGTGCCGTCGGTGCCGTTGATCATGGCGGCGGTCAGGACGTGGCCGCCGATGCCCCAGCCGCCGTCGGCGACCTCCTCGACCAGGACCATGGTGTTCTGCCGGGCGCGCTCGCCGTAGACCTCGGCGTACAGGTCGGTGGTGCGGTCGACGATCAGCTGCTTCTGGGCCGGGGTCAGGGTGCCGGCGGGAACCTTGAAGTTGGCGAAGGGCACGGTGTTCTCCTCGGGTGGGTGGAACGGAGTGGGTGGGTCGGGGTGGGGCCGGGCGGGTCCGAGTCAGACGATGCCGCCGTTGCTGCGGATGTTCTGGCCGTTGATCCAGCGGCCGGCCGGGCCCGCCAGGAAGGCGGCGAGTTCGGCGATGTCCTCGGGGGTGCCGAGGCGTTCCAGCGGGGGCTGGGCGGCCAGCCGGTCGACGGCGGCCTGGTCCTTGCCCTCCAGGAACATCGGGGTGGCGGTGGGGCCGGGGGCGATGGTGTTGACGGTGACGTCCCGGCCGCGCAGTTCGCGGGCCAGCACCAGGGTCAGCGCCTCGACCGCGCCCTTGCTGGCCGCGTAGGCGCCGTAGTTCGGGAACTGGAGCCCGACCACCGAGGTGGAGAAGTTGATCAGCGCCCCGCCCCGGCGCAGCCGCCGGGCGGCCTGCTGGGCGACCACGAAGGTGCCGCGGACGTTGACCCGCTGCACCTCGTCGAAGTCGGCCAGGTCGAGTTCGGCGACGGGCGCCAGGCGCATGACGCCCGCGGTGTGGACGACCACGTCCAGCCCGCCGAACTCGGTCTCGACCAGGTCGAACGCGGCGGCCATCTCCCGTTCGTCCGCGACGTCGCCGCCGACCGCCAGCGCCCGGCCGCCGTTGCCGACGACCTCCGCGACCAGGGCCTCGGCCCGGTCCTTGCGGCCGGAGTAGTGGACGGCGACGGGGTACCCGGCGGCGGCGAGCTGCCGGACGACGGCGCGGCCGATGCCGCCGGAGCCGCCGGTGACCAGGGCGACCCGGGGTTGCGTGTCGGTGACGGACATGGCGGAACCTCTTTCGTATCGACGATCTCGCGCTGTCGGTATCAACGATAACAGAAGATTGGATCGTTGATACGGATCTGCTGTTATCGGCGAAACGAAGATGCTGGGCGGCGATTCACCAGGCCCCGCTGATCGGCCCCCGCCCGCCGCCCGCCGCGCCCCGCCCCCCGCCCGCCGCGCCCAGTTCGGCCGCGATCCGGTCCAGCAGGGGGAGCGCCCGGGCCAGCAGGAGCTGCTCGGACTCGTCCAGGCTCCCGCCGACCGCGCGGGCGAGCAGGCCGACCCGCTGCTGCCGGTCGGCCTCGATCGCGCGCCGGCCCTGCGGGGTCAGGGCCAGCACCTTCTTGCGGGCGTCGTCCGGGTGCGGTCCGGCGGTCAGGTGGCCGGCCTCGGTGAGCTCCTTGACCGTGGCGGCCATGGTCTGGTGGCGCACGCCCCGGCTGGTGGCGAGCTCCGCGGTGGTCATCGGGCCCTGCCGGTCGAGCAGGTCCAGCACCGTCGCCGGGATGGGGGCGAGCAGGTCGAAGGGGCGACCGGCGCGCACCAGGCCGCCGATCGCCGTCCGCAGCGCGGCCGCCAACTGCTCGGCCGCGGGCGGTTCGGCGGGCGTCCGGGCGGGCGGCTCGGCTGCGGTCGGCTCAGGGGAGGGGTGCGTCATGGGGTCACGCTACCAGTTGCACAGTTCTAACTGTACAGTCCAGACTGCACAGTCTCCCCTGCGTATCTCCCCGGCCCCTTGGAAGGACCCCCGATGCGGCTGACCAAGCACGCCCACGCCTGCGTGACGCTCACCAAGGACGGCGCCCGGATCGCCGTCGACCCCGGCACCTTCACGCCCGACGCCGCCCAGGTGGTGGCCGGGGCGGCGGCGGTGCTGATCACCCACGAGCACTTCGACCACTTCGACGAGGAGCTGATCGCCGCCGCCCTGGCGGCCCGGCCCGAGCTGCGGGTCTACGGCCCGGAGTCGGTGGTCGGACGGTGGACCGCGGCCCGGCGCGGGCAGGTGACGGCCGTCGCCGCCGGGGACGCGTTCGCCGTCGAGGGCTTCGAGGTGACCGTCCACGGCGAACTGCACGCCGCCATCCACCGCGACGTCCCGCGCGTCGCCAACGTCGGCTACCTGGTCGACGGGCGGGTCTACCACCCGGGCGACGCCTACCACGTGCCGGACGCCCCGGTCGGCACGCTGTTGCTGCCCGCCGCCGGGCCGTGGACCAGGACCGGCGAGGCCGTCGACTACGTCCGGGAGGTGGCGCCCGGGCGGTTGGTGCAGATCCACGAGGCGATGCTCAGCGAGATCGGCCAGCTGTCGATGGCCCGCATACTGAGCCCCGCGATGCTCACCGACGTCCCGCTGGAGATCGTGCCGCCCGGTGACGGCGTCGAGGTGTGAGGCGAGGCGTTCTGCCCCCCAGCGGTCAGTGCGGGTAGGGGCGGGCCGGGCGCCGTCGGGGCAGCTCCTCGCGGAAGTCGGCGATCACGGAGGCGATCTCGCGGGTCGTGGTGGTGCCCTCCAGCCGGTCCAGGTAGAGGTGGTGGGCGGCGAGGGCCTCGACCGTGACGCCGAAGTACAGCGTCATCAACGGGTTGACGAACAGCGTGCTGTCGCCGGTGCGCTCGCCGAGGCGGACGTCGCCGAACTCGCCGCGCAGCGCCGCCGCGACCGAGCCGTGGACGATGCTGGCGCGTTCGGGGCAGTCGTCCCGGGCGTGTGCGACGGCGTCCAGGTAGAGCGCGGCCTCGGCGGAGTCGGCGGGGACGGAGAAGGCGCCGAGGTAGCCGCCCGCGCGCTGGAGCGCGGCGAGGTTCTCCAGCACCAGGCCGTGGCTGACGCCGTGGTGGGCGTCGATGCCGAACCCGAGGCAGGCGACCAGGCGTTGGGGCACGTTCCGGAGTCCGGCGACCGCGGCGAGGGAGGCCATGTCCTCCTCGGGGGTGCCGAGTCCGGCCTCGTCGCCGCGCATCAGGATGTCGGTGCCGCCGTCGACCAGCAGGATCGCGTCCACGCCGAGCCGCCGCACCAGCGCCCGGTACGCGGCCCGCAGCGGTTTCACTCCCGTCGAGGCGAACGCCCATACCGTGTCCGGCAGTTGGTGGTCGCGCAGCCAGCGGGCCAGCGAGTGTTCGGGGAAGCCGGGTTCGGCGGCGCGGGTGTCGGGGGTGATCCGGGCCAGGTGCGGCCCCTCCCAGGCCCTGCCGTCCAGGCCGTGCAGGTGGGTGAACGACAGGTTCGCCAGGTGCACTTCGCGCCCCGCGGCGCGCAGGGCGAGCGCGATCGGCAGCCCCGCGTACACGTCGTGGCCGCCGCCCGCACCGGCGACCAGGATCCGTTCCGCGGCCAGCAGCCGGGTGAGCAGGGGAGGTTGGAGGAAACCGTTGGTGGTCATCGGGGCCGGACGGTAGCAGCCGGAGCCGGGCGGACGGCAGCGGTTTTCCGGCGGACCCCGGCGCGAAGGCGCCCCGGCGCGCCGAGGCGGTTCAGTGCGGGAAGGCGCGCGGCGGGCGCTGCCGGGGCAGCGCGTCCTGGAAGCGGCCGATGGCGGAGGCGACCTGGCCCAGCAGCACGGTGTTCTCCAGTCGGTCCAGGTAGAGGTGGTGGGCGGCGAGGGCTTCGACCGTGACGCCGAAGTACAGCGTCATCAGCGGGTTGATGAACAGCGCACTGTCGCGGGTGCGTTCGGTGAAGCGGACGTCGCCGAACTCGCCGCGCAGCGCCGCCGCGACCGAGCCCTGCACGATGCTCGGGTGCTCGGGGCAGTCGTCCCGGGCGTGTGCGACGGCGTCCAGGTAGAGCGCGGCCTCGGCGGAGTCGGCGGGGACGGAGAAGGCGCCGAGGTAGCCGCCCGCGCGCTGGAGCGCGGCGAGGTTCTCCAGCACCAGGCTGTGGCTGACGCCGTGGTACGCGTCGATGCCGAACCCGAGGCAGGCGACCAGGCGTTGCGGCACCCCGTGCAGCCCGGCGACCGCGGCCAGCGAGGCCATGTCCTCCTCGGGGGTGCCGAGTCCGGCCTCGTCGCCGCGCATCAGGATGTCGGTGCCGCCGTCGACCAGCAGGATCGCGTCGATGCCCAGCAGTTCGACCAGCGCCCGGTACGCGGACCGCAGCGGCTGCACCCCGGTCGGCGGGAACGCCCAGACGGTGTCCGGCAGTTGGTGCGCCCGCAGCCAGCGGGCCAGCGAGCGTTCCGGGAAGTACCGGTCGGCGGAGCGGGTGTCGGGCGTGATCCGGGCCAGCTCGGGGGCTTCCCAGACGTCCATGCCGAGGCCGTGCAGACTGCTGAACGAGGAGTTGGCGAAGTGCACTTCGCGCCCCGCCGCCCGCAGGGCGAGCGCGATCGGCAGCCCCGCGTACACGTCGAACCCGCCGCCCGCACCGGCGACCAGGATCCGTTCCGCGGCCAGCAGCCGGGTGAGCAGCGGGGGTTGCAGGAGACTCGTCACCAGCGGAAGGTAGCAGGCGGGCCGACCGGCCCGACCGGCCCGACCGGCCGGGGCGGCCCGGACGGGTCAGTGCGAGAGGACGTCCTTCAGCGCGTCCGGCGTGCGGCCGATCACGGTGTAGCCGTCGTCCGCGGTGATGATCGGCCGCTGGATCAGCTTCGGGTGCGCGGCCATCGCCTCCACCCAGCGTGCCCGGTCGGCCTCCGTCCGGCCCCAGGAGCGCAGCTCCAGCTCCTTGGCCACGGGCTCGTCCAGGCGCGCCACGTCCCACGGCTCCAGGCCCAACCGGCCCAGCACCCCGGTGAGTTCGGCGGCCGTCGGCGGCTCGTCCAGGTAGCGGCGGACGGTGTACTCCACGCCCGCCGCGTCGAGCTCGCCGAGGGCGGTGCGGCACTTGCTGCACTGCGGGTTGATCCAGATCTCCATGGCCGACCAGCCTACCCAGCCACCGCCCGCCGAGCCGCCGGCCGACCCGCCCGCGCAGCGCCGTTCCGCGCCGGAGGGGAACCCCGGCGGGCGGCCCGGCCGTTGCGGGGGCGGGAGACGATCATCGAGGGGGCAGGCATGGGCGACACCGCGGCCGCCGTTGCGGAACTGCTGGGGCCGGGCGGCCGGCGGGACCCGTACCCGCTGTACGAGCGCCTGCGCGCGGGTGGCCCGGTGGTGCGGGCGGACGGGTTCCTGGTGCTGGTGACGGGGTACGCGGAGGCCGAGGAGGTGCTGCGCGGCCCCGGCTACCGGGTCACGGACGGGGCGCTGCGGGCCGAGTCCGAGCCGGACTTCCTCGACCACCCGGGCAAGTACCTGCTCGCCCCGTCGGTCCTGCAGCGCAACACGCCCGACCACGGCCGGATGCGGTCGCTGATCGCCTCGGTGTTCACCCCGCGCCGGGTCGCCGCGCTCGCCCCGGCCGTCACCGCCGCCGTCGACGGCCTGCTCGACGACCTGGCGGAGCACGGCGCGGCCGGGCGGCCGGTCGACTTCCTGGACGCGTTCGCCTTCCGGCTGCCGGTCGGCGTGATCTGCGAACTGCTCGGCGTCCCGGCCGCGGACCGGCACCTGTTCCGGCCGCTCGCCGCCGACCTGACCGCCGTCCTGGAGACGGTGCCGGACGACGCGGAACTGGCCGCCGCAAACCGGGCCGCCGTCGAACTCTCGGCCTACTTCAAGGAGTTGGCGGCCAAGCGGCGTGCCGAGCCGCAGGACGACCTGGTCAGCGCGCTGGTGCGGACCGCCGACCGGGAGCCGAGCCGCCTCTCCGACCACGAGCTGATCGCCAACCTCGCGCTGCTGCTGGTCGCCGGGTTCGAGACCACCGGCAACCTGCTCGGCAACGCCCTGGCCCGGCTGTTCGAGCACCCGGAGGCCGCCGACGCCCTGCGCACCGGCGCCCTCGACCCGGACGCCCTGGTCGACGAGGTGCTGCGGCACGATCCGCCCGTCCAGGTGACCTCCCGGATCGCGCCCGACACCGGCACCACCCTCGCGGGCCTGCGGCTGGCCCCGCGCACCGGCGTCCTGCTGCTGCTCGGCGCCGCCAACCGCGACCCGCGCCGCTACCGCGACCCGTCCCGCTTCGACCCCTGGCGCTACCGGCCCGGCGCGGCCGACACCGCCCCCGCCGGGCGGCCGCTCAGCTTCGGCAGCGGACCGCACCACTGCCTCGGCGCCCCGCTCGCCCGCCTGGAGGCGGCCACCGCGCTGCCCGCCCTGCTGCGCCGCTTCCCGGACCTCGCCCCCGCGGGCCCGGCCGAGCGCCGCGAACGGCTGGTCCTGCGCGGCCACCGGACCTTCCCGGTCCACCCGGGCCCGCCCGCGCGGTGACGCCGCCCGCGGCGCTCCCGCGCCCGGTCGGAACGGGCCGAAGGTCCCGAACCGTCGGGACCTTCGTGGGCGGTGGCCCGGCCGGACCGCACGCGACGATGGAGGCAGTGCCGCACCCGCACCGGCCGTCGAGGAGGCCAGCATGACCGCGCCGACCGCCCCCGCCGACCGCCACCACCCGCAGTCGCGGTCCGCGGGGCACCACCGCCCCGGCCACGACCAGGCCCCGGCCCGTCCGTCCGGGAGTGTCGGTGCGTCCGGGAGTGCCGGTCCGTCCGGGAGCGCCGGCGCGTCCGGGGCCGCCGGGGCCCGCTGGGAGGCGGCGATGGCCCGGGCGCTGCGCACCCCCACCTGGGTGCGGCTGCTGCCGGTGCTGCTGCTGGTCGCCGACCTGGTCATGGAGTGGGCCGTCCCCGGCTCCGTCGCCGCGGGCTTCCTGCTGACCGTGATCCCGGTGGTGGTCGCCTTCAGCGGCGGCCGCGCGCTGGTCGCCGCCGCCACCTGCGTCACCGTCGCCCTGCAGGCGCTGCTCGCGCTGCGGGCCGGCCACCTCACCGAGCAGCACCACCTGTGGACGTACCTGGCCACCGTGCTGGCCGGCACGGTGGGCGCCGGGCTGGCCTGGCAGCGCCGCCGCCAGGCCCGCGACCTGGTCCGGGTCCGCGCCGTCGCCGACACCCTCCAGCACACCGTGCTGCGTCCCGTCCCGGCCCGCGCCGGCGGCCTGCGCACCGCGGGCCTCTACCACCCCGCGCAGGCGGACGTCGGCATCGGCGGCGACCTGTACGAGGTGTGCGAGACGGAGCACGGCACCCGGATCCTGCTCGGCGACGTCCGCGGCAAGGGGCTGGACGCCGTGCGCACCGTCGCCGACGTGCTCGGCGCGTTCCGGGTCGCCGCCCACGAGACCGCCGGACTCGGCGAGCTCGCCGACAAGCTCGACCGGCACGTGCGCCGCGGCGCCGAACAGGACGGCGACCGTGAACTGTTCGTCACCGCCGTGCTGCTCCAGCACCGCCCCGGCGCCGACGAGATCGACCTGGTCAACCGCGGCCACCTCGCCCCGCTGCTGCTGGCCCCCGGCAGTGTCGGCACCGTGCCCTGCCCCGAGGACCTCCCGTTCGGCCTCGGCCACCTCGCCCCCGGCCCCGCCGAACCGCCCGCCACCGTCCCGCTGCCGCCCGGCCGCACCCTGCTCCTGCACACCGACGGCCTCACCGAGGCCCGCGACCGCACCGGCGCCTTCTACCCGCTCGCGGCCCGCCTCACCACCCTGCCCGCCACCGACCCGGACGCCGTCGTCGCCTTCCTGGACCACGACGTCCGCCGCCACGCCGGCTCCCTGACCGACGACGTGGCGGTGCTCGCCTTCGCCACCACCTGAGCCCCGGAGCGGCCCTCGGCCCCGGCCGGGCCCGGGCCCCGCACGGCCCGCGCGCCGCCTAGGAACCGTTGGTCACCGAGTTCTGGATCGCCCCCACCGTCAACTGGTGCTCGGCCAGCACCTGGTCGTAGGTGCCGTCGGCGATCAGCCGGTTCATCGCCCGCATCAGCACGTCCCGCAGTTGCGAGTCCTCCTTGCGCAGCGCGATCCCGAACGGGCGGGGCTGCAACTGCGGGCCGCCGATCTCGAAGGCGTTGCCGTTGTCGACGGTCTGCACCGCGTACGTGGCCTTCGGGTAGTCGGTGATGTACGCGTCCGCCGGGCCCCTGAGGTTCTGGATGGCGGCGTTGTCGCTGTCGGTCTCCAGCAGGGTCAGCGCGCCCTTGCCGTTGTGCTCGCAGGCGGTCTTCTGCTTGGTCACCAGGTCGTCGTGGGTGGTGCCCTTCTTGACCGTGACGGTGTGCCCGCACAGGTGGTCGATGTCGACGATGCCCTTCGGGTTGCCCCGGTCGACGGCGATGCCGATGCCCGCCATGAAGTAGTCCACGAAGTCCACGCCCGGGTTGACCTGGGCGCCGTTCTTGTCGACGCCCTGCTCGCGCTCCCGGGTGTCGGTGATCCCCGACATCGCGACGTCGTACTTGCCGTCCAGCAGCCCCGGCAGCACGTTCGCGAACGCCCCGGCGTCCTGGAACTCCACCCGGACGCCCAGCAGCGCGCCCAGCTTCTCCGCCAGGTGCGGGTCCAGGCCGTCCGGCTCGTTGCGGTCGTTGCGGTAGACCACCGGCGCGGCCGTGAACGAGGACCCCACCGTCAGCACCCCGGACTTGCGCACCCGTTCGGGCAGCAGGGCCCGCAGGTTCGCCTCCTGGTCCGAGGACCCGTCGATCCCGACGATCCCGCACCCGCTCACCAGGAGCATCCCGCCCACGACAGCGGCGAGCGCGGCGCGCCCCCGCCCGTCCATCCGAACCATGTCGTCTCTCCCCGTGGTCGACGCGGAACACGACAAGCCCAGGGACGACGGACGGTACGGCCGCACGACCACACGGAACGTGGCATGGGTATACCGAGGAAGACCCCTCGGCCGGCCGCCGTTCCGGCTAGATCGCCCCGACTATAGCCAGCATGGTCACGACAGCCTAACGGCACCCTCCAACTACGGTCCTTCGGTCGACCCGTGACGTCCGATCAGCCCGGATCGGCCCCGATTCGTCCGCACGCCCCGTCGGGCCGCCGCGGTGCGCGGGCGGCTGCGGTGCGCGGGCATCCGCTTCAGGACCGCTTCAGGACCAGGCGGGGTCCTCGAAGGTCGGTACGGTGTCCGGCCCGCCGTCCCTGCCGGTCGGCAGCGGGCTGGGGGCGGGACCGAAGGGGGTGGTGCTGCCGGGGTCCTCCACCCAGGCGTCGGCGACCACGGTGACGTTGCCGACGGCGCCGACGGTGACGGTCACGCCGGTGCCGTCGGGGGCTGCGGCGGAGGCCTCGTCGGTGGAGTCGGCGGGGTGCAGGGTGTAGCCGCGGCCCTTCCAGTACGCCCGGACCTGCTCCAGCAGCCGGGGCTGGTGGGTGGCCGAGACCTTGGTTAACACGTAGCGCCGGAGCGTGAGTTGGGCGGTGCCGTCGTTGTCGCGGGCGGCGTTCTCGTGCGGGACGGCGCGGAACGCGTCGTCGGCCCAGCGCACGGCGGGGGTGAGGGCGCCGGTGGTGCCCTCGACCAGCTCCTGCAGCCGGGCGCGGGCGGTGTCCAGCGCGACGACCCGCCGCGCGGCCGACCCGCTGCCGGAGCCGCCGGAGCCGCCGGAGTCGCAGCCCGCCGCGCCCGGCCCCAGCACCAGCACCAGCGCCGCAACGCCGCCCGCCGCCCGCCGCCTCATCCCGAACTCCCTTTCCCGTGCGTCCCGTTCGGCACTAGACCGACCAGAACGGGTCCTGCCGCCGCGGCATGGTGTCCATCGACCCCTCGGGCCCGATCGGGACGGTGCTGGCGCCGCCGAACGGGTACGAGGTGCCGGGCGCGGACAGCCCGTCGACCCGGGCGAGCAGCGTCCCGTTCCCGGCGAAGCCGATCCTGAACTCGGCCGTCCCGTGGGGGGACTTGGCGCGCAGGACGGGCAGCACCGGGTCGTCCTCGCCGTCCACCGCCCAGCCGCGTTCGTGCCAGGCGCGGGCGAGTTGGGCGAGCAGCTCGGGGTAGCGGTGCTCGGCGACCCGGGTGAGCAGGTAGCGCCGCTTCTCCAGGTGCGCGGTGCCGTCCGGTTCGCGGGTGAAGGCGTGCTCGTGGGCGACGGCGACGTACGGGCCGTCGGCCCAGTGCACCGCGGGGGTGAGCGCGGCGGGGGCGGAGTCCAGCAGCTCGTCCACCGCGGCCCGGGCCGCGAGCAGCTCGGGCGCCAGGTCGTCGTTCATCGGTACTCCTGTCCGGACACCCGGTCGCCGTGGCCGGAGACGATCAAGGCCATGTTGCGCAGTGAGTGACCGTCCCGGCCGTCGCCCTGGTTCCAGTAGTCGGAGTGCGACTCGAAGCCGAGCGGCCCGTCCGCGACGTCGAAGCGGTGCGCCCCGAACCCGCTGCTCGCCGGGTCCTGGCCGAACCACAGCTCGTGGGGGTCGTCGTGCCCGGCGATCCGGTCCCCGAGGAAGCCGCCCGCCACCGCGCCGAGCGGACCGGCCAGCACGCCGCCGATGCCCGCGCCGATGCCGATGCCCTTGGCCGCCTCGTGGCTGGGCAGGTGCGAGACCGGGTCGTGCTCGGCGGCGCCGACCCACACGTGGCCCGCGCCGACGCCCAGTTGGGAGGCCTGCTGGGCGCCGGTGCCGGGGGAGCCGACCAGGACGATGTCGTCCGCGGGGATGCCGCCGGGACGCTGCGCGGCCTGGCCGACGGTGAACGAGCCGTACGAGTGCCCGAGCGCGGTCAGGTGGGCGGGCGCTCCCTCGTGCGAGGCGCGCAGGCCCTGCAGGAAGCCCTGGTAGGCCGCGCCGCCCTGCTTGGCGCGTTCGTCCCCGGCCACCGCGAACATGTCGGGGGCGATGCCCTTGATCTGCGGGGTGTCGTAGCCCAGCCAGGCGATCGAGGCGGTGGAGCGGCTCGGGTCGAGGTCGTGCGCGGCCTGCCACAGGTCGCGGGCCCGGTTGGCGTCGCCGCCCCCCATGTTCTTGACCTCGGTGTTGAGGCCCGGCACGTACGCGACCACGTCGTCCGCGGTGTCCGGGTTGCCGTAGGCGATGGCGGCCCGGCCCTGGCCCTGGTCGCCGATCAGCATCAGGTAGGCGGGCGGCTGCTTGCCCTGGTCCTCGCGCAGGCGGCCCTGGATCGCCCGGAAGCCCTCCAGCTTCTTCGCGTCCCACTCGGAGAGGTCCCGGCGGGAGGAGAGGTCGGCGACCATCCGGTCCAGGACGATCCGGTTGGCCTGGTCGCGGGCGGGCGTCGGCATGCCGTCGCGGTTGCCGAGCTCGGCGGGGTACGCCCGCAGCAGGCGCTGCTGCTCGTCCGGCGGCAGGGCCTTCCACCAGGCGTTGACCTCGGTCGGCGGGGCGTCCGGGCCGGGCATGCCCGCGCGGACCAGGTCCTCGGCGCCGCCGAAGGGGTCGAGGGCGGCGAGGAGGGCGCTGTTCAGCCGCATCGCACCGGTGCCGGGGTCGAGTCCGGCGCCGGTGCGGGCGTCGTCGGTGTACCGGCGCAGGCGCTGCGCGGTGACCTGGTCGGCGTGCGCGGCCTCGGCGAGGGCGTCGGCGATCTGGTCGCGCAGCTCGGCGCCCTGCCGGGCGCGGTCGGGCGCGTCGGGGTCGTGGCGCTCGGCGGCGCCGGGCGGCGGCCAGGAGACCCTGCCGTCGTCGGCGACGGCGAAGCCGTGCGCGTCGGCGTCGGCGAGCGCGGCCCGGAGCTTGGAGCGGGCCAGCAGGAACGCCTCGGCGCCCTCCCGCAGGACGGGGGCGATCCGGGCCAGTTCCAGGTGCGCGGCGGTGAGCCTGCCGGTGGTGCGGGCCAGCGACTCCCGGGCGCGGTCGGCCGCGGTGCCGCTCCAGCCGGAGGCGCTCACCCGGCCGTCGACGCCGCTGCGCCAGGTGTCGGCGTGTCCGGCGAAGGCGGCGGCCAGCGCGGCGTACGCGTCGGCGGCGGTGAACAGCCGGTGCGGGTCGGCGTCGCGCAGGGTGGGGACGTCCACGCTCACCGCCCCGTCAGGCCGCGGGCCGCGTCCTGCTCGGCGCGGCGGTAGTTGGCCGCGGTCTGCCGCAGGTTGCCGCCCTGCCGGTCCATCTCGGCGGAGAGGCCGTCCAGCAGCCGCTTCCACTCGTCGGTGCAGGCGTCCAGTTCGCTGCCGGTGGTCCAGCCGGGTAACCCGGCCTCGGCCTCGTCGGAGGCGCCCAGCACGCGCGCCGTCCCGTCCGGCACCTGCTCGGCGACGGCGCCCGCGGTCTGTGCGGCCCCGTCCAACTCGTCCGGCTCCACCCGGAACCCGCCGCCACCGCCGCCGCTTCCCCCGCCGCCGCCGTCCGGCCCCACGCTCAGCACGCCATCCCCCACCACCGGTGTCGGTCCGACCACTTGAGCGCGCCATGCTAGCGAACGCACCGGCCGCGGCCACCCGGGTTCACCACATTCGCACCCGCGTCCGCCCGACCGTCGCTTGCCCGTCCCTTTGGCGCCGCTTTACCGGATCCGGCGCTCCGTGCACCAGGCCACCCCGTTTCCGCAGCAAGCGGGCCGACGTCGCGTCAGCTCGCCCCGGACAGCGACGGGGACGGGACGGGCGCGGCCGCGGGCGCCGGGGCGGCGGGCCGCAGCAGCAGGGCGACCAGGACGGCGGTGACGGCCAGGGTCGCGGAGCCGCAGCGCAGGGCGAGGTGCAGGGCGTCGACGAACGAGGCGTCGACGAACGAGGGGACGGGTGGGGCCGCGGTGCCGGCGGCGGGGGCGTGGCCGGTGAGCGCGGCGACCGCGTGCGACACCCCGTCGGCGGGCAGGCCCCGCCGGTGCAGGGCGGCGGTGAGGTTGCCGGTCAGCCGGGCGGTCAGGACGGCGCCGAGCACCGCGATGCCGAGCACGCCGCCGAGTTCGCGCAGCGTGTTGATGGTGGCGGAGGCCATCCCGGTCCGCGCCGGGGCGACCCGCTGCAGCACCGCGATCGACACCGGCGTGAAGGTCAGCCCCATGCCGCCGCCGAGCAGCACCAGCGTCCACCCGTACGACCAGTAGTGCGCCTGCCCGGAGTACAGCGACAGCCCGCCCAGGCCGACCGCGCACAGCGCGATGCCCAGCACCAGCGGCGTCCGCGCCCCGTGCCGGGCGGTCAGCCGGCCGGACAGCGGGGCCGCGAACACGATCACGGCGCTCATCGGCAGCCCCGCGTACCCGGCGTCGGTCGGCGCCCAGCCCATCACGCCCTGCAGCATCAGCGGCAGGAAGAACATCGCGCCGAACATCCCGAAGCTCACCATCAGCCCGCTCAGCAGCGCCCCCGCCAGCACCCGGTCGCGGAACAGCCGCAGCTCCAGCATCGGTTCGGCGACCCGCAGTTCGACCAGCACGAAGAGCGCCAGCAGCACCGCCGCGGCCGCCCCGCAGGCCAGCACCCGGGCGTCCGTCCAGCCGCGGCCCGGGCCCTCGACCAGGGCGTACACCAGCGCGCCCAGCCCGCCCGCGGACAGCAGCAGGCCCAGCAGGTCCACCCGCCGCTCGCGCGGCGCGACCTCCGGCAGCACCCGGTACGCCAGCACCAGGGCGACCAGCCCGACCGGGACGTTGATCCAGAACACGCTGGCCCAGCCGAACGCGTCCACCATCGGGCCGCCGACCACCGGACCGACCGACAGGCCCAGCGCCGAGACGCCCGACCACAGGCCGATCGCCCGGGCCCGCTCCTTCTCGTCGGTGAACACCTGCCGCAGGATCGCCAGGCTGCCCGGCGTCAGCAGCGCCGCGCCCACGCCCTGCAGCATCCGGGCCGCGACCAGCGCGCCGGTGCCGCCCGCGAGGGCGGCCGCCGCCGAGCCCAGGGTGAACAGCGCCAGGCCGATCCGGTAGACCCGGGTGCGGCCGTGGCGGTCGCCGAGGGTGCCGCCGGTGAGCAGCAGGGCCGCGTAGACCAGGCTGTAGCCCTCGGCGACCCACTGCAGTCCGCTGATGCCCGCGTCCAGGTCGCGGCCGATCCGGGGCAGGGCGATGTTCACGACGACGTTGTCGAGCATCGCCATGAACATCGTGAGGCAGAGCGTGGCCAGCGCCTGCCACCTGTGCCGGTCGTTCCTGGTGTCCACCGTTCCCCCTCGGGGCGCGCCGAGCGGCCCCTAACAGTGTTAGGGGCTGCGATTGCGCACCCAGCATCGCCCTAACGGTGTTAGATTGCAAGCGCGAACCGCCCCGCCGCCCCCCAGGAGCACCCGTGGCCCAGCCCCCCTCGCGCACCCTCACCCGCGAGTGCATCGCCGCCGCCGCCCTGCGCGTCCTCGAACGCGAGGGCCTGGCCGGACTCTCCATGCGCAAGGTCGCCGCCGAGGTCGGCGCCCAGGCCGCCTCGCTCTACTGGCACGTCCGCAACAAGGAGGAGATCCTCGACCTGCTGGGCGACGCGATCATCGCCGACGCCGAGGTCCCGCCCCGCACCGGCGACTGGCGCACGCAGTACCTGGAGTACGGCCGCCGCTACCGCGCCCTGCTGCTCGCCAAGCGCGACGCCGCCAAGGTCGTCGCCGGACGCCTCACCACCGGCCCCCGCGTCCTCGCCGTCCTGGAGGACCAGCTCGACCGGCTGCGCGAGGCCGGATTCACCGACGCCGACGCCGCGATGGCCTCCTACCTGCTCTCCGCCTACGTCCAGGGCTTCGTCCTGCAGGAGCAGTCCCCGCTCTCCGCCACCGAGGCCGCCGGCGCGGGCCGCGGCCGGGCCGCCCGCGAGGCGGGCGACCTCTTCCGCGCCCTCCCCGCCGAGGACTACCCCAACCTCGTCGCCCTCGCCGACGACCTCACCGACCCCGACATGGACACCCGCTTCGAGTTCGGCCTCCAACGCATCGCCGACGGCCTGGCGGCCCTGCTCAACTGAGGAGCCCGGCCAGGGGGTCGGGAACAACGGCGGGGTGCGCGATCAGGGGCCCGGGGGCGGCTCGGTCCGTGCTGCGCAGTGGCCCCGTCGGGCGCCCGGTTCCCCTCGGGCGGCGGCACGTCTCCGGGCGCGTCCTTCACGCAGTGCACGGTCATGTCCACCGTCCCGGCTTGCGGCACGGCGTCGATCTGCTTGGTGCACAGCCCTTTGCCACCGGGCTGCGCGAGGTCGTCCTGCCACGAGTCCGCTTCGGTGGCCACCGGCACCGTCTCGGTCACCAGGTCGGGCACCTGCTCCCGCAGTGCCGCGATCACCACCTCTGTCCGTGCGAGGGCGAGCGGCGAACTACGGGTGCCGATCCGCAGCGTCCTGGCGGGGCACTCGGCCGCCGTCATGGCGGGCCGCCCTTTCGGTTCGGGTCTCTTGATAGGCAACGTTTCCGGGCCAGTGGAGGGGCGTCCGGATCCGGGCGGCGACCGAGGGGTGGAGCAGTCGGCGGGCGTCATCCGGACCGGCCCAGCGCCATGCCACCAACTCCCTTGGTTGCAAAACGATTTGATCGGTGTCGGCGCTGCTGAGCATCGGCCCGGCCCACAGGAACACGATCCGGTCCCGGGCGCCCTCGCGGCGGGCCTGCACCCACTCGACGCCGAGCAGGTCATCGGCCAACAGGTCGAGTTTCAGGCCGAGTTCTTCCCGGGCCTCCCGGCGAACGGTGTCGAGCGGGGATTCCCCCACCTCCACCACGCCGCCGGGAAGGCGCCATGTCCCGACCCCGGCCGCCTGCACGATCAGCAGGCGCGACGCGGGGTCGGTGCACAACACGTAGGACGTCACCGGGTGTCCGGGTGCTCTGTTCATCTCACTCCCTCGGATCGAACGGACACGTCCGCCTCGGCCGGAGAGGTGGCAACGGCCGGAGCGGGAGTCGGGAGCGCGTTGCGCCGCGCCGGGTGCACCCTTCCTGCCGGGATCCAGACCGGCGGGGTCCCGAAGTGCGGGAGGCGCTCCGGAGGATCAGGTGCCGTCGGCCGCAGTGCGGCGCCACCAGTGCGAACCCGAGCACCAGCACGCCCGTCACCAGCGTCACCCGGGTCATTCCGGCTCCGTCTCGGGCACCACCACCACCACCGGCACGTCCGCGACCATGCGGTACGACCGGTGGCCCGGGTGGCGCATCATGTGCACGAACGCCCAACCTTGCACCTGGGCAAGGTCGTTGAGTTCGACGGGGACGGTCACGCACCGGGTGCCGTCCGCGGCCTCGCCCTGGCACGCCAGGGTGTAGGTCGGCGGCTCGACGTCGCTGCCGGTGTCCGGAACCAGCTTGGCCAGGGGGACGGTCACGCGCCGGGTGCCGTCCTCGGCCTCGCCCTGGCGGGCCAGGGCGTAGGTCGGCGGCTCGACGTCGCTGCCGGTGCCCGGAGCCAGTACGGCCAGGATGCCGGGTCGTGCCGGAGCCGTGCCCGTCACGCCGCCGACTCCGACCGGTGCGGGCACTTCGGCCGGGGGCACCGGCACACGGGCCAGCCGATCGATCGCCGAGCACCGACCCGTGCGCTGATCTCGGGGTCGTAGTCGTCCAGCGGGGCGCGGCCGACCGCCTGTGCCTCCGTCGGCCGCTGTCGGCGTGCCTGTTCGAGCGAGTAGAGCATGTGCTGCCTCCCTGAGCCGTGCGAACTGTTCGGGGAGACTGTGCGACTGGTGACTACCCGTCAGCCACGGGTTAGCCGCAGGGGGTAGCCAGGTCGCTACGCCGCTTCGACCTCTGCCAGCAGCAGCCGCAAGGTCAGGGACTGCTTGTCCGCGGGAAGGGCGTCGAGTGCGGCACGGGCGTACGCCACACCACCCGTTCGGTCTCCTGCCTGTGCGAGCATCAGCCCGCGGTGCAGCTCCAGGTGCGTGGCGAATCGCGGCAAAGCCGCGGGCAGCAACGCCCGCGCCTGCTCCTGCGCGTGTTCGGCCCGCTTCTCTTCACCGAGCCGCGCGAGCAGCAGGGACGAGAAGACGTTCATTCGCCACTCGGGGACCGCGTAGTCCGACTGCGCGTTCGCCGGTGAGGCGACTCGCTCGAACACCCGCCATCCGTCGTCGTTGAGCTGCAATGCCGCCCGGCGGTCGCCCCGAAGTGCGGCAGCATGAGCCTTCCCCATGACGGCGTTGAGCCGGCCCAGGGACGGGCGCGAGTCAATTGCCAATGCCTGATCGGCGAGCCTCTCCGCAATGGCCAAGGACGCCCCTTCGTAGCCGAGGGCAATAGCGGCGCGCCCTCGCACCCACACCCGCGTGTCCCGATCCCCGGACCGGTCAGCGGCGGTCGCGGCCATGCCGTACCAGGTCGTTGTCCTGGCGGCGTCGCTGCCGGGAAAGGTCTTGGCGAACAGCACGGACAGCCGCGCCGCCACCTCCCACATGCGTGGGCCTTCGATCTGCTGTTGCAGAACCACCATGTCCGCGGCAAGTCGGCGCTGAATCTCCTCGGCGCCGGACGACATGTAGTCCTGGCCGTAGACGTGCAGCCGTCCCTGCCAGTCGTCCACCGACGGACCACCGTGGAGAGCGGCAGCGAACCCGTGGGACAGCAGATCCGCGGTGGCCGCGGGCGCTATGGCGGTGGCGGCAACGGTCGTTAGGAAAGATCGCCTGATCACGTCCGCACTCTCCAAGGCATGTAGAGGCACTTCCAAGGCGGTAGCCAAGTGTGGTAGCCAACGCGGGCCGGGCTTTCGCCCCTGGTAGCCGTTCTCCCACCGGGAGATCAGCTGCCGCGTCATTGTCGCGCAGTCCCCCAACTCGTTCAGACGCGCCGCCAGTTGGTCCTGAGACATGCCCAGTCCACGGCGCAACTCCTCAATCAAACTCCCGACCGCCGTCGTCATGACCGGCAGCCTACGCCGGACCGGCTGCGGAGTCCGTTGGTCGATCTCCCCGGACGGCTGGCTGTCACCTACGCCGATTCGGCGCCCCCCGCACGGCTGCTCACCGCCACTACGACAGCCGGTGCCGGTGCCGCTACGGCATGGCTCACTCGGCGGTGAACCCTTGGCCGACTGCACGGGGGCCCGGGGAACTCTTCGGCAGACGAGCATGCACGACCAGGGGCTCGGGGAACGGCGAGTCCGTGCTGCCGGCGGCCGGAGCCCATCGAAGGTCCGTGCTGCTTCGGGCCGTGGTGACGGAACCCGAAGCCACCGCACGCACCGGAAGTGCACCGTGAGCAGCCCCGGGCCCGCCGTTCTCATCGGGCCCGGGAAACCCCCGTCACGCCCCCAGGTACGGGCTGTACAGCGCCGACAGGAACCGCGTCGCGAGCTGGTCGCGCAGGTGCGGCGGCAGCGCGTCGAGCAGCCGGTTGACGCCCGCCATGCGGGTGGTGGCCTCGGGGGAGAGGTCGAGCCCGGTGGCCGGGAGCAGGGCGGCGAAGGTCGCGTCGTCCAGGGTGGTGAGGTCGAGCCCGTCGAGCAGGGCGAGGATCTCGGTGGGCGGGGCGACCGGTCCGCGGGCGCGGACCGCGTCGACGCTCTCGCGCAGCGCGCCGAGCAGCGCCTCGACGCCCTCCCCGCTGACGCCGGTGAGCGTGACGTGCAGGCTGGCGGGCAGGCCGCCGACGCTCAGCTGGGGTTGCAGGAAGAAGCCGCGGGCCCGCGACTCGTCGGCCAACTCCCAGAGGTCGAGCGGGTGTTCGCCCTCGGTGCCGATCGCGACCAGCGTCGCGTCGGGGGAGCCGAGCACCCGCAGCCCGTCGATCGCCCCGACACCCGCGACCAGCCGCCGGGTCGCGGCCAGCGCCGCGCGCCCCAACTCCCGGTAGCCGTCCGCCCCGAGGGCCTGCAGGGTGGCCCAGGCGCCGGCCAGCGGTCCGGCGCCCTTGCTGCTCTGGACGGTGGAGTTGACCACCGGGTAGCCGGGCCACTTCGCGCAGGCGAAGTACGCGGCCAGCCGCATCGACTGGTCGCGGAAGAGCAGCACGGACGCCCCCTTGGGCGCGTACCCGAACTTGTGCAGGTCGCAGGAGAGCGAGGTGACGCCGGGCACCGACAGGTCGAACGGCGGCACCTCGGCCCCGGCCTCGGCCAGCCAGGGCAGCAGCCAGCCGCCGACGCAGGCGTCCACGTGGCAGGGCAGTCCGCGCGCGGCCGCCGCCGCGGCGATCTCCGCGACCGGGTCGACCACGCCGTGCGCGTACGAGGGCGCCGAGGCGACCACCAGGACCGTCCGTTCGGTGCAGGCCGCGGCCATCGCCTCCGGCACGGCCCGGAAGGTCGCCGGGTCGACCGGCACCGCGACGACCTTCACCTTCAGGTACGTCCCGGCCTTGAAGAACGCGGCGTGCGCCGTCGCGGGCACCACGATCTCGGGGTCGGCGACCTCGGGCCGGGCGTCCCGGGCGGCCTTGACCGCGAGCAGGATCGACTCGGTGCCGCCGCTGGTGAAGATGCCGGGCGTGCGCTCGTCCCCGCCGAGCCGGGCGGCGACCGCGCCGACCACCCGCCGCTCCAGCGCGACGATGCTGGGGAAGGCCGTCGGGTCGAGCCCGTTGACCTCCAGCATGGCCAGGTACGCGCCCTCCGCGGCGGCCCGCACCTCGGGCCGCCCGGCGTCGTAGGTGTATGCGGTGGTGCGGCCGCCGCGGGTGGGCAGGTCGGCGGCGGTGAGCGCGCGCAGCTCGGCGAGCAGCTCCCCGGCGGGGCGCCCGGCGTCCGGGAGGAAGGTCTGACGGTCGGTCACGAGGGTTCTCCAGCGAGCGGGTCGACGACAACGGCGGGGGCGGGGGCGGGGGCGGCGGCCCGGCGGCGCCCGTACGCGCGCAGGGCGGGCAGCGAGGCCAGCATCAGCAGGGCCGGGACGAGGCTGAAGCCGAGCAGGACGCCCGCCCGGGCGGCGGGACTCTGCGCGACGGGGTGGTCGGTGGTGGAGGAGACGAACCCGGCGGCGGCCAGCGCCAGCGAGAACAGCCCGGGCCCGGCGGCCATCCCGGCCGTCTCGCCCGCCGTCCACAGCCCGGTGAACGCCCCGGACTGCAGCCGCCCGGTGCGGGCCGCGTCCGCGTGCACGGTGTCCGGCAGCAGCGACAGCGGCAGCACCTGCAGCGCCGCGTACGCCACGCCCAGCAGCGCGCACAGCGCCAGCACCGCCCCGACGCGCACCGCGCCCGTCCCGGCGGCGGGCCACAGCGCGGCGGAGGCCGCCGCGAACACCGCGGTCGCCACGCCCAGGCAGCGCAGCCGCCCCCACCGGGCCGCGGCCCGGCCCCACAGCGGTACCGCGACGGCGCTCGGCGCCACCAGGCAGACGAACAGCACCGAGGTCAGCCCGTACCCGCCCAGCCAGTACGCGGCGGTGTACGGGGCGGCGGCCAGCATGATCGCCACCGCGGCGGCCTGCAGCACGAAGGCGCCCAGCAGCGCGAAGAACGCCCGGTTGCCGCGCGCGGTGCGCAGCGCCGCCCGCAGCCCGAGCGGCTCCGGCCCGGGCCGGGCGGGCACCCGGCGGGCGCCCAGCGCGGGCACCAGCAGCGTCGCCAGCAGCAGGACGGCGACCACCACCGCCATCACCGCGTACCCGCGCCGCCCCTGTCCGGCCAGCGACACCAGCGCGGGGGCGAGGCCGCCCGCGACCAGGATGCCGACGGTCAGGCAGACGATCCGCCACACCGTGATCCGGGTGCGCACCTCGGGCCGGTCCGACATCTCGGCGGGCAGCGCCACGTACGGCACCTGGAACAGCGCGAAGGCGCTGGACGCCAGCACGAAGGTGACCGCGACCCAGGCGGCGGCGCCGGAGCCGGTCAGCGGGGAGAGGAACATCGCGGCGAACGCGACCGGCAGCGCCAGCGCCCCGGCCAGCAGGATCCGGCCGCGGCGGCCGGTGCGCAGCGCCTCCCGGTCGCTGGCGGCGCCGACGGTCGGGTTGAACAGCGCGTCCCAGGCCTTGGGCAGCGCCACCACCAGGCCCGCGACCCCGGCGGGCACGCCCAGCGCGTCGGTCATGAAGTACAGCAGCAGCAGGCCGGGGACGGTGGAGTGGATGCCCGTCCCGATCGAGCCGATCGCGTACCCGGCGAGCTGCCGTCTGCCTATCTCCCCGCCGCTCACCGCCCGCCCCCGATCCCCAGCTCGCGCAGCACCAGGCCGTGCAGGTGCTCCCGGAACCGCGGCACCTGGGCGCGGATCATCGACCGGCAGAAGCCGTGCACCGTCCACAGCACCGTCCAGACCGCCAACTCGGCGCGCTCCGGGGACACTTCGGGCAGCGCGGCGGCCAGCGCGTCGCGCACCGACTCCAGCAGCGGCCGGGCGTACCGCTCCTCCAGCCCGGCGAACTCGGCGGCGTCCGCCAGCCAGCGGCGCATCCACAGCGCCGGGACGTGCGGCTGCTCCAGGCAGAAGTCCAGGTACCGGTCGGCGAAGGCGACCGCCGCCCCCGCCGGGTCCGTCCCCGCCCGGGCCGCGAAGGCCTCCAACGCCCGTGCCACCGCGGATCGTTCGGCCTCGTGCGCCCGCCGCATCACCTCGCGGTACAGGTCGGCCTTCCCGCCGACGTGGTACGCGACGGTGGCGACGTTCAGCCCGGCGGCGGCCGCGATGGTCCGGGTGGTGGTGCCGTCGTACCCGTGCTCGGCGAACAGCTCGGTGGCGGCCGCGACGATCCGCTCCCGGCTCAGGTCGGCCTGGCTCGGGGGCGGGGACGAGGACGGTGGCTCGGTCATGGCGGGGAGCGTACGCGCGGCGCCCTCGTCAATCAACCGTTTGATTGATGACGGCTCCATTACATCCGCAGCGTCCGAAAATCCGGACGGCCCCGCCGCGCAACGCGGCGGGGCCGTGGGGGAGAGGGGGATCAGCAGTGCGAGACGGCCTCGCAGTCCTCCCAGCGGGTGCCGGTGTAGGTGCCGCCGTCGCCCGCGGCCGGGACGGTCAGCGACCGGGCCTTCTGCTGGGTGGTGGCGGTGGCGGTGGCCGGGCCGGTGGCCAGGCGGACGGCGATCGCGTCCAGGACCGGGCGGGGGCTGGTGCCCGCGTAGTCGTTGATCAGGACGGCGAAGACCAGGCGGCGGCCGTCCGGCGCGGTGGCGTAGCCGACCAGGTTGTCGACGCCGCCCATCGAGCCGCTCTTGGCGTGCACGTTGTTCTCGGCCTTGGTGCCGCGCATCCGGGCGGCCAGCGTGCCGCCGACCAGCCGGGTCGGGTTGCCCGCCACCGGCAGCGCGTCGTACCAGGCGCCGAACCAGGGCTTGTTCTGGGCGAGTTCGAGCAGTCCGGCCATCTTGGCGGGGGTGATCAGGTCGTAGCGGGAGAGGCCGGAGCCGTCGACCTGCCGCCCGGCGGGGGTGCTCAGGCCGTTGGCCTTCAGGAAGTTCTGCACCTGGGCGACACCGGTGGCCCAGTCGCCGCGACCGCCCTTGACCTTGCCGATCTCCTTGGTCAGGTGCTCGGCCATGCCGTTGTTGCTGAGCTTGAGCATCGGGACGATCAACTGGGCCAGGGTCTGCGACCGGTGCGACACCAGCGGCTGCGAGGCCTCCGCCCCGCTCGCCGCCTGCACGCCCCGCACCACGTTCACGCCGTGCCGGGCCAGCGCGCCCGCGAACACCTTGCCCGCGTACGTCGACGGGTCCTCGACCGTCACCCACGAGGTGACCGGCGCGGCCCCCGCCGCGATGCTGCCCGACAGCGCCAACTCGTTGCTGCCGCGCCGCCGGTCGACGCCCACGGACGAGGCGCTGCCCGCCGCGCCGGTGGTGACCTTCCCGGTGAACGCCATCGGCGCCTGCGCCGGGTCCAGGGTGACCTTCGCGGCCTCCCCGGCCGCGCCCGGCGCGACCGTCACCCGCACGGTGTCCATCAGGTACTCGGGGTCGTTGGCGACGGTCAGCCCGGATATCTGCGGGCTGTACGAGTACGGCTCGTCGTCCCAGGCCCAGCCGGGCCCCAGCGGCGTCGAGTCGTACCGGCTGCCGTCGGCCAGCACCCGGCCGGTGACGGTGGTGACCCCGGACGCGGCGACCTGCGCGGCCAGGTCGTCGAGGTCCGCGGCCAGCAGGGTCGGATCGCCGCCGCCGCGCAGCACCAGGTCGCCGGCCACGGTGTCGCCGGAGCGGCTGCCGGTGCTGCGCACCTCGGTGGTGAACCGGTAGTCCGCGCCGAGCAGGTCGAGCGCCGCGGCCGAGGTCACCGTCTTCAGGGTGGACGCCGGGGTGAGCAGCGCCTGCGGCTGCCGCGCGTACAGCACCTGCCCGGTGGCGGCGTCCAGCACCTCGACGCCGGTCTGGGCGTTGGCCAGCCGGGCGTCGGCCAGTAGCGCGTCGAGGTCGGCGGTGAGCGTGGCGTCGGCCGGTGCCGGGTCGTCGGCCTGTGCCGAACCGGCGAGCAGGGAGACGGCCAGGACCGCGGCCGCGAGCGGGAGGCTGCGGCGGTGCAGGCGGGGGCGGGGCGTGGGTCCGGGCAAGGGAGCTCCAGGGTGCGGATCGGCCGGGGCACGCGTCGTCCGCGCCCCCGTTTTGCCATGGACATTACCATTTGACGGGGTATCAGCCGATTCCCGGGTGCGCTCCGCGCCCCTCCCCGTACACGCGCCACCGCGCCGAAAGGTTGTCTCCGCGGGCCCCGATAAACTCGGCAGCCAGGCGAGGACCACACGACGGCACGGGGACGGGCAACATGGCAGCGCACGCAGGGCTGACGGTCGAACGCATCACCCGCGCCGCCGCCGAACTCGCCGACCGCGTCGGCATCGAGAAGGTCACCGTCTCCGCCCTGGCCCGGGAGTTCGGCGTCAAGGACGCCAGCTTCTACTCGCACGTCAAGAACCTGCGGGAGATCCGCACCCGGGTCGCCCTCCTCGCCTCCGACGAGATGAACCAGGTCCTCGCCGTCGCCATCGCCGGCCGCTCCGGCGCGGAGGCGCTCACCGCCTTCGCCGACGCCTACCGCGACTACGCCCTGGCCCACCCCGGCCGCTACGCCGCCACCCAACTCCCCCTGGACCAGGCCGACTTCGCCGACACCGCAGTCCTCGCCCGGAGCGTCGAACTCACCTACGCGGTCATGCGCCACTACCGCCTCGACGAGCCCGCCCTCACCGACGCCGCCCGCCTCCTGCGCAGCACCTTCCACGGCTTCGTCACCATCGAGGCCGCGGGCGGCTTCCACCACCCCCGCGCCGCCGCCGACTCCTGGCAGCGCATCACCACCGGCCTCCACCACCTCCTCGCCACCTGGCCCGCCTGACCCCGAGCGGGCCGGGCCCGAACCGCGGTGCGGTCCGGGCCCGGGCGTCCCTCGGCCGGTCAACGCCTCACGCGTCAGCCCCTCACGCCGTCGGGAGTCGCTCCGGCTGCGGGACCACCGCACCTCCCCGCTCCGCCCCGCCCGGCCGCAGCGGCCACCAGAGCGAGCGCCCGAGCAGCGCGGCCACCGCCGGAACCACCACCAGCGAGAGCAGCAGCGCGGAGAGCAGGATCCCGAGCGTCAGCGCGAAGGCGATCTGCTCGCTGCCCGGCGTGGTGGCCAGGCTGGCGAACGAACCGCCCAGCACCAGCCCGGCGGTGGCGACGGCGGGCGCGGTGTGCCGCACGGCGCGGGCCACGGCGGCCCGGGCCGGGCCGGGACGGCGCATCTCCTCGCGGATCCGGTCGGTGATCAGGATGTTGTAGTCGGTGCCCAGCGCCACCACGAACAGGAACAGCACCAGCGGCAGGGTGAAGGCCACCCCGGGCCGGTCCAGCAGGTGCTGGAACACCAGGGCGGCGCTGCCGAGGGTGGCGGCGAACCCGAGCCCCACCGAGAGCAGCAGCGCCACCGGGGCGAGCAGGCTGCGCAGGAGCAGCAGCAGGATCAGCGCGATCAGCGCGGCCGCGACCGGGAACACCACCAGCAGGTCGCGGTCGACCGCGTCCGCCACGTCCGCGTACACCGCCGCGGTCCCGCCGACGTGGGCGCCCGCCCCGGCGGGGGAGTGCGCGGCGACGGCGGCCCGCAGCGGGCCGGACACCAGGGCCCGGGCCTGCGTGCTCTGCGGGTCGGCGGTGGGGTAGACGTCGATCCGGACGGCCCGGCCGTCCGGGCTGCCCACCGGGTCGGCGACCTGCCCGACGCCCGCCACGGCGCCGAGCGACCGGGCCAGGCCGGCGAAGGCGGCGGGGTCGACGGGGCCGCCCCCCTCGGCGGTGGCGTACACGGTGACCGGGTCGGAGACGCCGACCGGGAGCGAACGGGAGATCTCGGCGGCGGTGGCGGCCGCGGGCGTCCCGGAGGAGCCGCCCAGGCCGTAGTCCATCCGGATCCCGACCAGGCCCGCGGCCAGCGCGCCGAGCAGCGCGACCGAGGCCAGCAGCGCGGCCGCGGGGCGGCGGGCCACCCGCTCGCCGAGCCGGGCGGCGACGCCCGGGCGCGGTTCGCGCCGCAGCGTGCGCGAGGGCCAGAACATGCCGCGCCCGCAGGCGGCCAGCAGCGCGGGCATCAGGGTCAGGCTCCCCAGCAGCATCACCAGCACGGCGACGGCGATCGCCGGGCCGAGCGAGCGGAACTGGCCGAAGCCCGCCAGGCCCAGCGTGGCGAACGCGGCGACGATGGTCAGCGCGGCCGAGGTGATCGCGGTGCCGACCCGGCCGGACACCTCGGCGGCGACCGTGCGGGCGGGCGCGTCCGGCCTGGCCCGCAGCACCTCGCGGTACCGGAACAGCAGGAACAGCAGGTAGTCGACGCCGATGCCGAGCAGCACCACCGAGATCAGGCCCGGGGTGGAGGCGTCCAGCCGCAGGCCGGTCAGCTCGGCCAGGCCCGCCACCGCGCCGCCCGCCGCGCCGCCGACCAGGGCGACCGCGAGCAGCGGCAGCACGGCCGCCAGGACGCTGCGGAACACCAGCACGTTGAGCAGCACGATCAGCCCGACGACCAGGGCGCTGCCGACGGCGGCCGCCGTCCGGTTCGCGTCGGCGCTGTCCGCGGCCTCGGCCAGGCCGCCGGTGAAGCCGGTGCGCATCCCGGCCGCGGCGAACCGCTCCCGGGCGGAGTCCCGGAACGTCCGGTAGACGTCCTGCACGCCCTCGTCGGCGGCGTTGCCGGCCAGTTCGACGGCCAGCAGCTCGAAGCCGCCGTCCGGGGCAACCATCGCGGGCGCCACCTTCGGCGTCTGCGAGCGGTCGGTCACCAGGAAGGACGGCAGGTCGTCCTCGCCGCGCGGCATCACCACCCGCTGCCGGGCCAGCCCGGCGGCCTCGGCGTCGATCCGCTGCCGGTCGGCGTCCGTCAGGGCAGCGCCGTCGGCGCGGGCCACCAGCACCGTGACGGTGGTGGCGTCGGGCCGCAGCCCGAAGTGGTCCTCGGCGATCCGCAGCGCCGCCGCCGAGTCGTAGCGCGCGGGCAGGAAGTCCCCGGTGCTGCTCCCGGTGACCCGGGCGAACAGCACCGGCGACAGCCCGGCCAGGGCGACCCCGAGCACCGCCCACACGGCGATCACCTTCCAGGCGTGTCTGGTGGAGAATCCGGTCAGTGCGCGGATCAAGGTCGCCCTCCGTCTGCGTGGCTGCTGGTCGGACGGCGGTCGCCGCCCGATGACAGACCATCAGCCCGGGCACCCCCGCGGCGTCGGGGCGACGGACGATCCGCACCGGGGCCCGCGGGCCCCCGCCGCGCCGCGCCTGGGAGCCTGCTCCCAGGACCGTTCGCCCCGGCAGACGACGTCCGCCCCGCCCGGCCGGTGCCAGAATGAGGACATCGGGGCTGGTCAGTGGCGGCGCAGCCCGAGCAGGACACACCTGAGCGGGAGACGGGGACGGGCATGGGACGACCGCAGCAGCACCCGGGCGGCACCGGGGCGCCGGACGGCGCGCCGTGGAGCCACGCCGACGCCCTGGTGGCCGTGGCGGCGGGCCTGCTCGACGCGCTCGGCAACCTGCTCTTCGGGGCGCTGGACGACGGACGGGGGCCGGGCCTGCCCGCGTTCCTGTTCGTGCTGCTGGCCGCCCTGCCGCTGCTGTTCCGGCGCGGCCGCCCGGTGCCGGCGCTCGCCGCGGTGCTGGTGCTGAGCGCCGCCGCCGACCTGTGCGGCCCCGGGGCGCCGCACTTCGGGGTGGCCCTGACGGTCGCGCTGTACACGGCGGTCCGGACGGGCGGCCCCGCCGTGGCCGCCGCGGCCGTGCCGGTCACCGCGCTGGTCACCGTCCTCGCCCAGAGCCACTTCCGGACGCCGTCCTGGACCGAGGTCCTGTCCGGGCTGTGCTCCGCACTGCTGGTCGCCGCCGCCGGTCTCGCGGTCGCCCGCTGGCAGCGCGAGGTGGCGGCCAACCGGCAGCTGCTCGCCGACCGCGCGGTGGCCGAGGAGCGCCGCCGGATCGCCCGGGAGCTGCACGACATCGTGGCCCACCACATCACCACCATGCAGCTGATGGCCGGCGGCGCCCGCGCCAACCTCGCCGACCCCGAGGTGGTCCGGGACGCCCTGGTCACCCTGGAGTCCTCCGGCCGCCTCGCGCTGCGCGAGATGCGCCAACTCCTCGACGTGCTACGGGCGGGCGACGAACCCGACACCGCCCCGCCCGCGCCGCAACCCGGCACCGCCGACCTGCCCCGCCTGCTGGAGGACTCCCGCCGGGCCGGGCTGCCCGCCGACCTCACCGTGCGCGGCGAGGCCCGCCCGCTGCCCCCCGCCCTCGACCTGACGGCGTTCCGGATCGTCCAGGAGGCCCTGACCAACGCCCGCAAGCACGCCGCCCCGTCCCGCGCCACCGTCCACCTCACCTACGGCCCCGACCTGCTCACCGTCCACGTCCGCAACGACGGCCCCGTCCCCGCCTCCGCCCCCGCCTCCGCCCCGTCCGGACGCGGCGGCCACGGCCTGATCGGCATGCGCGAACGCGCCGCCCTCCACGGCGGCACCCTCACCGCCGCCCCCCACCCCGACGGCGGCTTCGCCGTCCACGCCGAACTCCCGCTCCCTGACGCCGAATCCGCCACCGCCACCTCCCAACTCCCGCTCCCTGAAACCGAATCCACCAACCCTCCCCCCGAACCCCCGCTCGTGGTGCTCGAATCCACCGCCTCCCTCTCCCGGCTCCTCGCCCCCGCCCCTCCCTCCGCCAAGGCCCCCCGATGACCACGACGCCCCCGACGCCCCCCATCCGCATCCTGGTCGCCGACGACCAGCCCCTGGTGCGCCGCGGGCTCTGCCTGATCCTCTCGCCCGACCCCGCCTTCACCGTCGTCGGCGAGGCCGAGAACGGCGCCGCCGCGGTCGAACTCGCCCACCGGCTGCGCCCCGACGTGGTGGTGATGGACATCCGGATGCCCGTCCTCGACGGCGTCGAAGCGACCCGCGAACTCGCCCGCACCCTCCCCGACTGCCGGGTCCTCGCACTCAGCACCTTCGACCTCGACGAGTACGTGGTCGCCGCGCTCCGGGCCGGTGCCTGCGGCTTCCTCCCCAAGGACGTCTCGCCGGAGGAACTCGCCACGGCGATCCGCACCGTCCGCACCGGCGAGGCGGTGGTCGCCCCGCGCCTGCTGACCCGCCTGATCTCCACCTACGTCCGCACCCCGGGCCCGGCCGCCCCCGCCCCGCCGCGCCCCGCCGCGGTCGAGCTGACCCCCCGGGAGACCGAGGTCTGGCGCCTGATCGCCACCGGCCTCGACAACGACGCCATCGCCGCGGCCCTCGACCTCAGCCGCTCCACCGTCAAGAACCACATCACCTCGCTCTTCGCCAAGCTCGACGTCCGCGACCGGGCCCAGGCGGTGATCGCCGCCTACGAGTCCGGCCTGGTCACCGCGGGCGGACCGGAGAGCTTCGCTACGCCAGTCGCACCTTCTACGAAAAACAAGTGAGGTCGACTTGAGTTCCTGCCGTGAACGCTCCACCCCTACTTCCTCGGCCTGACCCGGGCGGCCGTTCCGCTCTTCGCCTGCCACTGAGCGCTCTCGCCGTTCGGCGTCCTCGGCGGTGCCCACGGCAACTGCACGGTGGAGACCCTGTCGTGGCCGGGCGGGTACGCGCCCGTCGTCCAACGCGTCGGCGACACCCTGGTCCCGTTCGGCCTCGGCCTACTCGAATGCGCCCGGTGCCTCGACATTGCCCCGGGCATTGTCAAGCGATACGCCTTGTATGAAGGGACCCGTCGCAGAGCGCCGCACACCCCGTTACAAGCCCACACTGGTCGACCTCTACCGCGATCACCTGCGCCGACGTCGGGCCGGGGATCCCGTGGCGCCCGTCACCCGCCTCCTGCTCACCCGCAACGACGGAAGCGACGTGGGCAGACCCGCTATGCGGTGAGCAGGTCGTTGATGGTGCCTCCGGCTGCGGCGAGGCGATGCGCGGACTCGTGTAGGTGTGCAACACTGCGTCGCCGTCACCTGCTGTCCTGTCTGGTTGACGAACCGGTCTCCGTCCTCGTCCTGGTACCCCCCCGCCAGATCGGCCTTTTCTCCGTCACCGCCTCATCCGCCCCTGTCCCGCCATCAGAGGTTCGGGGCTGCCGTCACCGGGTCGTCAGGGTCGGCCAGGACGAAGAGCCGGTCCGCCAGTAGGGCGGCAGGTCGGGAACCGTGGTGCGGCTGTTGTGGGGTGACACGGGCGGCCACCCACTCCGATGGACTGGGCACGGGCAGGCCCAGAGCCTCTGCCGCCCGATTCTGTGGGCGGCCCAGTACGACGATGCCCTCCTCGCGGAGGAGGGGACGTGCGTCCCGGATCTGTCGCGCGGCGTCCTGCCGCCGAGCGACGGTCCGCACGCAGGTCGAATTGATCAGACGGCGCTGGGTGCGGCGGAGTAGTTCGACGACGCGGCCGGTGGAGGAAATCGCGCGGAGGACCGCATCCCTGTCGTCCGGCGCCATGTGCAGCAGGATGTTCTCGGGGAGCGGCGCCTGATCCCACAGCCAATGGATCTGTCCCTGGTGGACACGGGACAATCTGCGCTTGCCGTCCCGGTTGGCGGCGGGACTGAGAGACCTCTGCTCCGGTCTGAAGAGTCCGGCCCCCCAACGCGAGTGGTCGTCGTCCGCCCAGACGAGGAGGCAGAGGTGCCCAACCGTCTCCCGGGGAAAGACCCAGTCACCGTTCTTGGAACTGAACTTCAGGTCGACCTCGGCGTTCGCGATGGAGAAATCCATGACGCGGCCCGCCTCGAAGCCGAACTCGCGACCCAAGTCGATCTCCACCCTGGTGGGCAGGTAGACCTTCTCCGTCTTCGCTGCCGTTGCCAGGTCGTAACGGCCGGTTCGCGGACCGTCGAGCACGTAGTCGATGCTCTCCCGCAGGAGGCGCCCCATCCGGGTGCCGTGCGGGTCCGCGGCTAGCAGCGCGTGGGCGACCTGGTCGAGTTCGGTGTCCCGCGCCAGCATCGCTCTGAGTCGAGCCATCAGTTCCGACTCGTTCCCGGAGCGGTTCGTCCGGCCGAACGTGAGGAGAGCCCCGACCAGGGCCCCGTACTCCGCAGGGAGGCCGGGCACTGGCGGCAGGTGCTCGGCCCCGTTCTCCAGGGCGAAGTGCAGATTCCGGAGGTAGGCGTCAGGGGCCGTCCCGGTTGCCATCAGGTGCAGCAGTTTCCCGAGTGAATGGAAATCGAGCTGGCGTTCGGTTGGCTGGGCCGGGGGCGGGACCGGGAGACGACTCCCGGTCTTCTCCGAGGGCGTTCCGTGGGTGCCCAGGCCCGGATCGGCCAACACCACCGACCCGTCCTGCCGAAGCAGGACGGTCGACGGGCTGACGTCCAAGTGCGTCAAGCCGTTGTGATGCAGGACAGCGAGCGTTTCGGCGACCCCCACGGTGATGCTGATGGCCGTCCCCCAAGGCAGAGGGCCGTACCGCCTCGTCATGTGTGCTACGTCCTCGCCCTCGGGACGACGCGTAACCAGGTAGGGCCGGCCTTGGTGGAACCCCCGGTTCTCGATCTGCGCCACCCCGGGCAAACGGAGCGAGGTCAGCAGCTTCGCTTCTTCTAGGAACGTCTCCTGTGGCTGCCCGTAGGGCAGCGGCAGGTTGAACAGTTTGAGGTGGAACTTCTGCCCCGTCCTCTCGTCCACCGCCTCCCACAGGGTGGACGTGGGGTTTGTCAGCAACCGCTCTGTCAGCCGGTAATGGCCGTTGACGAGCATGTGGAGGTGGTCGGGCACTGCCTTCTGAGCTCTGTCCAGCCGCTGTACGGTCTCCTCACCCACCACAGCCAGGGGTTCCGTATCCAGTCGGTCCGTGGCACTGTCCACCACCAAGACGGGCAACTCGCCCGCGCGTTTACCGGCGTACTGGTGGAGGACAACCCCGATACGGGCGGCTTCGGAGCGGGGCAACATCCGCAGCAGCACCTCGCGGACGCCAGGGCGGAACTTGTAGCGGCCGGCTGCGGGTGGTGTGCCGGGCAGTGTGGTGAGCAGGCCGCTGAGGACGACTTCGGCCAGGTGGTGCGGTTCCGGCCGGGCCGTGGTCGCCGCCTGGATCAGCCGCATGACGGGCAGCCTCGGATCGCCCACCGCCAAGTGTGCGGCCAGGTCCAGGGCCTGGGGCGAGGCGTGGGAACGGAAGTTGAGGACGAGTTTTTCGGGTTCCAGGGTGCGGGGGTCGCTGCCCGTCGCGGCGGGCGGGGGTGGCGCCGAAAACTCGGTGGGCAACGCGGCTGTCACGCCCGGAACTTGCATGCCGCGCGGGCCCGCCACCAGCCGGGCCCAGTTGCCGAACCAGCGAGCGGAAGCTTCAAGGACGGGAACAGGCAGCCCTGCCGGGTTTTCGGCGTACAGGTCGAAGGGGGCGAACCGCAGGCCGGGGTTGGGACGGGCTGCTCCATCGGCCGTCAGCAGCCCTGCGATGCCGGGGAGTGCGGTGCGACGCCACAGGCGTTCCGGGAGGGGCTGGACCACGGCGATCGGCAGGGCCCGCGCCCAGCGGTCGAGAGTCCGGTACCACCGCTCGGCCTCTCCACGACCGAGGTACCACTGTGGTCCACTGCAGTCGCTGAAGACCAGCGCGACGGTACGGCCGTCACGGGGCGGCGGCCCTGCACGGCGGCCCCCGGGCAGGTGCCGCAGCCGTCCATCGGTGGTGGCTTCGAGGAGTTCAACACGTCGGAAGGCACCGCTCTGCTCGAAGGCGCGATGCAGTTCTTTCAGGAGCGGACGCCAGACGGGCATGGTCGGACCGGAGTCGTGCACGAGGTACAGGGTGAGCCAACGTTCGGACCGGGGCCGTAGGACGGGCCGCCAGTTCTCGGCCTGCGCGCCGTGGCGGGCGATCTGCTGGGCGGTGGCGGCTTCGTCGAACTCCAGGTTCAAGGGCGAAGGCACGCGTCGGCGCAGTGGACGCAGTGCGCGCTGCAGGGCGAGGGGGCGCGCCAGCATGGGCGGCAACGGGGCGAGCAGCGCGGTGCCGGGAAGGTCGTCCTCGGCCTGTGCGTGGCGGGGCTGGACGGCGAACGTCCGTCCGTCCGGTTCGTACTGCTGCGGTGGGACCACTCCGGCGTTGTGCCTCGTGGAAGGAAGGGGCCTGTCGGCCGTGGTGGACGTCCGGTCCGTGGAAGGGGTAGCCGTCCCGCCTGCGGAGCCGTCCGTAGGCGCGCCGCAGTGGCGCGCCAGCCAGAGGGCGTCGGTGAGTTCCGTGCCGCCCATCTGTCCACCCGCCCTGGTGAGCAGGCTGAGCAGATGCGCGAGTTCGGACGATGACCGGGTCGGCTCAGTAGTCATCGAACTCTGTCACCGGTCCGAGGTGGGCCATCAGGGTCTCGGCCAGTTCCCTGCGGGAGGGGGCCTCCAGACCGGGGATCCGGGTGAGGTAGATGGCGTTCAACAGCTGGTCGGTGGCGAGTTCGCCGCTGCTGCTGCGCTGCAGGAAGGACGTGATCATCTGTCGGGCGTCGGTGTCGAGTTCGCCGAGGTGCGCCTCGACGATCTCCTCCAGGTGCGCCTGTTCGGGCATGCGCAGGTGTAGACGGACGCACCGGCGGAGGAACGCGGGCGGGAACTCTCGTTCGCCGTTACTGGTGAGCACGATGAACGGGAATGCTCGGCAGCGCACCCGACCGCCGCTGACCTCGACGTGGTTTCTGCTGCCGGACACCATCAGCCGCACGGTCGGTGTGTGCGGTGCGGCCCGGACCAACTCGGGGATCTCGTATTGTCCTTCTTCCAGGACGTTGAGAAGGTCGTTCGGGAGGTCGAGGTCACTCTTGTCCATCTCGTCGATGAGCAGCACACGGGGTCGTTCGTAGGGCAGCAGGGCGGTTCCGAGCGGGCCGAGGCGCAGGTCTTCAGCAGGACTCCCGTCGGCCTTCGGCAGTTCTGCGGCCTGGGTGAGGCCGTTCTGTCGCGCCATGCGGTTGGCCGCGAGGAGGCGGAGCATCGGGTCGTACTGGTAGAGGCCCTCCTGGAGGGTGCTACGACTCGTGACGTTCCAGCGCAAGACCGGCCCGAGCTGTAGCTCGCGAGCCACGGCATAGGGCAGCGAGGACTTGCCGCTGCCGGGCGGTCCGGTGATCAGCAGTGGGCGACGGAGGACCAGGGCCGCGTTGACCAGTTCGACACTCTCTCGGGTCGCCCGGTAGGTGGCGGCGCGGTACCGGCGTTCAGGGGAGTCGTGATCGTCCTCGGCTGGGACGGGTAGCACCGGACCACCGTCGAACGCCCGCCACGGAGGGGGATCGGGCAGCTGGGCCACGCCGTCGTGCGGCTCATCGGTACCGGTGTACACGGGCCATGCGGGCATGGGGGCTCCAGATCGTCGACGGACGTTCAGCTAACCGGGGACTGCGGGGGGATGGGTGCCTCAGGGAGGCAGCGCGGATCCTCCCACAGAAGCGTCAGGCCGGTTGCCCAGCGTGCCTGCGGATCGTCGGAGAACGCGTTGCTCCGCAGTTTGCGGACGTGGTGGGGGAGGTCCGCGGCCGACACCGCAGAGAGTTCCTTCTCCACGGCGTCGAGGAACCGTCCGCCCTCGCAGAGGTGCCCCGGTCCGGTGTCGTTCCCCGTGCCGCTCGCACAACCGGTCCGAGGCCAGACCAATACGGGCACGGCGGCTTTCAGGCCGGCGTGCAGCAGTTTGCGGCTCTGCTCGCAGTTCGGGGGCGCGCCGTACCCGACCGCGGTCTTCAACTCGCCGAGCCTGACGCTCAATTTGACAGGATCCTGCGGACTGAGGCACTCGACCCGATGCCAGGCAGTGCCCGTCCGACTGTCGAAAGCCTGCCAGGCCTGGTGCAGCTTGTGCTGCAGCCGCTGCCGTCGACGCCGGTTCAGGTCCACCACCACCACGGGCGAGGAGCAGCCCAGGGGCGTCGGGTCGTCGGGTTCCGCCTGCCACTGGTCGACGGGTTCACCCAGCCAGTCCGTGGGCAACGCGAAGACGATCAGCTCGTCGCTCCCACGGCCGATCAGGTGGAAAGCGCTGTCGAGTCGTTCCTCTACGAATTCCCGCACCCGTCGGCCGGGAACGGTCTCCTGCGCCACCACCTGCGCGTGCCCGTCCCGAACCGCGGAGATTGAGACGTTGTACAGGTTGCTGTCTGCACCGCTGCGATCGATCTCGATCAGGATCGGGGACCAGTGGGAACCCCCTTCAGGCCGGGGCGGCGTGCTCTGCACAGGCGGCGCTGCAGGTGCTGGGCGGCTCTCCGCTGCCCAGTTGAGCAAATCGTTCCGGACGGTCGGGTCCCCGACGAGGTCGGCCACTCGCGCGGCGAGGTCCGACCAGGGGGCGGGACTGACCTTGGTGTCGACTTCGGTCAGCAAGAACCACGCGACGTCCCAGAGCGAGTGGAAGACCCCACCTGGGGGGTCCGGAGCCAGGCCGCCCGCGACGCGCCGGTACTCCTTCTGCAGGTCACAGTCCTCCAGGCCGGGATCATTCGTACACCGCTGGAGGATGCCGTCCAACCGGGCCAGCAAGTGACCGGGGCGGTCGGAGACGGAGGTCAACTCCGTCGCCCCAGGCCAGTAGCGGGTCAGCAACCGGGCCGGAATCATGCGGCCGGCCCCACCGTCCGGGTACTTGGCGGTGATCATGCCCACTACCTCGCCGGTGTCCTCGCGGACCACCGCGCCCCCGCTGAATCCTTCTGCCAGCGGCTGGCTGTGGCCGGTCCATGCCTCCAACTGGATCCACTCGCCCGCGATAAGTTGCCTGCTGGTGGTCCGAAATTCGCCGAGGATCCCCTCGTCGAACCCTTCGGGGAAGCCGTACGCGGTCAGCCTGACCTCGGACGAGGGGGGCTCCGCAGAAATCGAGGCGATCCTGGCGGGCGTGACGGGGACCTTCTCGTCGAGCTCCAGCACGGCCACGTCCCCGTAGCGCGAGACGGTTTCGTCCCAGCACTCCCCTCTGACCACGGATGCGCCGAGCGGACCGCGGTCTGGGTGTTGGGCGAGGACAACCTCGACCCGCTTCGCTCCCGCCACCACGTGCGCGCATGTGACCACGTGGCGCTCAGTCACCAGGAAGCCGGACCCCGCTCTTTCCCACCCGTTGTCTGGAGCGAGCGAGTCGATCCGGACCTGCCAGGACTGCGAACTCATCAGACGGAGGGAGTTTCCCCAGCAGCGGCAGCAGCGGTGCCCGGCGCCCAACTGAGCTTTACCACGAGGTTCCCCTCCACCGCCGTCTTGGCGATGACCGCGCCGGCCTCCGCGCTCAGCTTCACCCCGAACTCGATCTGCACGGTGTCAGGCTTGAGCGTCCCGTCCCGGAACACACCTAGGGCTGCCTCGGCCGCGGTGTGCATGCTCTGCAACGCCTCGTTGAAGGTCTGACTCGCTTGATGGACCGCGGACGCACCACGGGAGCCGCGAGAGACACTCTGGGCGCCGCCGCTCCGCTCTCCCGGGCCTGCCTCGACCACGACCTTGGTGCCGTCGGTAGTTCTGAACTCGACCAGATCAGCCATGACTTCCCCATCCCCTCCAAGTCGGAGTCCACATCCTAGTGAGACTTCTGGCAGGCTCCCACCCGGCTGGCCCGCCCTGCAGGACACCTGGTCGGGAGAGCTTCCAGCCAGGCTCGTTGGTGCAGGTTGGTGGGCCATCGCGCGGCGCTACGCGTGGTGCTGACCGTGAAGGCGTCAGGCTGTCGGCCGAGGCTGCTCGGGAGTCCGTCTCGGGCTGCAAATCCTTCGGGGCCGGGCGACGAAGAGCAGCACGAGGCGTGGACCGATGACCTCAGGTTCGCCAAGTGGCCTGCCGCCGAAGGTCCTCAGGGCGGTGCATTGAGGGGTCGAGGCGGAGCCGCCATCACTACAATCCGGAGGCATGAGCGAGCCGCTTGACGCCGACATGTTCTCCTCCTGCCGGGCGCAGGTGCTGCCCATGCGCATGAACAACAAGTGGGCCCCGAAGATCATCACCTGCCTGAAGACCGGGAAGCGGCGCTTCTCGGAACTCCAGGTGCCGCTCCGGGGCATCACGCCCAAGGTCCTCTCCGAATCCCTGCGCGCCATGGAGCGGGACGGTCTCGTCACCCGGACCTCCTACCCGGGGGTGCCGCCGCGCGTCGAGTACGAACTCACCGAGCTGGGGCGCTCGTTGCTGGACCCCATGGCGGCCTGGTGCAGCTGGGCCGACCAGCACCTGCCCGAACTCCTGGACGCCCGCGCGGCCTACGACGACGCCTCCTGACCGCCCGCCGGGCGACGCCAGGAGCCCCGCACCCCCGTACGCCTTCGCGGCACGGGTTCTCCGCGGGCCCCCTTCCTACCGTTGCGGTAACCGAGGGGTCGGCGGATAGCTTCGCGGAGCGGGCCGGGGAACCGGCGGAGCGCTACGGAGGGAAGCAGTTCATGAGCAGGATCGTTGTGTTCGGCGCGGGTGGCAACGCCGGGCGCCGTGCCGTCGCCGAGGCCGTGTCCCGTGGGCACCGGGTGACCGCCGTGGTGCGGGACGCGGCGAAGTACCGGGAGCTCGCGGCCGAGGGCGTGACCCTCGTCGAGGGTGACGTCACCGAGGCCGGGAGCGTCGCGGCCGTCGCCGCCGGCCACGACGCCGTGATCTCCACGGTGTTCCGGGCCGACGTGGCCCCGGCCGACTTCTACGGCGCGGTCTCCCGGGCCCTGGTCGCGGGTCTGGCCGAGGCCGGGGTCGGCCGCCTGGTCGCGGTCGGCGTGGGCACCGCCCTCGAAGCGGCCCCCGGGGTGGCCGTGCACGACTCGCCCGAATTCCCGGAGGAGTACCGGCAGTTCTCGATCGGCCACTCGGTGGAGAACGAGGTCTACCGCGCCAGCGCGCTGGACTGGGTCGTGGTGACCCCGCCGCCGGCCGTCCTGGACGCCGACGCCGAGCGCACCGGAACGTACCGCGTCGGCGGCCCCGGCGTGCTGCCGACCGAGGAGGGCGCCCCCGCCTTCTCCTACGCCGATCTGGCCGTCGCACTGGTGGACGTCGCCACCGGGGGCGACCACCACCGCGAGGTCGTCGCGGTCGGCTGACCCCGTCCCGGCGAGCCGCGCGCCGGGGCAGTGGCGGACCCCGCCCGGCGTCGATCCGCCCACCGGCAGGCCAGGTGCCCGAACCGGGTTCAGCAGGTGCCGTCGTCCTGCCAGATGTTCCAGGCGACGGGGCTGCCGGGGGTGACGCCGGTGCTCCAGTAGAGGGCGGTGTAGTTGTGGCCGCCGTAGGAGACCTGGTCGTTGGGGGCGTAGGCGGTGGCGGAGCTCCAGGCGGGGTGGCAGGCGCCGCCGGAGGGTGCGGTGACGGTGAGGGTGTAGGTGGCGGTGTGGGTGCCGCCGGCGGCGGTGCCCTTGACGGTGACGGCGTACGTCCCGGCGGGAGTTGAGGCTCCGGTGGTGATCGTCAGGGTGCTGCCGCTGCCGGAGGCGACGGAGGCGGGGCTGAACGAGGCGCTCGCGCCCGAGGGCAGGCCGGAGGCGGACAGCGCCACCGACTGCGCCGCACCCGAGACCACCGCCGTCGACACCGCCGTCGACACCGCCGAACCCGCCTTCGCACTGCCGTAGTTCGGCGTGACGGCCACCGAGAAGTCGGCGGTGGCCGCGGGCGTTCCGGTGTCCCCGTGGGTGAGGGTCTCCCAGGCGATCCAGTGGTCGTCGGTGCCCTCGGGACGGTGGGCCAGGGTGTACTTCCGGGTGCTGGCCAGGCTGAGCCCGAGCCGGTCGTGGAGCGCGCTGTACGCGATCTCGGTGACGGGCCCGAAGCCGAGGTTCACGCTGCCGCCGCAGATCGAGGACGGCACGGCGGCACCGTCGTCGTAGCCGGTGTGGAACTCGTAGGTGGCGCGCATCCGGGGCGCCAACTGCGACCACAGGTCGGTGCCCTGCAGGCGTGCGGTCTCGGCGACGTGCGCGATGGCCTCGACGCCCCAGCCGGTGTGGCCGAAGTCGCGGCAGGTCTCCTGCGCGATGCCGTCGACGAACGTGCTCTGCCCGAACCAGTAGTTGATCAGCTCGCTGGTGGTGTCGACGTCGGAACGCGGCGGGTAGGCGGGCCGGCTGCCGTCGGAGGTGGTGTAGACGTACGCCGGGACGCGGCCCGTGAAGACGGACATCGCCTTGTTGTAGCTGGCGGCGTCGTCCAGGTGGACCGAGATCCCGACGGCGGCGTCCATCATGATCAGCTCCCAGTTGCCGTTCTTGTCCGGGGCGCCCTGGACCACGATGGGGAGGTAGACGTTGCGCAGCATGGCGTCGAAGCGGGAGGAGTTCGACCAGCCGCCGCCGTAGGTGTACTTGACGATCTCCGCAGCCTCCGACCACACCGTCCCGGCCCAGCCGGTCTGCAGCGGCGCGTTGGAGTTGGTGTGCGCGGTGACGGTCCCCGACCAGGCGTCCATGATCTGGATCGCCTTCTTCGCGTAGCCGCTGTTGCCGGTCACGTACCAGGCCAGCGCGTCGGTGTAGGCGGCGATCGCGTCCTCCCGCTCGTCGCTGCACCCGTAGTCGGGGTTCGACGACGGGCCGCACTCGACGGTGGACCGCGGGTGCGGCGTGTACGACGGCGAGGCGTACGAGCTGGCCAGCAGCTGCGACCAGGCGCTCTTCTGCGGTTCGACGCCACCGTTCACCCGGGCGCGGACCAGGTCCAGTTGGGACGTGCCGAGCAGGACGCCGGGGTGCGTGAAGGCGGCGGGGGCGGAACACCACTGCGGCCACCTCTTCGGTTAGTAAAGTTTACTTACCATGGTGGCCGGTGAGCGTAGAACCGTCCTGATGCTCCGTCAAGACGCTCTGATATGCCAGGTTTCCCTTGGTGCGGACCATTGACGCACCGATCCCCGGTCGCTAACTTCTGCTCGTTAGGAAACCTTCCTTACTATCCGGCGGCCTGCGAACCGGCCTGCGAACCGGCCTGCGAACCGGCCTGCGAACCGGCCTGCCCCCGACCGGCGCGCCCCCGCGCTCCCGCCGGCCCGCGCCGCCCCGCGACGACGTTCCGCACCTCGCTCGTCCCTCACCCCCAGCGAAGGAACCGACCCCCCATGCCCCGATCCGTCCCCGCCCGCGGACTCCTCGCCGCCGCCGTGGCTGCCGCCCTCCCCGCCGCCGCGCTCGCCCTGGTCACGGCCGCACCCGCGCACGCCGTCGGCGGCACCTTCCCCGCGCACTACTCGGCGCCGTACCTGGAGATCGACAGCTCCACGGCCGCCGACCTGGCCGCCGACCTGAGCGCCAGCGGCGACAAGTTCTACACCCTGGCCTTCCTGACGCCGAAGTCCGGCTGCACCCCGATGTGGGAGCGGGGCAACGACCCGGTCGGGGCGTTCAAGTCCCAGATCAGCTCGCTGCAGTCGGCCGGCGGCAACGTCATCATCTCCTTCGGCGGCGCCGCGGGCGGCGAACTGGCGCAGACCTGCACCTCGGTCTCCAGCCTCACCGCCGCGTACGCCAACATCGTCAACACCTACGGCGTGACCCGGTTGGACTTCGACATCGAGGGCGCGGTCCTGGACGACACCACCGCCAACGCCCGCCGCGACCAGGCCCTGGCCGCCCTCCAGGCACAGAACCCGAACGTCCAGATCGACTTCACCCTGCCGGTCGACCCGGGCGGCCTGCCCGGCAACGCGATGACCATGCTCAAGGACGCCAAGTCCAAGGGCGTGAAGGTCAACCTGGTCAACATCATGACGATGGACTTCGGCGACGGGCAGAACGCCCTCAACGACGCCGAGTCCGCCGCGAACGGCACCGCCCCCCAACTGGCCTCGCTCTACGGCATCACCACCGCGCAGGCCTTCAACCGCCTGGGCCTGACCCCGATCGCCGGCCAGAACGACGACAACGAGTTCTTCAGCCAGTCCAACGCCCAGACCCTGGAGACCTTCGCGGCGTCCAAGGGCGTCCAGGAACTGTCGTTCTGGGAGGTCGACGGTTACGACAAACCGCTGAACTACGCCTACTCGAAGATCTTCCAGAAGATCACCGGCGGCACCGCCGCCGCCGACTTCTCACTCGCCCTCTCCCCGACCTCCGCCAGCGTGAAGGCAGGCTCCTCGGCGACCGCCACCGTCTCCATCGCCACCACCTCCGGTGCGGCGCAGTCGGTGGCGCTGTCCGCCTCCGGTCTGCCCTCGGGTGCGAGCGCCTCGTTCAGCCCCGCCTCCGTCGCCTCCGGCAGCGGCAGCACCCTGACGATCACCACCGGAGCCTCAACTCCCGCCGGGACGTACGCCGTCACCGTCAAGGGCACCGCCGCCGGCGGCACCCACACCGCCACCTACACCCTCACCGTCACCGCACCCTCCGGCGGCACCTGCCACCCCGCCTGGAGCTCCGCCACCGCCTACGCCCCCAACGACCAGGTCTCCTACGGCGGCCACAACTACACCGCCCTCTACTGGAGCACCGGCGTCACCCCCGGCAGCCCCGTCGCCTGGAACATCTGGCAGGACGACGGCACCTGCTGAACCCGCTCCCGCCACCCCACCGATCGGAAGGAAGCACCCAGTGGCCCCCCACACCCGCCGCGTCCTGGCGCTGGGCACGACGCTCAGCACCCTGACGCTCGGCCTGGTCGTGTTCGTCGGCGTGCCCGCCGCCCAGGCAGCGACTCCCGCGCACCCGTTCCCCTCCCACACGACCTACAAGGTCGGCGTCATGCCGTCCGCCTCGCAGGCCACCCGCGACGCCGCGGTCACCAAGCAGTACGACTCGTGGAAGTCGAACTACCTGGTCCACGGCTGCGCCAGCAACGAGTACTACGTCTCGACCAAGGGCGACGGCGACGCGCCGAACAACGGCACCGTCTCCGAGGCCCAGGGCTACGGCATGAACATCGTGCCGCTGATGGCCGGTTACGACCCCGACGCGCAGACCGAGTTCAACGGCCTGTAGCAACTGGTGAAGAACCACCAGGACCAGTACGGCCTGATGCAGTGGAAGCTCGACGGCAGCACCTGCAAGTACGCCGACAGTGGCACCCCGGACGCGGCCACCGACGGCGACCTCGACATCGGCTACGGCCTGATCCTCGCCGACAAGCAGTGGGGCGGGTACCGCGCGGACGCCCTGGCCTGGCTGGGCAAGGTCTACGCCCACGACGTCACCTCGGACGGCCACCTCAAGTGTGAGGACGACGGCCCGAGCACCGACACCCGCCCCTCCGACCACATGCTCGACCACCTGCGGGCCTTCGCCGCGTACGACACCGCGCACGACTGGAACAAGGTCATCTCCCGGACGGAGGCCATCGACCAGTCGCTGGTCACCAACTACTCCAACGGCCACGGACTGCTGCCGGACTTCGTCGTCGGCGCCAACGGCACGCCGTCCCCGGCCTCCGCGGACTACCAGGAGAGCCAGCCGGACAACATCGTCGGCTACAACTCGGTCCGCGTCCCGTGGCACCTGGGCACGGACGCGCTGCTCAACGGACCGAGCACGGCGGCGTTCGCCTACAACGACGCCAAACTGTGGTCGGCGTGCGCGAAGGCGATCTCCGGCGGCAACCCGAAGAACGTCCAGCCGCACATCAAGCTGAGCTGCGCCAACGCCAACGTCTCCGGTGACACCTCGGCCGAGGAGGCCGGCGACTCGGTGGGTCCCTCGGCGATGGCCGCCGGCGACCAGGCCTGGACCGACGCCATCTGGAACCAGTTGGCGACCAACCCGTTCGGCGACCACTACTACGGCGAGACCATCAAGATGCTGGTCTACCTCGTGATGGCGGGCGACTACTGGAACCCCACGGCCACGAGCACCACCCCTGCCGCCGACTTCTCACTCGCCCTCTCCCCGGCCTCCGCCAGCGTGAAGGCGGGCTCCTCGGCGACCGCCACCGTCTCCACCGCGACCACCTCCGGCCCCGCCCAGTCGGTGGCGCTGTCCGCCTCCGGTCTGCCCTCGGGTGCGATCGCCTCGTTCAGCCCCGCCTCCGTCGCCTCCGGCAGCGGCAGCACCCTGACGATCACCACCGGAGCCTCAACTCCCGCCGGGACGTACGCCGTCACCGTCAAGGGCACCGCCGCCAGCGGCACCCACACCGCCACCTACACCCTCACCGTCACCACCGGTACGACGGCCAACGACTTCTCCGTCACGCTCTCCCCGGCCTCGGGCGGCGTGACCGCGGGCTCCTCGGCGACCGCCACCGTCTCCATCGCCACCACCTCCGGTGCGGCGCAGTCGGTGGCGCTGTCCGCCTCCGGTCTGCCCTCGGGCGCGAGCGCCTCGTTCAGCCCCGCCTCCGTCGCCTCCGGCAGCGGCAGCACCCTGACGATCACCACCGGAGCCTCAACTCCCGCCGGGACGTACGCCGTCACCGTCAAGGGCACCGCCGCCAGCGGCACCCACACCGCCACCTACACCCTCACCGTCACCGCACCCTCCAGCGGCACCTGCCACCCCGCCTGGAACTCCGCCACCGCCTACGCCCCCAACGACCAGGTCTCCTACGGCGGCCACAACTACACCGCCCTCTACTGGAGCACCGGCGTCACCCCCGGCAGCCCCGTCGCCTGGAACATCTGGCAGGACGACGGCACCTGCTGAACCCGCTCACCCCCCCGCACCCTCGCCCCGGAACTCTCCGCCCGGGGCGGGCACACCAGGGGCCGCCCGGCTGTGGGGGCCGGGCGGCCCCGTACGGACCGGGCCGGAGCGAGACCGGCCGGGCCGAGCGCGCCCCCACGCAGTCCGCCCCGCACCCCCGAGACAGAGCCGAACCGACCCCGTGGAGTCCCCGTGAACAGGCCGTCCCGTCGTACCGTCCTCGGCGCCGCCCTCACCGCCGCCGCCACCGCCGCGCTGCCCCCCTCCGAGGCCTCGGCCGCGACGCCGAGCGTCTCCAGTTGGCAGCAGCGCTGGTCGCCGTCGGCCGCCGTCGACGGCCTCGCCGCGTTCGAGACCGTCGAGGACGACCGCGCCGACTCCCACCCGGCCGGCGCCCCGCACATCCGCGTCGAGGGCGACAACTTCCGCTGGAACATGCACATGGTCGACCGCGACACCTCCACCGACCGGCAGCGCCACGAGGTCACCGGCATGCGCACCCCGGCCGGTGGCGCCTACCTCCAGTGGCTGCCCGGCGAGACCTGGCGGACCACCTACTCCATGTACATCCCGTCCTCGCTGAAGGCGACCACCACCTTCACCCACATCATGCAGATGAAGGAACCCGGCGCGGGCTCCTCGCCGATCGTGGTCCAGTCGCTGCGCCGGGTGTCCGGCGCCCAGACCATCGAGCTCCAACTCCCGGTCAGCGGAGTCATGGTGGGGAGCACCAGCCTCGACCCGCTGCACGACCGGTGGGTCGACGTGGACTTCCAGATCAAGGTGGGGGACGGCACCTCGGGGTCGGTCCGCTGGGTCCTGCGCAGCGCCGGGAGCACGCTCGTCGACGTCACGAGGAACGGCGTCGACACCTTCCTCGCCGACCGGGTCCGGCCCAAGTGGGGCATCTACCGCTCGCTCGGGGACACCTCCGGCTCCCTCCAGGACTGCTACCTGCTGACCACCGGCATGCGCGGCTACCAGCTGGTCCCCGGCAGCTCCGGCGTCTACCAGGCCGAGGAGGCCCGGATCTCGCAGGGCGTCGTCCAGTCCGACCACACCGGCTACAGCGGCACCGGATTCGTCAACCTCACCAACACGGCGGGCAGTTACGCCGAGTGGACGATCCAGGCCGGGGCCGCGAGCGCCGCCGCCCTCGACCTCCGCTACGCCAACGGCACCACGGTCGACCGCCCGATGGACATCACCGTCAACGGCACCCGGATCGCCACCGCACACCCCTTCCCGCCCACCGTGAACTGGGACACCTGGGCGACCACCTCGCTCCCGATCACCCTCAAGACCGGCACCAACACCGTCCGCGCCACCTCCACCACCGGCGACGGCGGCCCCAACCTCGACCGGATCACCATCCACTGACCGCCCCTCCGCCCTCCCCCGGAAGGCCCCCGGAAGGCCCCGGAAGCGCCTGCCCCCGGCACCCCCGTACCCGCGACCTCACCGCCGCTCGCGACCCCCGTCCCGCAAGGAGCGGGAGGAGCCGAAGGTGCGGCGGTAGGTGTCGGGCGGGACGCCGACGGCGCGGTGGAAGTGGCGGCGCAGGGTGGTGGCGGTGCCCATGCCGGTGGCCGCGGCGATGGTGTCGACGGTGGCGTTGGTGGTTTCCAGGAGCTGCTGGGCGTGGCGGATGCGCTGGGTGTGGAGCCACTTCAGGGGGGTGGTGCCGGTGAGGTGCGTGAAGTGGCGGCCGAGGTGGCGTGAGCTCATGCGGGCCCGGCGGGCCAGGTCTTCCACGGTGAGCGGCTGGTCCAGCCGTTCCAGGACCCACGGCAGGAGGTCGGCCAGGGGGTGGTTGCCGGGTTCGGGGAGCGGGGTGGCGATGAACTGCGCCTGGCCGCCGTCGCGGTGGGGCGGGACGACCAGGCGGCGGGCGATCCGGTTGGCGTTGGCCGAGCCGTGGTCGAGGCGGACCAGGTGCAGGCACAGGTCCATGGCGGCGGCCTTGCCCGCGGAGGTGAGGACGTCGCCGTTGTCGACGTAGAGGACGTCCGGGTCGACGGTGGCCAGGGGGTGGCGCCGGGCCAGTTCCCGGGTGTGGGCCCAGTGCGTGGTGGCGCGTCTCCCGTCGAGGAGTCCGGCCGCGCCCAGCACGAAGGCGCCGGTGCACAGGGAGGCGACCCGGGCACCGGCCGCGTGGGCGGCCCGCACCGCCTCGACCAGGTCGGCGGGCGGTTCGCGGTCCGGGTCGGCCCAGCCGGGCACGATCACCGTGTCCGCGCGGGCGAGGTGGTCGAGCCCGTGGTCGGGTTCGAGCCGGAAGCGGCCGACGCGCACCGGACCGTTCCCGCAGAGGGCGAAGTCGTACCAGGGGTCCACCGTGTGGGTCAGGTCGGATCCGAAGACCTCGACGGCCACGGACAGTTCGTAGTGGAGCATGCCGTCGGTGACGGCCAGCGCGACAGCGGGCATGTCCGAAACTGTACGCGTGATGTCGTTTCCGACGCTCGTACGGGACGCCGCCGCGAGGACAGGATGAGGGTGTCGGGCCGCGGCGGATCAGCCGCGCGGCGAACGTCCGAGTACGCGGGAGCACTCTCATGGGTTCAGGTCAACTGGTGGCGGTGTTCGGCGCGTACGGCCACACCGGACGGTTCGTGGTCGCGGAGCTGGCCGCGCGCGGGTACGTCCCGGTGCCCTCCGGACGCGACGCGCGGGCGTTGCAGGAGCTGGCCGGGAAGCACGGCCTCGAGGCACGGGTGGCGTCGGTCGAGGACCCGGGCTCGCTGGACCGGGCCCTGGCGGGAACGGCGGCGGTCGTCAACTGCGCCGGGCCCTTCGCGACGACCACCGGCCCCGTGATCGAGGCCGCGCTGCGCGCGGGGATCCCGTACCTGGACGTGGCCGCCGAACTGGAGGCCAACCTCGACACCTTCGCCCACTACCGCGAGCGGGCCCGGGAGGCGGGCGCGGTGATCGTCCCGGCGATGGCGTTCTTCGGCGGCCTCGGCGACCTGCTGACCACCGCGGCGATGGGCGACTGGACCGAGGCCGACGAGGCCCACATCGCCTACGGGCTCAGCCACTGGCACCCCACCACCGGCACCCGCCTGTCCGGTGCCGTCTCCCGCGAGCGCCGCGGCGACGTCCGGCTGCGCTACCGCGGCGGCCGGTGGGAGCGGCGCACCGACGCCGCCCCCACCCTCCGGTGGACCTTCCCGGAACCGCTGGGGGTCCGGGAGGTGGTCGGGGAGTTCACGATGGCGGACGTCGTCACCGTCCCCCAGCACCTGTCCATCCCGGACGTGACCACCTACATGACCGCCGACGCGGTCCGCGACGTCGCCGCCGCCGACACACCGGCCCCGAGCCCCGCCGACGGGAGCGGGCGCTCGGACCAGACCTTCCTCGTCGAAGCCGTCGTGCGCTCGGGCGGCGTCGAACGCCGGGCCTCGGCGAGCGGCCAGGACATCTACGCCGTCACCGCGCCCCTGGTCGTCGAGGCCCTCGAGCGCGTCCTGACCGGCCGCACCAGGGCCGTCGGCGTCACCTCCGCCGGCGAGGCCTTCGACGCCCCGGACTTCCTGCGCGCACTCGCCCCGCACCTCACCCTCACCCACCACCCGCGAGCCACCTGACCGCGACGCTCCCCAACCGGCACCCGCGCCCGCGCGCCCTGCCCGGAACCCACCCCGAGACCGAACCCCGCCGTGCCCTCCGGCTTCACCCCGCGCGCCCCGGAGCGCCCGGCGCGAATCGACAGCCCGTCGTCCCCGCAGGTCAGGGCCCTGCCCGACCTGCGGGGACGACGGGAGGCCGACTGCGCTCCTACAGGTCGTAGTACAGCTCGAACTCGTGCGGGTGCGGCCGCAGCGCGATCGGGGCGATCTCGTGGGTGCGCTTGTAGTCGATCCACGTCTCGATCAGGTCGCTGGTGAAGACGCCGCCCGCGAGGAGGTACTCGTGGTCGGCCTCCAGGGCGTCGAGGACGGCGCCGAGGGAGGCGGGGACCTGCGGGACGGCGGCGTGCTCGTCGGGGGCGAGCTCGTAGAGGTCCTTGTCGACGGGCTCCAGCGGTTCGATCTTGTTCTTGATGCCGTCGAGACCGGCCATCAGCATGGCGGAGAAGGCCAGGTACGGGTTGGAGGCCGGGTCGGGGGCGCGGAACTCGATCCGCTTGGCCTTGGCGTTGGAGCCGGTGATCGGGATGCGGATCGCGGCGGAGCGGTTGCGCTGGGAGTAGACCAGGTTGACCGGGGCCTCGAAGCCGGGGACGAGGCGGTGGTAGGAGTTGACCGAGGGGTTGGTGAAGGCGAGCAGCGAAGGGGCGTGCTTGAGGATGCCGCCGATGTAGTAGCGGGCGGTGTCGGACAGGCCCGCGTAGCCCTGCTCGTCGTAGAAGAGCGGGTTGCCGCCGGTCCACAGCGACTGGTGGACGTGCATGCCGGAGCCGTTGTCGCCGAAGATCGGCTTGGGCATGAAGGTGGCGGTCTTCCCGGCCCGCCAGGCGACGTTCTTGATGATGTACTTGAACAGCATCAGGTCGTCGGCGGCGTGCAGCAGGGTGTTGAACCGGTAGTTGATCTCGGCCTGCCCGGCGGTGCCGACCTCGTGGTGCTGGCGCTCCACCTCCAGCCCGGCCTTGGCGAGTTCGAGGGACATCTCGGCGCGCAGGTCGGCGAAGTGGTCGACCGGCGGGACGGGGAAGTAGCCGCCCTTGTACTTGACCTTGTAGCCGCGCACGTCGCCCTCGGCGGAGCCGGTGTTCCAGGCGCCGGCCACCGAGTCGATGTGGTAGTAGGAGGCGTTGGCGGAGGTCTCGAAGCGCACCGAGTCGAAGACGTAGAACTCGGCCTCGGGCCCGAAGTAGGCGGTGTCGGCGATGCCGGAGGAGGCGAGGTACGCCTCGGCCTTGCGGGCGACGTTGCGCGGGTCGCGGCTGTAGGCCTCGCCGGTGATCGGGTCCTGGATGAAGAAGTTGATGTTGAGGTGCTTCTCGGCGCGGAACGGGTCCAGCCGGGCGGTGGCGAGGTCGGGCACCAGGGCCATGTCGGACTCGTGGATGGCCTGGAAGCCGCGGATCGAGGAGCCGTCGAACATCAGGGTCTCGGACGGGTCGAAGGTGGCGGCCGGGACCGAGAAGTGCTGCAGCACGCCCGGCAGGTCGCAGAACCGGACGTCGACGAACTTGACGTCGTTGTCCGCGATGTACTGCTTCACCTCGTCGGCGTTGGTGAACATCCGTACTCCTCCTCGGCGTGCACGGTCTGAGTCTCCGTCAGGGGCGACAGGAGCCCCGGTGCAGGGGCTCACGATAGGAACGGCCCGTTTCGGGTTCGTGACTCGCTTGTTTCCCACATGTTAACCAGGCCACTTGGACGGCTGGCAAAGCAGGACGGTTCCGGGCAAAATCCCTGCCCCCGTGCTCCGCTGGTCATTCACAGGTCTAGACCACTGCTGGCAGTCGGTCGAAGCGGGTTCACCCGGGCGGGAACGCGCCCCGGCGCGCCGTCCCGCCGGGGCCGCCACCGGCCCCGGCCGTAAGCCCGGTTAGGGTGGATTCGTGGACACCAGAGAAGCACTCGGATCGTGGATCGACGGCCCGAAGGCGGCCGCCGAGAAGATGGGCGCCGAGTTCGGCTACCGCGGCGAGCGCCTCGGCCTCCCGCGGACCGGTCCCGGCTCGATGGCCGGCCCCGGCCGCCGGATCGGCGCGCTGTTCGTCGACGGCTGGCTGGTCAGCCTGGTCGCGTACGGCCTGCTCGCCAGGGGGGAGCAGAGCTCCGCCAACCTGTGGACCACCCCGCTGTTCTACGCGGTGACGGTGCTGTTCCTGGCCACCACCGGCACCACCATCGGCAAGCGCCTGTTCGGCCTGCGGGTGGTCCGGCTGGACGGCACCCGCGCCACCATCCCGCAGGTGCTGCTGCGCACCCTGCTGCTCTGCCTGGTCATCCCGGCCGCCGTCTGGGACCGCGACACCCGCGGCCTGCACGACAAGGCCGTCGGCACCGTCGAGGTCCGGATCTAGGTCCTGTCCGGGCCCCGGGTCCGGAACGTCGAACGGCCCCGCTCGCCGAGGAGGAACCTCGCGGGCGGGGCCGTGGTGTGGAACGGGGTGGTGTGGAACGGGGGAGCGGCGCCGGTCAGCGCATGCCGCCCTTGGGCATCCGGGCGCCCTTCGGCATCGGGCCCTTGGGGATCGGCGCCTTGGAGAGCAGGTCGCCGAGCGCGCGCAGCCGGTCGTTGGTCTCGGTGACCTGGGCCGCGCTGATCGACCGGGGCAGGCGCATCAGGTGGATCTGCAGCTTCTTGAGCGGGATCTGGCCCTCGTCGTTGCCGACCATGATGTCGTGCACCGGGATGTCGCCGACGACCCGGGCCATCTTCTTCTTCTCGGACGCCAGCAGCGGCCGCACCCGGTTCGGGTTGCCCTCGCCGATCAGCGCGATGCCGGCCCGGCCGACCGCCCGGTAGACCGCGTCCTGGCTGCGGGTGACCGCGACCGGGGTCTGGTTCGCGCTCCAGCCGCGCCGGATGTTGCCCAGCACCGCCGCGACCGCGCCCGGCTGGCCCTCCATCTGCCCGAACGCGGCCCGCTCGGCCCGGCGGCCGAACACGATCGCGACCGCCAGCACTGCCACCACGAAACCGAGGATGCCCAGGTAGATCGGGTGGTCCAGTGCGAAGCCGATGGCGAGGAACACGCCGAAGGTCAGCAGGCCGACGCCGGCGATGATCAGGCCGATCTTGGTGTCGACCTGCTTGGTCATAACGTATGCCTGGCGGATCTGTGCGAGCCGCCCAGGGGTATCGGATTTTTGCCTCGCCATACCGCTCATGGTACGTGGCGGCACACGCGATCTTCCAAGGCGGTGCCGGTTCGTGACCCTGGTCTTTCCCCGACGGGGACCCCGGTCCGGGCCGGGGTCCCGCCCGTCCGCGTCCCCGGCCGCCACCGGGGCGTCAGGCGCTGCGCCCGAACGCCTGTCCGGCCTGCTCGCGCTCGCCCGCCAGCCGCCGGTTCTCGCACACCGCGGCCCACGCGTTGCGGCGCGCGCCGCGGATCAACAGCACCTGCTCGGCCCGCCGCAGCGCGGTACGGATTCCGGTACGCATCAACACCCACTCCTCGACCCGGGTACCGTTCGAGCGTCCCGGACGCCCGTTACCGTACGGTGACCCGCCCGTCAATGCCACGTGAAACGTCGCCCCCTAGCCCGTACGGCCCCCAGGCGCCCGGCCCCGTCCGCCCGTACGGCCCCCGGACGCGCCGGAGGGGCGGGCCCGTGCGGACCCGCCCCTCACCAGGACGCGACGAGGAGGACTCCGGACCCGAGGGCCTCGGACCCCGAGGGCCTCAGACCGCGGCCGCCCGCTCCCGGTGCTCCAGCGCCTGCCGGTACAGCCGCCCGGCCCGGTACGAGGAGCGCACCAGCGGGCCGGACATCACCCCGGCGAAGCCCAGCTCCTCGGCCTCCTGCTGGAGCTCGACGAACTCCTGCGGCTTCACCCAGCGCTCCACCGGGTGGTGGCGCAGCGAGGGCCGCAGGTACTGGGTGATGGTGATCAGCTCGCACCCGGCGTCCACCAGGTCGGCCAGCGCCTCGCTGACCTCCTCGCGGGTCTCGCCCATGCCCAGGATCAGGTTGGACTTGGTGACCAGCCCGGCTGCCCGGGCCTGGGTGATCACGTCCAGCGAGCGCTCGTAGCGGAACGCGGGGCGGATCCGCTTGAAGATCCGCGGCACCGTCTCGACGTTGTGCGCGAGCACCTCGGGGCGGGAGGAGAAGACCTCGGCGAGCTGCTCGGGCACGGCGTTGAAGTCCGGGATGAGCAGTTCGACGCCCGTCCGCCCGGCCTCCCGGCCGGCCGTCATCGCGTGCACCTGGCGGACGGTCTCGGCGTACAGCCAGGCGCCGCCGTCCTCCAGGTCGTCACGGGCGACGCCGGTGATGGTGGCGTAGTTCAGGTCCATCGTGACGATGGACTCGGCGACCCGGCGCGGCTCGTCCCGGTCGAACTCGGCGGGCTTGCCGGTGTCGATCTGGCAGAAGTCGCAGCGGCGGGTGCACTGGTCGCCGCCGATCAGGAAGGTCGCCTCGCGGTCCTCCCAGCACTCGAAGATGTTGGGACAGCCGGCCTCCTGGCAGACCGTGTGCAGCCCCTCCTTCTTCACCAGGGACTGCAGGGCGTTGTACTCCGGCCCCATCTTCGCCCTGGTCTTGATCCACTCGGGCTTCCGCTCGATGGGGGTCTCGCTGTTGCGGACCTCCAGCCGGAGGAGCTTCCTGCCGTCGGGTGCGACAGCGGACACGTGCGACTCCTAGAACTAGACGGGGTACCCCCAGGGTACGCCTGCGCTTCAACGGCCTGCGCCCGGCCCCGGGCCTGCCTTCGAAAGGCAACGCTCGGCGTGCCGCGCCGATTCCACTACCGGACGGCGGCGGGCTCGGGCAGCTCGGCGAACACCTCGGCGAGCTTCCGCTCGACCACGTCCACCGCCGCCCCGACCGGGAACGGCCGGCCCAGCTCGCCGCTCAGCGAGGCCACCCCGGCGTCCCGGATGCCGCACGGGACGATCTTGTCGAAGTACGTCATGTCGGGGTCGCAGTTCAGCGCGAAGCCGTGCATGGTCACGCCGCGGGCCACCCGCACGCCGATCGCCGCGAGCTTGCGGTCGTCGCCGCGCTGGCCCGCGTTGGACGGGGCGTACTCGGGCCCGGCCAGCCGCGGGTCGATGCCCAGCGGCAGGCCCATCCGCAGGGTCAGCTTGCCGATCTCCACCACCTGCGAAGGGTCGACCACCGCGCCGGGTATCTCCGCGCCCAGCTTCCACACCCCGCTGCGGCCCTCGATCCGGGTGGTCTCCACCCCGAACTCGGTGCAGGCCCGGATCAGCGCCTCCTCCAGCCGCCGCACGTACGCGACCACGTCGATCGGGTCCGGCAGCTTCACGATGGGGTAGCCGACCAGCTGGCCGGGGCCGTGCCAGGTGATCTCGCCGCCGCGGTTGACCTCCACCACCGGGGTGCCGTCCAGCGGCAGGTCCTCGGGGTTGGTGCGCTTGCCCATCGTGTACACCGGGTCGTGCTCCAGCAGCAGCACGGTGTCCGGGATCTCGTCCGCGACCCGCAGCGCGTGCAGCCGCTGCTGCTCCGCCCAGGCCTCCTGGTAGGGGACGGTCCGCTCGCCGATCCCCATCCGCACGAACCGCACGTTCTCGCTCACCACACACTCCCTGCCGGCCGACCAGCCCAACCTCGCCACTGTACGCCCGCCGCGTGCGCGCGCCGCAGGCCCGCCTCAGCCGCCCGCCAACAGCTGCAGCCGCAGGGCGAGTTGCAGCTCCAGGGCCCGCTCCGGCTGGTTCCAGTCGCGGCCCAGCAGCACCTCCACCCGGTCCAGCCGCTGCACCACCGTGTTCACGTGGACGTGCAGCAGGTCCTTGGCCCGGGTCAGGCCGCCGCCGCAGTCGAAGTAGGCGCGCAGGGTGCGCACCAGCTCGGTGCCGCGCTTGGCGTCGTAGTCGAGCAGCGGGCCCAGGGTGGCCCGGACGAAGCCGTCCACGTCGTGGCCGTCGCCCAGCAGCACGCCCAGGAAGCCCAGGTCGGCGGCGCACGCCCCGTCCCCGTCCCGGCCGAGCACCCGCAGGGCCCGGACGCAGCGCACCCCCTCCGCGTACGCCGCGGCGAGTGCCACCGGGCCGCTGGCGGCGCGCCCGGTGCCGACCGTGACCGGCCCGCCCACCAGCCGGGCCAGCCGCTCGGCGGCCAGCGCGGCCACCGCGCCGTCGCCCTCGCCCTCGTGCGGGACGAGCAGCACCACGCCCTCGCCGAACTCGGCGCTGATGCCGCGCGAGCCGAACAGGTAGCGGGCCGCGGCACCGGCCAGCCGCTCCCGGGCGGCCGTCTCCTCGGCGACGGCGACCAGCGCCAGGTGCGGCCGGTTCAGGTCGACGCCCAGGCGGCGGCCGCGCGCGGTCAGGCCGGACGGGTCGCGGTCGGGGGCGGTGAGCAGGTCGGCCAGCAGCTCGCCGCGGACCCGGTTCTCGGTCTCGGCGACCGAGCGGCGCAGCAGGAGCAGCAGCGCGGTGACCACGCCGGCCCGCTCGAACACCCGCCGGTCGGCGTCGTCCAGCTCGGGCCGCCCGTGCAGCACCAGCGCGCCCAGCAGCTCCTGCCCGGCCAGCACCGCGCACACCCACTCGCCGCCGTGCCGCACCGCGTGGCCCTCGGCGCGGGAGGCGGCGACCGCGTCGGCCAGGCCCGCGGGGGCGCCGCCGGGGCCGGTCAGCGGGGCGCCCTCGGCGTCGTGGACGGAGGCGCCGCCGTCGAGCAGCGCCGCCACCTCGGCGGCCACGTCGGCGACCTCGGCGCCGCGCAGCACCAGGTCGGTGAGCCGGTCGTGGGCCTGCTCGGCGCGCTGCACGGCGGCGGCGTGGGCGCCGATGACGGCGTTGGCGGTGGCGAGTTCGGCGAGCGCGGCCCGGGTGTCGGCCAGCGACTTGGCGGTGTCCAGGGCGATCGCGGCGTGCGCGGCCAGCGTGCACAGCAGCGCGACCTCGTCGGGGGAGAAGGCCCGCGGCGAGCGGTCGGCGGCGAACAGCACGCCGATCACGCTGCCGCCCAGCAGCAGCGGCACCCCGATGATCGCGACCAGGCCCTCGTCCAGCACGCCCGCGTCGATCTGCCCGGTGTGCCGGAACCGCTCGTCGACCCGGTAGTCGTGGGTGGCGTAGGGCCGGGCGGTCTGCGCGACCAGGCCGCCCAGGCCGTCGCCGAGGCTGAGCCGCAGGGTCTGGAAGATCGGCGAGACCGAGCCGTCGGTGACCCGCATGTACGTGTCCCCGGCCCGCTCGTCGGGCAGCGTCAGGTAGGCGGTGTCGGTGCCCAGCAGCATCCGGGCCCGCCGGACGATGGCCTGCAGCACGGCGTCCAGGTCGCGGGAGGCGGCCAGGTCGCCCGCGGTGTCGAACAGGGCGGTCAGCTCGGCCTCGCGCCTGCGGTGCTGGCGCATCGTGCGGTGCACCCGCAGGGCCTGCCAGGTGGCGTCGTCGATCTCGGTCAGGACCTCGGCGGGCGCGCCCCGGCGGCGGGCCTCGGCGAGGACCTCGCCGAAGTCCTCGGTGGCGGCGCCGGTGGCCAGCAGGTCGAGGAGTCTGCGCAACGCCGGTGCGGCGGTGGTGTGGCGGTCCATCGCGGTCTTCCCTTGTTCCCAGTGCCCCGTGCCCCCGGTGCCCCGCCCGCCGGGACGGACCGGGGCCGCGCCCTGCCCGGGCGGCGGTCGCCGCCCTGCTGCGCGGCCCCGATCCTGCCGGAAGCGCCCGCGCACCGACAGCCTCCTTCACGGACTCCACCCGAGCGGGGCGCCGCGGTTCAGTGCGCGGTCCAGCCGCCGTCCACCGGCAGGCTCGCGCCGGTGACGTACGAGGCGCCCGGCGAGCACAGCCAGAGCGCCAACTGGGCGACCTCGTCCGGCTCGATCAGCCGCTTCACGGCGGTGCGGTCGAGCATGATCCGCTCCACCACCTCGTCCTCGGGCAGGCCGTGCGCCAGCGCCTGCGCGGCGATCTGCTTCTCCACCAGCGCGGTGCGCACGTACGCCGGGTTCACGCAGTTGCTGGTCACCCCGTACGGGGCGCCCTCCAGGGCGACCGTCTTGCTCAGGCCCTCCAGGGCGTGCTTGGCCGTCACGTACGCCGACTTGAAGGCGCTGGCGCGCAGGCCGTGCACCGAGGAGATGTTGACCACCCGGCCCCACCCGCGCCCGTACATGTGCGGCAGGGTGCGGCGCAGGATCCGGAACGGGGCCTCCACCATGACCCGCTGGATCAGCGCGAACCGCTCCACCGGGAACTCGTGCACCGGGGCGACGTGCTGCAGGCCCGCGTTGTTGACCACGATGTCCGCGTCCGCCGGGAGCCCCTCCACCGCCTCCGGGTCCGACAGGTCGGCGACGAGCGCGGTCCCGCCGATCCGGGCCGCCAGCTCCTCGGCGGGCGCCGCGGCCAGGTCGACGACGTACACGTGCGCGCCCGCCGCGGCGAACGCCTCCGCACAGGCCCGGCCGATGCCGGCGGCGGCCCCGGTGACCAGCGCGGTGCGGCCCAGCAGCGGGCGCCCGGCGGGCGGGGCAGAAGTGGTGTCCATGGTCGAGAACGGTAGGAATCCGCGCGCCCCGCAACGATGTGGGGGGACACCACAGCAGGCCCGGCCGGGGTGGTGTCCGGCGCCATGCGCCCGGAAGGCGGGCAGCGGCTCTCGAACTCAAACACGCGACGCCCGTGCTTCCTCACAACGGGCGGGGCTGGTTCACCCGTTCGGAGGACGGGTGGTCCGAATCCACCCATAGCGTCCCAATGCTCGCTACATTCGCGCCGATTCCCGATCAGGGGGCGCCGTCCGGGCAGGAGGGGCCGGAACGGCGCCTGAGAGGTGTGGACTGCTATGCCCCAACGGCCAGTGATCGACAGCCCCGCGTACCGACCGCTCGACCCGCTCGACCCGCGCCCGACCGGAGCGGCCGAGACCCCTCCGCGCGCCCCCGGGCCGACCGAACCACCGGCCCCCGCGGCCGGGCGCGCCCAGAACCCCCAACTCGCCGCGCTCATCGAGGAGTCCGGCTTCTCGCACGCCGGCCTCGCCCGCCGGGTCGACCAACTCGGCCTGGAGCACGGCCTCGACCTGCGCTACGACAAGACCTCGGTGACCCGCTGGCTGCGCGGCCAGCAACCCCGCGGCGCGACCCCCGCGCTGATCGCCGAGGTCTTCACCCGCCGCCTCGGCCGCCGCCTCACCGCCCAGGACGTCGGCCTCGACGCCTGCGCCCCGGTCTACGCCGGGCTGGAGTTCGCCGAGACCCCGCAGGAGGCCGTCGACATCGTCGCCTCCATGTGGCGCAAGGACAACGGCCCCTACGCCGAACTCCGCAAGATCGCCTTCACCCCCGCCGGGCTGGTCGTCCCCAGCCGCGACTGGCTGATCGGCCGCACCGACGAACGCGTCGCCCGCGACGGCACCACCCTCACCCCCGAGGAACTGCGCGCCTCCCCGCAGGGCGCCCGGGTCCCCCCGCAGGGCGCGCGCCGCCCCTCCGGCGCCGAACCCGCCACCGAGCACCGGGAGACCAGGCCCCCCGTCCGGGTCGGCCGCGGCGACATCGCCGCCATCCGCGCCGTCGGCGACCTCTTCCGCGCCCTCGACCACGCCTACGGCGGCGGCCACGCCCGGCAGGCCCTGGTCCGCTACCTGGAGAGCGAGGCCGAACCCATGCTCCGCGGCCGCTACGGCGAGCAGATCGGACGCGCCCTGTTCGGCGCCGTCTCCGACCTCACCCGGCTCGCGGGCTGGACCTCCTTCGACATCGCCGCGCACGGCCTCGCCCAGCGGTACTTCGTCCAGGCCCTGCGGCTCTCCCAGGCCGCGGGCGACCGCGTCCTGGGCGGCTTCGTCCTCACCACCATGAGCCAGCAGGCCGTCCACCTCGGCCACGCCCGCGAGGCCATCCAGCTCGCCCGGGTCGCCCAGCAGGGCGTCGGCACCGCCGCCGCCCCCGTCGTGCAGGCCCTCATGCACGCCGCCGAGGCCCGCGGCCACGCCCTCGCCGGGGACGTCCGCTCCTGCACCACCGCCCTGGTCCGCTGCGAACGCGCCCTGGCCACCGCCCGCAGCGCCGACGAAGTCCCGTCCTGGGCCCGCTACTTCGACGACGCCCAGCTCGCCGACGAGTTCGCCCACTGCTACCGCGACCTCCAGCAGTGGCGCCCCGCCGCCCAGCACGCCGAGAAGTCCCTCCGCCTCCGGGCCCCCGCCTACTCCCGCAGCCGCATCCTGTGCCGCCTCGTCCTCGCCTCCGCGCGACTCGGCATGGGGGACGTCGACGAGGCCTGCTCGATGGCCACCGACTCGCTGCGCGCCGCGGGCGAGATGCGGTCCGCCCGCACCGTCGAGTACCTCCGCGACTTCCACCGCCGCCTCACCCCCTACCGCACCACCCCCGCCGCCCGCGCCTTCGAAGAGGCCTCCCGCCAGGCGGGGGTGATCTGAGCCTCCGGCAGACGAAGGGGAACGGCAGAGCCCCATCAGGGGCTCGGGGAACGGCGAGTCCGAGCTGCTGCCGGTCGGAGCCCATCGATGTGTCCGTGCTGCTTCGGGCCGCAGTAACAGAACCCGAAGCCGCCGCACGCACCGGCAGTGCACCACCAGCAGCCAGGGGATCGCGGTTCCCCGAGCCCCTGAAAGGCTCGTCCCCTACGCCGCCGCCCGGTCCGCCTCCGGTTCGACCCGCACGCCGAGGTCGCGCAGGACGGCGGCCGCGGCCCGTCGGCCGGAGACCAGCGCGCCCTGCACCGTCCCGGTGTCCCGGTGGTCGCCGCACACGTACAGCCCGGCGAGCAGCCGCACCGAGCGGCGGAAGTGGTGCGGCGGCGGCATCGAGACCACCGCGTCGGCGACGTGCCGGACGGTCAGGAACTCCCACCCCCCGGTGGCGGTCCCGTACAGCTCGGCCAGCCGCCGTCGGACGGTGCTCTCGTCGCCGGCCGGCCCGCCGGAGTCGAAGGCGCGGCGGCCCAGCACCGTGGTGGCGATCAGCGCGCGGCCGTCGGCGGCGTACGAGGGGTCGGCGTCGCTGAGCACCAGCGAGTGCGAGATCCCGGAGCGTTCGGTGTCGAGCAGCAGGACGGCCTCGCCCAGCGGGGAGCGCTCCGCCGCGTGGTAGTAGGTGGTGACCGGGTGGAACGCGGGCTGCCGCAGGCCCGGCAGCAGGCCCGCGGCCGTCGCCGCGTCGGTGGCGACGACCACCGCGCGGGCCCGGATCCGGCCGTGCGCGGCGGTCTCCACGCCGTCGGCGCCGACCGAGGTGACCTCGACGCCCAACCGCAGGCTGTGCTGCGGGAGTCGGGCGGCCAGCTGGGCGGGCACCGCCCCGGTGCCCGCCGCCGGGACGCACAGGCGGCCGCGGGCGTACGCGCGCAGCACCAGGTCGGCGACCCGGCTGGAGGTGCCGAGCGCGGGGTCGGAGAGCAGGGCGCCCAGCAGCGGGCGCAGGAAGCCGTCGACGGTGCGGGCGGGCAGGCCGCGGTCGGCCAGGGCCCGGGCGGCGGTGGTCTCGGGGCGGGCGAGCAGCCGTTCGGCGGGCGTCGCGGCGAGCCGGGCGAAGGTGGCGGCCAGCCGCGCCTTGTCCAGGGGCGTGCCGAGCGGCCCGCGGGTGGCGGCCTGCCGGGCGGGGGTGAGCTGCGGGTCGCCGACCCGGTAGCTGCGGCCCCCGCCGTGCACCAGGACCCCGGGGGCGAGCGGACGCAGCTCCAGCCGGTCGAGGTCCAGGCGGCGGGCGAGTTCGGGGTAGGCGGTGTTGAGCAGGTGGCCGCCGTGGTCGAGGCGGAAGCCGTCGAGTTCGCGGGTGGCCATCCGGCCGCCGACGCGCTCGGTGGCCTCCAGGACCTGGACGTCCAGGCCCTGGGCGGCGAGCGCGGTCGCGGCGGTCAGTCCGGCGACGCCGGCGCCGACGACGATCGCGTCGGGGTCGCCGGACCGGCCGCGCTGGGGGCGGCCGATGAAGTCCTGTGCGGGCACGAGTGGGTGCTCCCTCCCTGGCGGGGCCCTCCGCGGCCGCCGCGCGCGGCAGCGGGGGCGGACGTGGTCCGCACTGGTGATGCCCCGTCATCCGCCGCCCCAGACCGCCGGGTGACGTCCAATCAGTTCATCGCACCGGCGCCGCGACACAGCGGCACCGGACGACTACCCACCGTGCGCCAAGCGGGGCGTGCGGAGCGGGAACGAGCGCACTCCGTCACCGTTCACGCCCCGCGCGCCGCCAGGTTGCACCCGTGCGCCCCCTGCTGACGCCCCGCCACTCCCCGCGGCATCCTCGCGGAGAACCCCCACCGCGCCCCGGGCGCCGCCCCCACCGCGCCCCGGGCGCCGCCCTCAGCGCTCCCCGAGCGCCGCCGCGACGATCGCCGCCACGTCCGGGTCGCGGAACACGAAGCCCGCGTCCAGCAGCGCCTTCGGCACCACCCGGTGGCTGCCCACCACCTCCACGGCCATCTCCCCGAGCACGGCGCGCAGCGCCCACTCCGGCACCGCGAACGCCGCCGGGCGCCCCAGCTGCCGGGAGAGCTCCGCGGTCAGCTCGCGGTTGGTGACGGGCGCGGGCCCGGTCAGGTTGACCGGCCCGGACAGCTCCTCGCGCTCGACCAGGAAGCGCAGCGCCGCCACCTCGTCGGCCAGCGAGATCAGCGACCAGTACTGGCCGCCGTTCCCGAGCCGCCCGCCCAGCGCCAGCTTGAACAGCGGCAGCAGCCGGGCCCCGGCGCCGCCCGCCGGGTCCAGCACCAGCCCGGTGCGCGGGTGCACCACCCGGATCCCGGCGTCCGCCGCGGGCCGCGCGGCGCGCTCCCACTCCCGGCAGACCTCGGCCAGGAAATCGCTCCCGGCGGGGGAGTCCTCGTCGATCACCTGGTCGCCGGTCTGCCCGTAGTAGCCGACCGCGGAGGCGCTCACCAGCACCCGCGGCGGCTCCTTCAGCCGGGACAGCGCGGCGGCCAGCGTCTCGGTGCCGAGCACCCGGCTGTCCCGGATCTCCCGCCGGTAGGCGTCCGTCCAGCGCCGGTCGCCGACGCCCGCCCCGGCCAGGTGCACCGCGGCGTCCACGCCCTCCAGCGCGGCCGCGTCGATCTGCATCAGCTGGGGGTTCCAGCCGACCCCGACCGTCCCGTCCGGCTGCGGCCCGGTGCGCGAGCGCCGCCGCACCAGCCGCAGCACCTCGTGCCCGTCCGCCAGCAGGGAGTCCACCAGCGCGGACCCGATCAACCCCGTGGAGCCTGTCACCGCGATTCGCATACCGGTCATCCTCCCAGCCGGGCCCCGCCTGCCCGCTCAGAAACCCGGGAAACCCGCCGCGGAACGGCGTCTACCATGGCCGCCATGCCTTCCGACGATGTGATCATCCGCCCGGCGCGGGTCGAGGACGAGCGCGCGATCCGCGCCGTCGACCACGCCAACTGGTCCCCGCTCAGCGAGGTCGCCCCGCGCGGCCCCGAGGACGCCCCGGTCTTCGACGAGACGCACCGCCCCGAGCAGTACCTGCTGGCCGAACTCGACGGCCGGGTGGTCGGCTACGTCCGCCAGGTCCGCGAGATCCCGCTGCCCTCCAACGCGCACGTCCGCCAGATCCAGGGCCTGGGCGTGCTCCCCGAGGCCCGCGGCCGCCGGATCGGCGAGGCCCTGCTCGCCGCCGCCTGCGCCGCCGCCCGCGCCGAGGGCGCCCGCCGGATGACGCTCCGGGTGCTCGCCCACAACACCCCGGCCCGCCGCCTCTACGAACGGGCCGGCTTCGCGGTCCTCGGCGTGCTGCCCGAGCACTTCCTGCTGGACGGCGACTACGTGGACGACGTCTGGATGGGCCGCGCCCTGGACTGACCCGCCGACACCCGGCGGTTCGTCAACACACCGTCCCGGGTGCCCGATTCGTGACCGCCGGACGGCTGGGGAGGGCGGCTCCCGGGCGGTACGGTAGCGGCCGTGAGCACCCCGACGCCGCCCGGCTGGTACCCCGTCCCCGGCACCGGGCAGGAACGCTGGTGGGACGGCACCGCCTGGACGGACTCCCACCGGCAGGCCGGCCTGGTCAACGACGCGGTCACCCAGACCTGGCAGGTCGCCCCCGGCCCCCCGCCCCAACCGCCGCTCCAGCCCCCGTTCCAGCCCCCGGGCCGCTCCGGCCGGGGCCAGCTGGTCGCCGTCGTCTCGGTGGTCGTGGTGCTGCTGGCCGGCGCGGTCGGCACCGTGCTGTGGGCCCTGAAGCCGGACGACCCGAAGAAGGCCGGGCCCGCGCCGGGCATCACCGTCGGCGTCTCCACCCCGGCCGCCTCCCGCCCGCCGCGCTCCCCGTCCCCGTCCCCGGCCGCCAGCGAGACCGACGACACCAGCGCGGACGACACCCGCAGCAGCCCCGCCCCGGCCCTGCAACTCGCCGACAAGGCCCACGGCTGGGGCGTCCCGCTGCCCGACGGCTGGACCGCCCAACCGGCCAACGAACGGGCCACGGTGGTGGAGGTCTCCGGCCAGTACGCCTGCGAGCAGTCCGAGTCCCTCTGCCTGCGCGGCCAGTTCGCGGTCGCCGCGGACAGCGTCGACGCCGCCGACGCCCGGGCCGCCGCCGAACAGGCCATGACCGACTTCGCCGCCGCCGCCTTCGGCACCCTGCGCTCCCACCAGGAGGAGTCGGCCGGCACCCTCACCGTCGCGGGCCACGAGGGCTGGGCGATCCGCTGGCACGTCGAACCCGAGCAGGGCGCGGCCGGATTCGCGGTGGTCGCGGCCGTCCCGGACCCGGACGGCAGCGGCTACGTCGTCCTGCGCGGCGGCGTGGACGACGACCCCAAGGCCCCGGACCCGGCCGTGCTGGACGACATCATCCAGGGCATCACCAGCACCTCCTGAGCCGCCCGGACGGCACCCGGACGGCCGCCACCCGAAAGGCGCGCCGTCCGGGCCCGCAGCCGTCCCGGCCCGGCCGTCAGTCCCCGTACAGCTCCCACAGCCGCGGGTAGCGGGCCGCCAGCTGGTCCTTGTCCGAGAAGTCGAACCACACCCCGTACGCGGCCGCGGGCTGCCGCACCCCCAGGTCCGGCAGCGGCAGCCCGGTCAGCCGCTCGTACGCCTCGTCGGCGGCGTAGCCGAGCTCCTCCCCGTCGCCGTCCTCCTCCTCGTCGAAGTCCGGCACCAGCTCGGCCAGCGCGTCCGGGTCGTGCACCGCGCCCTCGAACACGTCCCGGCCCTGGCCGATCAGCCAGCACCGGAAGTAGTCGAAGGCGTCCTCCGAGGCCCCGTCGAGCAGCAGGTGCGCGGCGCCCCACAGCTCCACCGTGTACGCCCGCTGGAAGCGCGCCTCGAACTGCCGGGCGAAGTCCAGCACCTCGTCCGGGGTGAGCCGCAGCAGCCGGTCGACCAGCGCCTCGGCCTGCTCGTCCGGATCGCCCGCGGCCGCTTCCCGGGCCTCGTCGACCAGTTGCCAGAATCCCGTCTCGTCCATCACCGCTCCAGCCTCCACGATCGCCGCCCCGCCCGCACCCGTTCCGACCCGCCGACCGGGCCGCGACGCGCGGGAGCCCCGCGCCGTCCGGGGACGGTGCGGGGCTCCCGACGGGGTGCCTACGGCAGGGGGCGGATCACAGGCCGAGCTCGACCTCGAACTCGCCGGCCTCCAGGATCTCCTTGACCGCGACCAGGTAGCGGGCGGCGTCCGCGCCGTCCACCAGGCGGTGGTCGTAGGAGAGCGACAGGTAGGTCATGTCGCGGATGCCGATGGCGGTGCCGCCGTCGGCCTCGATGACCACCGGGCGCTTCACGGTCGCGCCGATGCCCAGGATCGCGACCTGGTTCGGCGGGACGATGACGGTGTCGAACAGCGCACCGCGCGAACCGGTGTTGGAGATGGTGAAGGTCGCGCCGGACAGCTCGTCCGGGGTGATCTTGCTGTCGCGGACCTTCGCGGCCAGCTCCGCGGTCTTCTTCGAGATGCCCGCGATGTTGAGGTCGCCCGCACCCTTGATGACCGGGGTCATCAGGCCCTTCTCGGAGTCCACGGCGATGCCGATGTTCTCGGAGTCGAAGTAGGTGATGGTGCCCTCGGCCTCGTTGATCCGGGCGTTGATGACCGCGTGGGCCTTCAGCGCCTGGGCGGCGGCCTTCACGAAGAACGGCATCGGGGACAGCTTCACGCCCTCGCGGGCCAGGAAGGAGTCCTTCGCCTTCGCGCGCAGCGACATGATCCGGGTGACGTCCACCTCGACCACGCTGGTCAGCTGGGCCTGCTCGTGCAGGGCCTTCAGCATGTTGTCGCCGATGACCTTGCGCATGCGGGTCATCTTGACGGTCTGGCCGCGCAGCGCGGACGGCGCGGCGGCGGCCTTCGCCGGGGCGGCGGCAGCGGGGGCGGCGGCCGGGGCCGGCGCGGCCTTGGCGGCCTCGGCGGCGGCGATCACGTCCTGCTTGCGGATGCGGCCGCCGACGCCGGTGCCGGCGACGGAGGACAGCGCGACGCCGTGCTCGGCGGCGAGCTTGCGCACCAGCGGGGTGACGTAGGCGTCACCGGCGTCCGCGGCCGGAGCGGCGGCGACCGGGGCGGCCGGAGCAGCCACCGGAGCCGGAGCGGCCGGAGCCGGGGCCGGGGCCGGGGCAGCGGGGGCGGCCGGGGCCGGAGCGGCGGCCACCGGGGCCGGAGCGGGAGCCGGAGCCGGAGCGGCGGGGGCGGCCGGAGCAGCCGGGGCCGGAGCGGCGGGGGCGGCCGGGGCGGCGGCCGGGGCGGCGGCCGGGGCCGGGGCGGCGGGAGCCGCGCCCGCGGCACCGATCAGCGCGAGCTGGGCGCCGACCTCGGCGGTCTCGTCCTCGCCGACCAGGATCTTCACCAGGGTGCCCGCCACGGGGGAGGGGATCTCGGTGTCGACCTTGTCGGTGGAGACCTCGAGCAGCGGCTCGTCGACCTCGACGGTGTCGCCCTCGGCCTTCAGCCAGCGGGTGACGGTGCCCTCGGTGACCGACTCGCCCAGCGCGGGCAGCAGCACCGGGGTGGCGTCGCCGGCCGGAGCGGCCTCGGCGGCGGGGGCGGCCGGAGCCTCGGCGGCCGGGGCGGGGGCCGCGGGGGCCTCCTCCGCAGCCGGGGCGGCCGGGGCGGCGGCCGGAGCGGCCTCGGCCGCGGGGGCCGGGGCGGCGGCGGGGGCGCCGGAGCCGTCGTCGATGATCGCCAGCTCGGCGCCCACCTCGACGGTCTCGTCCTCGCCGACCTTGATCGAGGCCAGGATGCCGGAGGCCGGCGCCGGGATCTCGGTGTCGACCTTGTCGGTGGAGACCTCGAGCAGCGGCTCGTCGATCTCCACGCGCTCACCCTCGGCCTTCAGCCAGCGGGTGACGGTGCCTTCGGTCACGCTCTCGCCCAGCGCGGGCAGTGTTACTGAGACCGCCATGGTTCCAGCGACTCCTATCAAGTCTTGCGTACAGGAATGAACGGGGACGGGGGCGCGATCAGTCGTGCGCGTGCAGCGGCTTGCCGGCCAGCGCGAGGTGGGCCTCGCCGAGGGCCTCGGACTGGCTCGGGTGCGCGTGGATGAGCTGCGCGACCTCGGCGGGCAGGGCCTCCCAGTTGTAGATCAACTGGGCCTCGCCGACCTGCTCGCCCATGCGGGCGCCGACCATGTGGACACCCACGACGGCGCCGTCCTTGACCTGGACCAGCTTGATCTCGCCGGCGGTCTTGAGGATCTTGCTCTTGCCGTTGCCCGCCAGGTTGTACTTGAGGGTGACGACCTTCTCCTTGCCGTACTGCTCGACGGCCTTGGCCTCGGTCAGGCCGACGGAGGCGACCTCCGGGTTGGAGTAGGTCACCCGCGGGATGCCGTCGTAGTCGATCGGGACGACCTTGAGGCCGGCGATCCGCTCGGCGACGAGGATGCCCTCGGCGAAGCCGACGTGGGCCAGCTGCAGGGTCGGGACCAGGTCGCCGACGGCGGAGATGGTCGGCACGTTGGTGCGCAGGTACTCGTCGACCAGGACGTAGCCGCGGTCCATCGCGACGCCCTGCTCCTCGTAGCCCAGGCCGGCCGAGACCGGGCCGCGGCCGATCGCGACCAGCAGCACGTCGGCCTCGATGGACTTGCCGTTCTCGGTCGAGACCCGGACGCCGTTCTCGGTGTACTCCACGCCGGAGAAGCGGGACTTGAGCTCGAACTTGATGCCGCGCTTGCGGAAGGCGCGCTCCAGCAGCTTGGAGGAGTTCTCGTCCTCCAGCGGCACCAGGTGGGGCAGGCCCTCGACGATGGTGACGTCGACGCCGAAGGACTTCCAGACCGAGGCGAACTCGCAGCCGATGACGCCGCCGCCGAGGATGATCGCCGACTTCGGGATGTAGTCCAGCTTCAGCGCGTGGTCGGAGGAGATGATCCGGTTGCCGTCGATGTCCAGGCCCGGGATCGAGCGCGGCACGGAGCCGGTGGCGAGGACGATGTGGCGGCCCTCGATGCGCTGGCCGTTGACGTCCACCGAGGTCTGCGAGGAGAGCTTGCCCTCGCCCTGGATGAAGGTGACCTTGCGGGAGGCGACCAGGCCCTGCAGGCCCTTGTATAGGCCGGCGACGACGTCGTCCTTGTACTTGTGGACGCCCTTGATGTCGATGCCCTGGAACGTGGCGAGGACGCCGAACTCGGCGGCTTCCTTCGTCTCGTCGGCGACCTCGGCGGCGTGCAGCAGCGCCTTGGTCGGGATGCAGCCGCGGTGGAGGCAGGTGCCGCCCAGCTCGCCCTTCTCGATCAGCGCGACGCTCAGGCCGAGCTGGGCGCCACGGAGCGCCGCGGCGTAACCGCCGCTTCCGCCTCCGAGAATGACTACGTCGAAAACGGTGCTGGCGTCGTTCGCCACGTCACGTCCTCCATGCAAAAGGTGCGGATCGCCGGGCCGGTCGCGGTCCGGTGGGTGAGTGCCCTTGTAAGAGCGCCCAGTCGTGCCGGAAATACATCTTTGCACTTGTTGGCAGCGGGTGGCGTCGGCGGGTGCCCCGAGGCGCTCCCGGTGCGGTCCGCGTGGCGGCGGCATGACCCGTTCTCGGAGGTATCGTCGCAGCTCACGGCCGGGAAATCGGCAAGCGGAGGTACTCCGTCCGGGGGGCTTCACCGGCCTGGTTCCGCTCTGCGGAATCAATTTTCGCCGGAGGCGAACACGTCGTCGAATTGTCACCCCGTGCTACCGGCTGGTAATGCGCGCGGGGCCCGGCACCACCGGTGCCGGGCCCCGCGACGGTCAGCGGATCACGCGCCCGCGGCGGTGTCCTCCGCGAAGCGGACCAGGGTGCGCACCGCGCTCGCGGTGCCGCCCTTGGGGGTGTAGCCGTGCGGGCCGCCCTCGTTGAACGCCGGACCGGCGATGTCCAGGTGCGCCCAGGCGGTGCCCTCGGCGACGAACTCCTGCAGGAACAGGCCGGCCACCAGGCCGCCGCCCATCCGCTCGCCCATGTTCGCCAGGTCCGCGACGGTCGACTCGACCATGCCCTTGCGCAGGTGGGTCGGCAGCGGCATCGGCCAGGACGCCTCGCCCACCGCCTCGGCGGTCTCGTGCAGGCGGGTGCGCAGCGCCTCGTCGTTGGCCATCACGCCGAAGGTGCGGTTGCCCAGCGCCAGCACCATCGCACCGGTCAGGGTCGCCACGTCGACGATCACGTCCGGCTGCTCCTCGCCGGCCCGGACGATCGCGTCGGCCAGCACCAGCCGGCCCTCGGCGTCGGTGTTCAGCACCTCGACGGTCTTGCCGCCGTACATCCGCAGCACGTCGCCCGGGCGGGTGGCCGAACCGGACGGCATGTTCTCCGCCAGCGCCAGCCACGCCGTCACGTTGACCTGCAGGCCCAGCCGCTTGGCGGCGACCACGGCGGCGAACACCGCGGCGGCGCCCGCCATGTCGCACTTCATGGTCTCGTTGTGACCGGCCGGCTTCAGCGAGATGCCGCCCGAGTCGTAGGTGATGCCCTTGCCGATGAAGGCCAGCGAGGCCTTCGCCTTCGGGTGGGTGTAGGCCACCTTCACCAGCCGGGGCGGGTTCGCCGAGCCGGCGCCCACGCCCAGGATGCCGCCGTAGCCGCCCTTGGCCAGCGCCTTCTCGTCCAGCACCTCGACCTTGAGGCCGTGCTCCTTGCCCGCCGCCTGCGCGATCGCGGCGAAGGACTTCGGGTTCAGGTCGTTCGGCGCGGTGTTGACCAGGTCGCGGGCCCGGTTCATCTCCTCGCCGACCACCGCGGCCCGCTCCACGGCGGCCTTGGCGTCCTTCGAGGCCTTCCGCTCCGCCAGCAGCACCAGCTCGGCGACCGGGGCCTTCGCCACCTCGCCCTTGTAGCTGCCGAAGGAGTACGCGCCGAGCAGGCCGCCCAGGGCGACCGCCTCGACCTCGTCGGCGGAGGCCGCGGGCAGCGCCAGCGCGACCTTCTTCGCCCCGGCCAGCGCCCGGGCGGCCGCACCGGCGGCCCGGCGCAGCTCCTCGGCGCCGAACGCGCCCTCGGGCGCCGGGCCCAGGCCCACGGCCAGCACCAGCGGGGCCTTGGCCCCGGCCGGGGCGGGAAGCTTGACCGTCTCACCCTCGGCGCCGGTGGCGCCCAGGGTGGTGAGGACCTCGGCCAGCTTGCCCTCGAACGCCTCGACGACCGCCTCGGCGCCCGGAGCGACGACCAGGCCCTTGGGGCCCTTCGCCACACCGACCACCAGGGCGTCCGCCCGCAGGCTTACGGCGGAGGAGGTGCTCACAGACAGTGCAGTCACGACAAATGCGTCCTGTTCTTTCGCGGTCCACAGCCGGTGACGGCTCCGTTGCCGACCGGCAAAACCCAGGCAGACTCCGCGGCGAAACGGGGCACAGGGCCAGGGTGCTCACCGCATGGTAGTCCGCATACTGGGATCGCGCCGCCCCGCCCACCCCGGGCACGAACCGCTGCGGGACGTGACGGTGCGTGAGTTCGTGCACGGCGAGGGAGTTGACGCCGACTCACCCCGGCCGCTCACAGCAGCGCGGCCGCCACCAGCGCGGACGTCGCCGCCGTCTCCACCAGCGCGCCCAGCACGTCCCCGGTCACGCCGCCGAATCGCCGCACGCACCGCCGCAGCAGGACGCCCGCGGCGAGCACGCCCAGCAGCACCGCGACGCCCGACTGCCAGCGCGCCGCCGCCGCCGCACCGGCCACCAGCAGCGTCCCCGCCACCGCCGCCCGGGGCCGCACGGTGGCCGCCACCACCGCCCCCAGCCCGCCCGGCCGGGCCGCCGGGACCGACCGCAGGCACCCCCAGGCCAACGCCGCCCGCCCCGCCGTCGCGGCCACCGCCGCGGCCAGCGCCCCGCGCCCCGGCGAGAGCGCGAACTCCCCGGCCAGCGCCGCGACCTGGGCCAGCATCAGCAGCACCAGGGTCAGCACCCCGAACGGGCCGATGTCCGACTGCTTCATGATCCGCAGGGCGTCCTCGGCGGGCTTCCCGCTGCCCAGCCCGTCCGCGACGTCCGCCACCCCGTCCAGGTGCAGCCCCCGGGTCAGCAGCGCGCCGACCGCCACCGCCGCCACCCCGCCGAGCAGCCCGCCGCCGCGCCAGGCCACCAGCGCGCCCGCCGCCCCGGCGAGCGCGCCCACCACCAGCCCGACCAGCGGCGCCAGCACCATCGCGGCCCCGCCCGCCGTCCGGTCCCACCGGTGCACCCGCACCCGCAGCACCGTCAACGTCCCGAACGCGAACCGCAGTCCGTCCCCGACCCACCGCCCCGCCCGGGCCGGGAGCGACCCGGAGCCCTCCGCCGCGAGCGCCTCCGGCTGTGCGTGCCCGCCGTTCATCCCGCGCCCCGGCGGAGTCAGTAGCGGTCCAGCAGGTCCGCGGCCGTCGGCAGCTTGGCCGGGGCCCGCGGCGGCAGCGGCTTGGCGCTCGGGACGGCGGTCGGCTCGGCCAGGGCGTCCCCGGCGGCCTGCAGCAGCGGCAGCGCCAGCACCGCGCCGACGCCCTCGCCCATGGTGACGCCCGCCTCGTGCAGCGGCGTCAGGGTCAGCCGGTCGTACGCCTTGGCCTGGGCGGGCTCGCCGGTGAGCGCGGACGCCCGCCACCACTCGGGGGCCCGGAAGGCGATCCGCTGGGCGACCAGCGCGCAGGCCGCCGAGACCACGCCGTCCAGGACGACCGGGAGCTTGCGGACGGCCGCCTGCAGCAGGAAACCGGTGATCGCGGCGAAGTCGGCGCCGCCGGACGCGGCCAGCAGCGCGAGCTGGTCGCCCAGCACCGGGCGGGCCCGGCGCAGCGCGTCCCGGACGGCGGCGCACTTGACCATCCAGGTGCGGTCGTCGACGCCCGAGCCGCGGCCGGTGACGGCGGCGGCGTCGGTGCCGCAGAGCGCGCCGATCAGCACGGCGGCGACCGTGGTGGAGCCGACGCCCAGGTCGCCGAGCAGCACCAGGTCGGTGCCCGCGTCGGCCTCCTCGTCGGCGACGGCCATCCCGGCCCGGAACGCCCGGGCGGCCTCCTCCGCGCTCAGCGCGTCCTCGACGTCGATCCGGCCGGAGCCGCGGCGCACCCGGTGGCGGACGACCTCCTCGGGGAACTCGTTCGGGTCGGCGTCCACCGCGACGTCGACCACCCGGACGTCCGCCCCGTAGCGGCGGGCCAGCACGGCGACCGGCGCGGTGCCGTCCAGCACGGCGCGGACCCGGTCGGCGGTGCCGCCGCGGGCGTCGAGGGTGGAGACGCCCAGCGAGGCGACGCCGTGGTCGGCGGCGAACAGCAGCACCCGGGCGGCGGTCACCGGGCGGACCGGGGACTCCCCCTGGGCGGACGCCAGCCAGGCACCCAGCTCCTGGAGCCGGCCCAGGCCGCCGCGCGGCACGGCCAGTTGCTGCCAACGCTCCTCGGCGCCGCGCCGCGCACCCTCGTCGGGGCGTTCGACGAGCGAGGAGAAAGTGTCGAGATCCACGGTGGTGTCCATCGCCCGGCAATCTACACGGCCGCCGCTTTGACGGTCAGCACCTGCCCGGCGACCACCAGCAGCACCTGCTCGGAGGCGTCGGCGACCGCCATGTTGAGCCGCCCGAGGGTGTCCCGGAAGCGCCGCCCGGCGGCGGTGGCGGGCACCACGCCCATCCCGACCTCGTTGGAGACCGCGACCGCCTCCCGGGCCGTCGCGGCCCAGGCCGCCGCCAGCGCCGCGCAGCGCGCCTCCACCGCCTCCTGCCCGCCGCCGAACCAGACCGCGTCCTCCCAGGCCCCGCACTCGTCCATCACCGCGGTCAGCCACAGCGCCAGGCAGTCGATCAGCACCGGCGCCCGGTCCGAGCCGTCCGCCAGCACCTCCTCCAGCGCGCAGGTCTCGGCGGTCCGCCAGGACGAGGGGCGCCGGGCCCGGTGCAGGTCGACCCGCCGGGCCCAGTCGAGGTCGCCGTCCCGGCGGCCGGAGGTGGCCACGTACAGCACGTCGGGGCGGTCGGCGAGCAGCAGCTCGGCCCGGGTGGACTTGCCGGAGCGGGCGCCGCCGAGGAGCAGGGTGCGGGGGAGTGCCATGCGATCATCCTGCCGGACGGAGCTTCGCCCCCGCGCCGGGTGGGCACGCTACCGTCACGATCCCAGTGGCACGACTCGCGGAGGAGCCCGGCATGGTGTGGACCTGGCGGTACGAGAAGAACGACGGCACGGTGGTGGAGCCGGCCAACGGCGTCGAGGAGTTCTCCAGCCAGGGCGACGCGGAGTCCTGGATCGGCGAGGAGTGGAAGACCCTGCTGGAGGACGGCGTGGACCGGGTCGTCCTGGTCGAGGACGGACGGGACGTCTACCCGATGAGCCTGCACGAGGCCTGACCCCCCGTCGGCCCCGGCCGCCGCCCGGCGGCTGCTCGGCCCCGGCCGCTTCCGGGCTACTTCTCGGCGACCACGTGCAGCAGCGCGGCGACGTGCCGGTACGGGTCCTGCTTGCCGGCCCGCTCCTCGGCGTCGAGCAGCTGGGCGAGCTGCCGGCCGTCGACCGGCGCGGCCTCGTCCGGCATGGCGTCGGTGAAGACCCGCACGCCGTACCAGCGGCGGACCGGGACGGCGAACCCGGCGAGCGTGCCGGAGAGTTCGGCCAGGCGGTCGGCCCGGGCGGGCAGGCCCAGGCGGTTGGTGTAGCGGGTGGAGTCGAAGGCCTCCTGGCAGGCCCGCCAGTCGCCCGTCAGCCCGGCCCGCATGGCCAGCGCGTCGCCGTTGCGGACCAGCAGCGAGAGCAGGCCGCCGGGGGCCAGGATCCGCGCCACCGAGGCCAGCATCGGCTCCGGGTCCGGCAGGTACATCAGGGTGCCGTGGCAGAGCACCAGGTCGAAGCTGCGCGGGCCGAACCAGCGGCCGACCTGGTGGCCGTCGCCGGTCAGCAGCTGCACCCGCTCGCGGACCTCCGGCGGCTCGGCGCACAGCGCCTGGTGGGCCAGGCCCAGGGTGCCCGGGTCGGGGTCGATGCCGGTGACGAAGTGGCCCGCCCGGGCCAGCCGCAGCGCCTGGGTGCCCTCGGCGCAGCCGACGTCCAGCACCCGCAGCGCGATGCCGCGGGTGAGCTGCTCGGCGAGCTGCCGGGTGACCAGCTCCTGACGGACCAGGTTGTGCAGCCCGCCGTGCCGCTCCAGCCACTCGCCAGCCCCGCTGTGGTACGGCCCGCCGCGGGCCGGCAGCCGCCCGTGCCGGCCCCGCGGCGCGTAGCCGTGGCCCTGCTGCGGGGGGATGCCCGGTGCGCCGAGGGCCCCGACCGGATGCTGCGCGGACGGGGCCCAGTACGGCGGAACGGCTTCCGCGGTCAGGGTCGCTCGCCCCGCTTGACCATCGGCTTGGGCAGCCGCAGCCGGCGCATCTGCAGGGTGCGCATCAGGCCGTACATGACCGCGCCGCGGGTGTCCCCGTTCGGGAAGCGCTGCGCGAGGGACTTGCGCAGCTGGAGGCCGATCCGGACGAAGTCCAGGATGACCACCACGAAGAAGACCATGAACAGCAGGGTGGAGAGCACCTGCAGGGAGTTGATCTTGGTGATGCTGAGCACCAGCACCACGACCGCGTACGGCAGGAAGAACTCGGCCGCGGCCCAGCGGGAGTCGATGAAGTCGCGGACGTAGCGCCGCACCGGCCCCTTGTCGCGCGCCGGCAGCGCCCGCTCGTCGCCCTCCAGCAGCGCGGTGCGCTGCTTCTCGCGCTCCGCGCGCATCCGCTCGCGGGCCTGGCGGGCGGCCTCCTTGCGGTCCTTGGGGACGGTGACCCGGGTCTTCCGGTTGGCCTCGGCCTCACTGCGCTTGGGCGTGGGCCGGCCCTTGGGAGCCTGCGGGTCGCGGGGCGGCTTCTCGTCCTCCTTCGTCATGGTGACGGTGGAGGAGGAGGCGGCGGATTCATCAGAGCGGCGTCGAAACACACTCCCAGCGTACGGGTTGACCGGCGCCTTTCCGGCGCGACCCCGGACGCGAACCGATATCGATCGTGAGGACGATGCCGAACGGCCGCCCGCTGTAGCAGCATTGTTGCAGGCTGGTGCACTGCGCCGGTGGCCTCACCGCGCATACACTCGACCTGTCACGAGACGCAAACCCAGGCCCGAAGAAGGGGGCTATCGAGGCCCATGAGCGACGGAATCATGAAGCGTATGGGGCTGATCTTCCGCTCCAAGGCGAACAAGGCCTTGGACCGGGCGGAGGACCCGCGCGAAACGCTCGACTACTCCTACCAGAAGCAGCTGGAACTGCTGCAGAAGGTGCGCAGGGGCGTCGCCGACGTGGCCACCTCCCGCAAGCGCCTGGAGCTCCAGCTGACCCAGCTGCAGCAGCAGTCCGCCAAGTACGAGGACCAGGGCCGCAAGGCGCTGTCCCTCGGCCGCGAGGACCTCGCCCGCGAGGCGCTCAGCCGCAAGGCCAACCTGCAGGCCCAGATCACCGACCTGGAGACGCAGTACCAGGCCCTGCAGGGCGAGGAGGAGAAGCTCACGCTCGCCTCCCAGCGGCTCCAGGCCAAGGTGGACGCCTTCCGCACCAAGAAGGAGACCATCAAGGCCACCTACACCGCCGCCCAGGCGCAGACCCGGATCGCCGAGTCCTTCTCCGGCATCTCCGAGGAGATGGGCGACGTCGGCCTGGCGATCCAGCGCGCGGAGGACAAGACCGCGCAGATGCAGGCCCGCGCGGGCGCGATCGACGAGCTGCTGGCCTCCGGCGCGCTCGACGACGCCAGCGGCCTCGGCCGCAAGGACGACATCGAGGCCGAGCTGGAGCGGGTGGCCGGCGGCAACGACGTCGAGCTGGAGCTGGCCCGGATGAAGGCCGAGCTGACCGGCGGCACCCCCGCCTCCCAGCCGCAGGCGATCGAGCAGGGCAAGAACGACACCCCGCCGCCGCCCACCATCAACTACCAGAAGTAAGCCCGCGAGCAACAAGGGGAGACGCACCAGCATGATCATGCGGGTCTTGGGTGAGGGGCAGTTCGAGGTCGCGGAGGCCGACCTGAACCGGCTGAACCAGCTGGACGACGAGCTGCTCCAGGCCGTCGAGGCGGGCGACGAGGCGGCCTTCCAGGCGGCGCTCGGCAGTCTGCTCGCGGCCGTTCGTGAGGTCGGCACGCCGCTCCCGGCGGAGTCGCTGGAGCCGTCGGACCTGATCCTGCCGGACGCCGAGGCGTCCCTGGAGCAGGTCCGCGAGCTGCTGCGGGACGAGGGCGACGGTCTGATCCCCGGACTCCCGGAGTAGTTCGGGCGCCACACGTGAGGAGAGGGCGGGCACCCCCGGTGGGGTGCCCGCCCTCTGGTGCACGCGGGTGGCAGAACCGTTACGGCAGGGCCAGCATCCGGTCCAGCGCCGCCTTGGCGTGCTTCTCGGTCTCGGCGTCCACCGTGATCACGTTCGGCACCCGGCCCTCGACCAGCGACTCCAGCGCCCAGACCAGGTGCGGCAGGTCGATCCGGTTCATGGTCGAGCAGAAGCACACGGTGCGGTCGAGGAAGACGACCTCCTTGTCCGGGTGCGCCTTGGCCAGGCGGCGGACCAGGTTCAGCTCGGTGCCGATCGCCCACTTCGAGCCGGGCTCGGCGGCGTCCAGCGCCTTGATGATGTACTCGGTCGAGCCCACCATGTCGGCGGCGGTGACCACCTCGTGCTTGCACTCCGGGTGCACCAGCACGGTCACGCCGGGGATCCGCTCGCGGACCTCGTCGACCGACTCCACGCTGAAGCGGCCGTGCACCGAGCAGTGGCCGCGCCACAGGATCATCTTCGCGTCCCGCAGCTGCTCGGCGGTCAGGCCGCCGTTCGGCTTGTGCGGGTTGTAGAGCACGCACTCGTCCAGCGGGATGCCCATCTCCAGCACCGCGGTGTTGCGCCCCAGGTGCTGGTCGGGGAGGAACAGCACCTTCTGCCCCTGCTCGAAGGCCCACTCCAGGGCGCGCTTGGCGTTGGAGGAGGTGCAGATGGTGCCGCCGTGCTTGCCGGTGAACGCCTTGATGTCAGCCGAGGAGTTCATGTACGACACCGGCACGGTGACGTCCGCGACGCCCGCCTCGGTCAGCACGTCCCAGCACTCGGCGACCTGCTCGGCGGTGGCCATGTCGGCCATCGAGCAGCCCGCCGCGAGGTCCGGCAGGACGACCTGCTGGCGCTCGGAGGTGAGGATGTCGGCGGACTCGGCCATGAAGTGCACGCCGCAGAAGACGATGTACTCGGCCTCCGGGCGGGCCGCCGCGTCCCGGGCCAGCTTGAAGGAGTCGCCGGTGACGTCGGCGAACTCGATGACCTCGTCGCGCTGGTAGTGGTGGCCCAGGATGAAGACCCGGTCGCCGAGCTTCTCCTTCGCGGCGCGGGCGCGCGCCACCAGGTCGGGGTCGGAGGCGGCGGGCAGGTCGCCGGGGCACTCCACGCCGCGCTCGCTGTTCGGGTCGGCCTCCCGGCCGAGCAGCAGCAGGGCGAGCGGCGAGGGCGCGGGGTCGGTGCCGTAGGTCTCGGTGGTGGTGGTCACGGGCTGCTGCCCTCCTGGTGCGGCCGGATGAACACCAGCCTTCTCGTCTATCTGACGTTATCTATGATAACCGGTTGTCGTCAGTCTGACGATGGCCGTCCTGTCGATGTGACGAGAACCGCTCACCGGGATGGATGCTTCCGGCGCGAGGACCCGCCGTGCCGTCCGGTTGGCTGGGGGCATGAAGGCAATCGCGATCAACCGCTACGGCGGCCCCGACGTGGTCGAGTACACCGAGCTCCCCGACCCGAAGGTCGGCCCCGACACCGTACTCGTCCGCACCCGCGCGGTCGGCGTCAACCCCGTCGACTGGAAGATCCGCGAGGGGCACCTCGACGGCGTCCTCGACGCGCACTTCCCGCTGGTCATGGGCTTCGACCTGGCCGGCGTCGTCCAGGCCGTCGGCGGCGCCGTCACCGAGTACGCCCCCGGCGACGAGGTCATCGGCTACGTCCGCAAGGACGTCATCGAGCACGGCACCTACGCCGAGCTAGTCGCCGCCCCCGTCCGCACCCTGGCCCGCAAACCCGCCGCCCTCGACTGGGCCGAGGCGGGCGGACTGCCCACCGCCGGGCTCACCGCCCAGCAGGCCCTGGTCGGGGCGCTCGGGCTGCGCCGCGGCGAGACCGTGCTGATCCACGCCGCGGCGGGCGGCGTCGGCTCGATCGCCTGCCAGGTCGCCACCGCCCTCGGCGCCCGGGTCATCGGCACCGCCGGGGAGCACAACCACACCTTCCTGCGCGGCCTGGGCGTCGAACCCGTCGAGTACGGCCCGGGCCTCGCCGGACGCGTCCGCGCCCTGGCCCCCGAGGGCGTCGACGCCGCCCTCGACCTGATCGGCGGCGACGCCGTCGAGACCTCGATCGACCTGCTCAAGGACCCCACCCGGATCGCCTCCGTGGTCGACTACACCGTCACCGCCCGCGGCGGCCGCTACGTCTTCACCCGCCCCGACCCCGAGGACCTCGCCACCGTCGCCCGGCTCGCCGAGGAGGGCCTGCTCACCGTCCCCGTCGCCTCCACCTTCCCGCTCAGCCAGGCCGCCTCCGCCCAGGCGCTCAACGCCGAGGGCCGCACCCGCGGCAAGATCGTCCTGCTGGTGGACTGACCCGGCCCCAGCCGTCCGCGAGAATGGGCTCCGCGCAGCCGTGCCACCCACGGCTCACCACCCTCACCCGCACCACCCGTGGAGCCCGCCATCAGCACCCACCGGCCGCCCGAGTCCGGCCAGCAGGCGCTCGACGACACCGACCGCCTGCTGATCGAGCACCTCAGCCGCGACGCCCGCGCCTCCTACGCCGAGATCGGGCTGCTCACCAACCTCTCCGCCACCGCCGTCCGCCGCCGGATCGACCGGCTGCGGGCGCGCGGCGTGGTCCGCGGCTTCACCGTCGTCCTGGACCCCGCCCTGCTCGGCTGGCGCACCGAGGCCTTCGTCGAGGTCTACTGCCGGGCCCGCACCTCGCCCGAGGAACTGCTCGCCACCCTGCGCCAGTTCCCCGAGGTCGCCGCCGCCTGGACGGTCACCGGCGACCCCGACGCCCTCGTCCACCTGCGCGCCGCCGACACCCGGCACCTGGAAGCCGTCATCGAACGCATCCGCAAGGAGCCCGGCGTCCAGCGCAGCCGCTCCGCCGTCGTCCTCTCCCAACTCATCTGACGCAGCTTTCCTGCGCGACCCCGCCCGAACACGCAGGAAACCGGCCCCGGACGGCCCCGTTCCGACGCGCGCCCGCCCACCCCCGCTGCCTACGCTGATCTTGCCCCCAGCACCAGCCCGCAGCGAAGAGGACACCCGTGTACGCAGCCCCCGACCGCATGCACAAGCCGGACAACGAGTTGGTCGACCTCGTCTTCGACTACATGCGCGAACGCCTGCAGTACGACCCCGTCCCGCTCGACCACCCCGGCGACGGCACCCACCTGCGCGAGGCCCTCGCCGGGCTGCTGAACGACCACGGCAACGACCCCGCCGACGTCCTCAAGCTCTACGACCACGAGCTCTCCCGCGCCGTCATCTCCGCCGACAGCCCGCGCTACCTCTCCTTCATCCCCTGCGCCCCCACCAAGGCCGCCCTGCTCTTCGACATGGTCGTCTCCTGCGCCTCCCTGCAGGGCATCTCCTGGCTGGAGGCGGCCGGCGCGATCGCCGCCGAGAACCAGGTCCTGCGCCTGATAGCGGACCGGGCCGGCCTGCCCGCCAGCGCCGGGGGCACCTTCGTCTCCGGCGGCTCGGCCGGCAACCTCTCCGCCCTCGTCGTCGCCCGCGACACCGCCCGGCGCCGCCTCGGCGTCGGACCGGAGGCCCGGCTGCGGATCGCCGTCGCCGACCAGGTGCACTCCTCGGTCAAGAACACCTTCAACATCATCGGCGTCGAGCCCTTCCTCGTCCCCGCCGTCGACCGCCGCCTCACCGGCGCCGCCCTGCGCGCCGCCCTCGCCGCCGACCCGCGCCCCGAGACCGTCGTCGCCGTCGTCGGCACCGCGGGCACCACCAACGAGGGCATCGTCGACGACCTCGCGGGCATCGCCGAGGTCGCCCGCGAGCGCGACCTCTGGTTCCACGTCGACGGCGCGTACGGCGGCGCGGGCCTCTTCGCCCCCTCCGTCCGCCACCGCTACGACGGCATCGAGCACGCCGACAGCTTCGTCGTCGACCCGCACAAGTGGCTGTTCGCCCCGTTCGACTGCGCCGCCCTGCTCTACCGCGAACCGCGCCTGGCCCGCGCCGTCCACACCCAGGACGCCTCCTACCTGGACGTCCTGCACACCGAGGGCGACGAGTGGAACCCCACCGACTACGCCTACCACCTCACCCGCCGCGCCCGCGGCCTCCCGCTCTGGTTCTCCCTCGCCGTCCACGGCGTCCAGGCCTACACCGACGCCATCGAGGCCGGCCTGCGGCTGGCCCGCGACACCGCGCAGCTCATCCGCGACACCGAGCACCTCGAACTCCTCCACGACCCGCAGCTCTCCGCCGTCTGCTTCCGCCGCAAGGGCTGGACCCACGACGACTACTACCGCTGGTCCCGGCAGCTCCTCGCCGACCAGACCGGCTTCGTCACCCCCACCGGCTGGGACGGCGAGACCGTCGCCCGCTTCGCCTTCCTGCACCCGGGGACGACGATGGAGATGGTCCGGGAGATCCTCGCCACCATGGAGTAGGCGCTCCTGCCGGGGGCCCGTGCCGCTCCGGGCCCCCGAACGCCGCTACAGGTACCCCCCGTTGGGGACGTACGGCATCGGCGGTCGCATCCCGCGCAGCCCCAGGTAGCCGCGGGTGGACAGCGACAGCCCCAGGTCGAGGCCGACGTCCACCGCCCACTCCTGCTCGGCGGTGAGGAAGGAGACGCTCGCCTCCGTCCCGACCGGGACGCGGGCCAGCGCCTCCCGCAGCAGCCGGACGGCGATCCGCTTGGAGGTCGCCGCGAGCAGCTGGACCTCGCCGCCGTCCCGGTAGCAGTAGCCCGTCCCGGCCAGGGTGTCCGCGACCAGCAGCTCCTCGAAGTGCGCCAGCATGAACGCGTGGTCGGGCCCGTGCGCCGCGCCCCGCAGGCGGCGGTCGACCGAGTCGAGCAGGTGCAGGTGCGTCGCGTTGCCCGCGTGCACCGGGATCTCGCCCGGGTCCAGCAGCCGCTCCCGGTCGACCCGCCCGGTCAGCCGCATCGTCGGGTGCAGCGTGAACCCGGCCCGCCGGTAGCGCCGGGCCGCCGCCGGGGACGGCGAGGCGCACAGCATGCCGCGCAGGCAGCCCCGCCCGTACGCGGTGGCCCGCTCCAGCAGCAGCCGGCCCACGCCCCGCCCCTGCGCGCTGGGCAGCACCACGAACAGCGGCAGCACCCACACCCCCTCGCGGCGCAGCGACAGCGCCGCCCCGACCGCCTCGCCGTCCTGCTCGGCGATCCAGCACCCCTGCGGGTCGGTGACCGCCAGGTGGCGGGTGCGGGCCGCCCCGCGGATGCCGCGGCGCACGTCCACCGGGCCCTGCTCCTCGTCCGGCGGCCGTTGGTCCAGGTCGCGGAAGGCCGTCACGGCGATCCGGTTCACGGCCTCGGCGTCCTCTGCGGTGTCCCTGAGCTGACGAATGATCACCCGTCACATCCTGCTGCGCCCGGTGCGCGGGCGGTAGCGGTTTGCCGAAGCGGGCGGTGACCCACCGCGCCCGGTGTGCGAGCATGGGGTACGTGGGGGAGTGGGCGACGAAAAAAGTCCCCCGAACGCACCACCTCCCGGAAATGAATCCGGGGGGCCGCTGGTTGGCACTGGCGGATCACCGTCGTCACAGACCGGGAGTAAGCATGACCGTCCAGGACGAGACCACCGTCGAGAGTGGCATCCTCCTCACCGAGGCCGCCGCGGCCAAGGTCAAGGGCCTGCTGGAGCAGGAAGGCCGCGACGACCTCTCGCTGCGCGTCGCCGTGCAGCCCGGCGGCTGCTCGGGCCTGCGCTACCAGCTGTTCTTCGACGAGCGTTCGCTGGACGGCGACGTCGTCAAGGACTTCAACGGCGTCAAGGTCGTCACCGACCGGATGAGCGCCCCCTACCTGGGCGGCGCCACCGTCGACTTCGTGGACACCATCGAGAAGCAGGGCTTCACGATCGACAACCCGAACGCCACCGGCTCCTGCGCCTGCGGCGACTCGTTCAGCTAAGCCTTCCGAGGCCCGGCACGCCCGAGGGCGGCTCCCCAGCACGGGGAGCCGCCCTCGCGGCGTTCCGGGGGCCTACCGCGGGTCGCCGCCCGCGACGCCGCTCTGCGGGGGCACCTGCTGGTCGGTCGCGGTGTCGACCACGGCGCCGCCGGTCATCGGCTTCGGCAGCGTGACGGTGGCCTGCTGCTCCTTCATCACCATCGGGCAGGCCTTGCCGGGCTCGGCGGTCTGGGTGATCACCACCCGCAGCCGCACCACCGGCGGGTTGTCCTCCTCGACCCGGACGCCGTACTTGTCGCAGACCCCGGCGGTGAAGAACACCGTCAGCTGGGTCGGGCCGTCCTGCCGGTAGCCGGTCGCCGGGATCTTCACCGCGGTCGGCGGGTGCTCGCCGACGGCTATCCCGGGCGTGGTCGACTGCGCCGCCGAGGGCTGCGGGCTCGCGGCCGCGGTCGGGTCGGCGGCCGCCGGGGCGGACGCGGACGGCGACGGGCTGGCGGACGGCGAGAGCACGGAGCTGCCGGGGACGGGGCTGGCGGTCGCGGTGGCGGGCGTGCCCAAGCTGCCGCACGCGGTCAGCAGGCCGGCCGCGAGGGCCGCACCGGCGAGCGCGGCGGCCGCCCGGCGCGCGTACGGGGCCTTGGTGGAGACGGCTGCGGTGCTGTCGTCCATGATCTGCGTTCCTCCCGAGGGTCGTGCGGCGCCGCCGGGAGCGGCCCCGCGCCGGTTTGACGTGCCCCGGAGGAAACCGGTTCCGTCGGCTGCTCTAGCCGCCGTACTCCGGCATGCCCGCGACCACCCGGCGCGCCGCGACCGGCACCCGGACGACCGGGGCGGGCGGGGCGGCGACCGCCGGGAGCGGGCCGGTGGCAGGCCAGAACCGGCCCAACCGGCGTGAGGAGTCCAGCAGTTCGGCCAGCGTCTCGGCCTCGGGGGCCTCGGGGCGGCGGCCCGCCCGCCACCCGGAGGAGTGATCGATCACCATGCGCGCACCAGCTCCGATCGCCGTGCCGCGGCCACGGCGCCGCGGACTGGACGGGGGCCGCGTCCGGCCCCCGTACTGGCGACCCTAGGCCGATGCACGGCCGGAAGACAGCCTTACCGATCGGTAGCACCCGGTCGGTGCGGGTACCGTAGGCGGGTTGTTGCCCGCAGCTCCGGCCACGGCCGGGCCGCCAGAGGAGACCTCGTGCGCATCGCCGTCGCCGGCTCGATCGCCACCGACCACCTGACGACCTTCCCCGGACGCTTCTCCGACCAGCTGGTGCCCGAGCAGCTGCACACGGTCTCGCTGTCCTTCCTGGTCGACACCCTGGACATCCGCCGCGGCGGGGTCGGCCCCAACATCGCCTTCGGCATGGGCGTGCTGGGCCTGAACCCGATCCTGGTCGGCGCGGCCGGCGGCGACTTCGCCGAGTACCGCAGCTGGCTGGACCGCCACGGCGTGGACACCGACTCGGTGCACATCTCGGAGACCCGGCACACCGCCCGCTTCATGTGCACCACCGACCAGGACCACAACCAGATCGCGTCCTTCTACACCGGCGCGATGGCCGAGGCCCGCAACATCGAGCTCCAGCCGATCGCCGAGCGGGTCGGCGGCCTCGACCTGGTCCTGATCGGCGCGGACGACCCGGCCGCGATGGTCCGCCACACCCAGGAGTGCCGCACCCGCGGCTACGCCTTCGCCGCCGACCCCTCCCAGCAGCTCGCCCGCCTGGAGGGCGACGACATCCGGGAGATCGTCGACGGCGCGGCCTACCTCTTCACCAACGAGTACGAGGCCGCGCTGATCGAGTCCAAGACCGGCTGGTCCGCGGACGAGATCCTGGAGCGCGTCGGCACCCGGGTCACCACCCTCGGCGCCAAGGGCGTGCGCATCCAGCGCCGCGGCGAGCCCGACGTCGTGGTCGGCTGCCCCGCCGAGGAGCGCAAGGTCGACCCGACCGGCGTCGGCGACGCCTTCCGGGCCGGCTTCCTGGCGGGCGTCTCCTGGGAGCTCGGCCTGGAGCGCGCCGCCCAGATCGGCTGCATGCTCGCCACCCTGGTGATCGAGACCGTCGGCACCCAGGAGTACGAGCTGCGCGGCGGCCACTTCCTGGAGCGCTTCGAGGCGGCCTACGGCGCCGAGGCGGCCAAGGAGATCAGCACCCGGATCACCGTCTGACCCGGGCCGGGGCGGTTCACGCCCGCTGCACCAGGTAGGCCGTCCCGCGGGCGCCCCCGTACTGCTCGGCGGGGGCCTCGCCCGCGTAGGCGTGGCCGCACATCTCGCACCAGGCGGGGATGTCGTGGCGGGCCGCCTCGTCGTCGGACAGGACGGCGACGCGGCCGCCGGGGGCGACCTCGCCGATGCGCTTGGCGAGTTCGATGACCGGGATCGGGCAGCGCTTGCCCAGCGTGTCGAGGACCAGGTCCGGGGCGGGGTCCGGGGCCTGGCTTCGATCCGGGTCGGCCGCCGGAAGGTCGAGGTCGAGGCCGAGCGGGGCGCGCACCTCGGCGACCACCCGGGGCAGCACGCCGAGGAAGGCCTCCACCTCGGCGCGGGTGGTGCCCGCGGGCAGCGAGACGCGCAGGTTGCCCTCGGTGAGCACGCCCATCGCGGCCAGCACGTGGCTGGGCGTCAGGGTGCTGGAGGTGCAGGAGGAGCCGGAGCTGACCGCGAAGCCCGCCCGGTCGAGCGCGGTGAGCAGCACCTCGCCGTCCACGTACAGGCAGGAGAAGGTCACCAGGTGCGGCAGCCGCAGCTCGGGGTGGCCGACCACCTCGACGGCGGGGACGAGTCGCGGGACGCGGTGGCGGATCAGCTCGACGAGCTCCCGCAGCCGGGCGCCCTCGGCCTCGGCCTCCGCCCGGACGGCGCGCAGCGAGGCCGCGGCGGCGACGATCGCGGGCACGTTGGGGAAGCCCGGCACCCGCCCGCCCTCGCGGTCGTCTGCGGGCAGCGCGGAGGAGAAGCGGACGCCCTTGCGGACGCCGAGCACCCCGACGCCCGCCGGGCCGCCCCACTTGTGGGCGCTGGCGGCCAGCACCGACCAGCCCGCCGGGACGGGCAGCCGTCCGGCGCTCTGCGCGGCGTCGACCAGCAGCGGGACGTCGCCCAGCAGCGCGGCGGTCTCGGTGACCGGCTGCAGGGTGCCGACCTCGTGGTTGGCGGACTGCAGCACGGCGAGCGCGGTGTCGGGGCGCACCGCGGCGGCGAACTCCGCCGGGTCGACCCGGCCGTGGCGGTCGACCGGGACGGAGGTGACGGCCCCGCCGTCGGCCTCCCAGCGCTCGGCGGTGTGCAGGACGGCGGAGTGCTCGACCGCGGAGTGCACCAGGTGGGCGCCGCGGCGGCGGTGGCCGCGCAGGGCGCCGAGGACGCCCAACTGGAGGGCCTGGGTGCCGGATGCGGTGAAGGAGAGCTCGTCGGCCCGGGCGCCGAGCGCTTCGGCGACGGTCTCCCGGGCGGCGTCCAGCAGCATCCGGGCCTGCCGGGCGGAGCGGTGCAGCCGGGCCGGGTCGGCCCAGCCCTCGTCGAGGGCGGCGATCAGGGCCTGCCGGGCGACGGGGTGCAGCGGGGCGGTGGAGGCGGCGTCGAAGTAGGGCACCCGGCCACCGTAGACGACGCGGGGGCCGCCCCATACGGGGTGATTCCTCCCGCTGCCGCGGGGCGGCCGACGGGCCGTCACCCGCGTGTCGCAGTACGGTCGCCCGTTCGGTCGTGAGAGGCTCGGATGTCCGCCATGACCTGCGACTCCATCCGTCCCGCGGGGGTGGTTCACCCCACGGGGTGCCGAACGGGTAGCCGGGCGGCGCGTTACCAGGGGCTGCCCGTGAGTGCCGCATAAGGATGGAGTAGCGTTTGGCCCGCATAAGCATTCAAACCGTGCCCGTGGCCGGACCGCCGAGGAGACCCTGACAACAGGCTCCTCCCGGTGGTGCGTTCGCGGGCGAGACTTCGGGAAGGCGCTACGTGAGTCCCAACGGCTCCGACCGCTCGCCGCGGCGCACGATGCGGCGGAAGCTGCCTCAGGCGCTGGCACTGGGCCTCGTCATCGCGACCGCCACCGGCTGCTCGGCCAACGACCTGCCCAGGCTTGGCCTCCCCAGTCCCGTCACCAAGGAAGGCCCGCTGGTCCTTCACATGTGGCAGGGCTCGTGGATCGCGGCTCTGGTTGTTGGTGCATTGATGTGGGGTCTGATCCTCTGGAGCGTGTTCTTCCACCGGCGCAGCCGCACCAAGGTGGAGGTCCCCGCTCAGACCCGGTACAACGTGCCCATCGAGGCGCTGTACACCGCGGTCCCCCTCGTCATCGTCTCGGTGCTGTTCTACTTCGTCGCCCGCGACGAGGCCACCCTGACGAAGGTCGACGCCAAGCCGCAGCACACCATCAACGTGGTGGGCTTCCAGTGGAGTTGGGCGTTCAACTACGAGAACTCCGAGATCCCGGACCCGGCGAGCACCACCGCCGCGTACGAGGTCGGCAGCACCAAGGAGCCCCCGACGCTCTACCTGCCGATCAACGAGACCGTGAAGTTCCGGCTGACCTCGAACGACGTCATCCACGACTTCTGGCCCGTCAACTTCATGATGAAGATGGACGTCGTGCCCGGCGTGGTGAACGAGTTCCAGGTCACCCCGACCGCCCTCGGTACCTACCGCGGCAAGTGCGCCGAGCTCTGCGGTGTCGACCACTCGCGGATGCTGTTCAACGTGAAGGTCGTGTCGGCCGCCGACTACCAGCAGCACCTCAAGGACCTCCGCGACAAGGGCCAGGCCGGCGCGGTTCCCGCAGGCATCCTCCCCACCACGGGAAGTAGTGAAGAGAAGTGACCATCCTCAACGAGCCCGCCGCGGCCGGTGGGGGAGCCGGGGCCGTCACCTCGGGGACTCCGCGGGTGCGCAAGCCGGGCAACGCGATCATCAAGTGGCTGACCACCACTGACCACAAGACGATCGGCACGATGTACCTGGCGACCTCGTTCGCCTTCTTCCTGATCGGTGGCGTGCTCGCCCTGGTCATGCGTGCCGAGCTGGCCCGTCCGGGGACGCAGATCCTGTCGAACGAGCAGTTCAACCAGGCGTTCACCATGCATGGCACGATCATGCTGCTGATGTTCGCCACCCCGCTGTTCGCGGGCTTCGCCAACTGGATCATGCCGCTCCAGATCGGCGCCCCCGACGTCGCCTTCCCGCGCCTGAACATGTTCGCCTACTGGCTGTACCTGTTCGGCTCGGTCATCGCGGTGGCCGGCTTCGTCACCCCGCAGGGCGCGGCCGACTTCGGCTGGTTCGCCTACTCGCCGCTGTCGGACGCGGTCCGCTCGCCGGGCGTCGGCGCCGACATGTGGATCATGGGTCTGGCCTTCTCCGGCTTCGGCACCATCCTCGGCGCGGTCAACTTCATCACCACGATCATCTGCATGCGCGCGCCCGGCATGACGATGTTCCGGATGTCGATCTTCGTCTGGAACGTCCTGCTGACCGCCGTGCTGGTCCTGCTGGCCTTCCCGGTCCTCGCGGCCGCGCTGTTCGCCCTGGAGGCCGACCGCAAGTTCGGGGCGCACGTCTTCGACCCGACGAACGGCGGAGCGCTGCTCTGGCAGCACCTGTTCTGGTTCTTCGGCCACCCCGAGGTCTACATCATCGCGCTGCCGTTCTTCGGCATCGTCTCCGAGATCATCCCGGTGTTCAGCCGCAAGCCGATGTTCGGCTACTCCGGCCTGATCGCCGCGACCATCGCCATCGCCGGCCTCTCGGTGACGGTGTGGGCGCACCACATGTACGTGACCGGACAGGTGCTGCTGCCGTTCTTCTCGTTCATGACCTTCCTGATCGCGGTCCCGACCGGTGTGAAGTTCTTCAACTGGGTCGGCACCATGTGGAAGGGCTCGCTGAGCTTCGAGACCCCGATGCTCTGGACGGTCGGCTTCCTGGTCACCTTCCTGTTCGGCGGCCTGACCGGCGTGCTGCTGGCCTCCCCGCCGATCGACTTCCACGTCTCGGACTCGTACTTCGTCGTCGCGCACTTCCACTACGTGGTGTTCGGCACCGTCGTCTTCGCGATGTTCGCCGGCTTCCACTTCTGGTGGCCGAAGATGACCGGCAAGATGCTGGACGAGCGCCTCGGCAAGATCACCTTCTGGACGCTGTTCGTCGGCTTCCACACCACCTTCCTGGTCCAGCACTGGCTGGGCGCCGAGGGCATGCCCCGTCGCTACGCCGACTACCTGGCCTCGGACGGCTTCACCACCCTGAACACCGTCTCGACCATCGGCTCGTTCCTGCTCGGCCTGTCGATCCTGCCGTTCCTCTACAACGTCTGGAAGACCGCCAAGTACGGCGAGAAGGTCAACGTCGACGACCCCTGGGGCTACGGCCGCTCGCTGGAGTGGGCGACCTCCTGCCCGCCGCCGCGGCACAACTTCACCACCCTGCCGCGGATCCGCTCCGAGTCCCCGGCCTTCGACCTGCACCACCCGGAGATCGCCGCGCTGGACTACCTGGAGAACCACGGCGAGCCGGCCAAGCACTTCGAGGGTGTGACCCCCGCGCAGTACGACCGTCCGTCGCTGGGCAAGGGCAAGAATGAGGGTGACGCCCGATGAAGGAACAGGGAAAGATCTTCGCCGGTCTGGCCGTGTTCATCCTGGCCATCGCCATCACCTACATGGTCTGGACCAGTAAGTCGGACCACGGCCTGGAGGCCGCGGGCACCACCGCGCTCTTCCTGGCCTTCGGCCTGGCCGCCTTCATCGGCTTCTACCTGGCGTTCACCGCCAAGCGGGTGGACACCGGTGCGGGCGACAACCCCGAGGCCCAGGTCTCGGACGACGCCGGCGAGGTGGGCTTCTTCGCTCCGCACAGCTGGCAGCCGCTCTCCCTGGCGATCGGTGGCGCGCTGGCCTTCCTGGGCGTCATCTTCGGCTGGTGGCTGCTGTACTGGTCGCTCCCGATCATCCTGATCGGCCTGTTCGGCTGGGTCTTCGAGTTCTACCGCGGCGAGAACCAGAACCAGTAGGTTCCGGAGCGCGCGAGCCGCGCGAGCCGCACGGCGGGGGGGGGGCCCCCCCCCGGGGGGGCCCGGCCCCCGCCGGGGCCCCCGGGTCCGCGGGGGAGCACCCCCCCCCGGGTACCCCCGGGGGGCCCCCGGGTGGGGGTGTCGGGTGGGGGGGGGGTGTTTTGGCCCCCCCCCGCCCCCCCCCCCCCCCGCGGGGGGGGCCGGGCCCGCCCCCCCCCCCCCGCCCCGGGGGGGGGCCCCCCCCCCCGGGGGGGCCCCCCCCCCCCGCCGTCGTTCCCCGGGTTACCGGGCGTCATCCCCCGCCCGGGTTACCCGGAGTGCCGACCGGGTGACGTCTTCCTAGGCTCTGGGCAGGTTCATACCCCTGGGAGGTTCCGTTGAAGGGCTCTCGGATATCCGGCTCCCGCCGGACCGCACTGGCCGCGATGCTGGTGCTCACCCCCGCCGCCGCCTGTTCGTCCGGCGGCACGTCGGAGAAGGAAACGGCCCGTCAGATCGACGTGGCCCCGCTGATCCACACCTCGGCCGCCGGGGAGAAGGCCGACCCAGCGAAGGCGTTCAGCGTCACCACGGACGGCAGCAACAGGCTCGCCGCCGTCACCGTCACCGGCCCCGACGGAAAACCGGTGGCCGGTGAGCTCGCCGCAGACCAGCAGCACTGGCAGACCACCGACCCGCTCCGGGCCGGGGCCGCGTACACCGTCAAGGTCGCGGCCGAGGACGGCAAGGGCGGCCACGGCGAGACCGACGCCACCTTCAGCACCGCGGAGGCGCAGCACGTCGTCACCGCCGAGCTCGGCCCCGACAGCTCGGGCAGCGGCGTCTACGGCGTCGGCCAGCCGCTCACCGTCAAACTCTCCGAGGCGGTCACCGACCCGGCGGCCCGGCAGCAGATCGAACGCGGCCTCACCGTCACCTCGCAGCCCGCGGTCACCGGCGCCTGGTACTGGGTCGACGACGAGAACCTGCACTTCCGGCCGCAGGAGTACTGGCCCGCCAACACCACCGTCAAGCTCGCCTACGACCTGCCCGGCATCCGGATCTCCGACGGCGTCTACGGAGGCGAGCAGCAGAGCCTGGCCCTGCGCACCGGCGACCGGGTCGAGGCGCTGGTCGACGCCGGCACCGACCAGCTGACGTACAAGCGCAACGGCGAGGTGGTGAAGACCATCCCGGTCACCACCGGCAAGCCCGGCTTCGACACCCGCAACGGCGTCAAGGTGGTGCTGGGCCAGGAGTCCGACGTCCGGATGAGCAGCGAGACCATCGGCATCGCGGCGGGCAGCAGCGAGGCCTACGACCTGGACGTGAAGTGGGCCACCCGGGTCACCTGGAGCGGCGAGTACGTCCACGCCGCGCCGTGGTCGGTGTGGGCGCAGGGCAAGGAGAACGTCAGCCACGGCTGCACCGGGATGAGCACTGACGAGGCGAAGTGGTTCTTCGACAACACCCGCGTCGGTGACATCGTGCAGGTGGTCAACAGCAAGGGCCACGAGATGGAGCCGTTCGGCAACGGCTTCGGCGACTGGAACATCGGCTTCGACGAGTACGTGAAGCACAGCGCGCTGGGCAAGCCGGTCAGCACGGCCCCGGCGGAGGCGGTGAACGCGACGCCGAGCCCGTCGGTGAACACCGGCCCGAGCCCGTCGGCCGGCGCCGGCCGGTGACGCGCGGCGAGGTCCCCGCACCCCTGACAGGGATGCGGGGACCTCGCCGTTCGGCCGGACGGGGCTATGCGGCGCGGGCGCGGGCGCGGCGCGCGAGCAGCCAGTAGGTGGCGGCGGCGGTGAGCATGCCGGCCGGGAGGGACAGGTCGGTGCCCCCGGCGAGGCGGGCCAGGGCGCCGGTGAAGACCGGGGTGGCGAGGCAGAGCGTCGCGGCGGCGGTGCCGAGCAGGAGGGCGGCGGCTCCGGCCGGGTTGACGCCGTGGGAGTACCAGTGCGGGGAGCCGGGGGTCTCGTCGGTGAGGTCGGGGCCGTGGTAGCGGTTGCGGCGCAGCAGGATGTCGGCGGCGTAGACGGCCATCACGGGGCCGGTCAGGGCGACCATCAGCTCCAGCACGTTGTTGACGGTGTCGAGGAAGTTGGAGACCAGCAGCGCGTACAGGGTCAGCGCGACGCCGAGCGCCCCGTCCAGGGCGACGCTGCGGGAGCGGCGGATGCGCAGGCCGACGGCCTGGAGGGCGAGGCCGGAGGAGTAGGCGGTCATGGCGTTGTTGGCGACCGCGCTGAGCACGACGGCGAGCAGGAAGAGCGGTCGCAGCCAGCCGGGGAGGACGGCGGTGAGGGCGGCCTGGGGGTCGGTCATGTCGAGGGTGGTGGCGGCGAGGGTGCCCAGCGCGGTGAACAGCACGCTGGGGACGAAGGCGCCGAGCGCCGTCCAGCCGGCCACCGCGCGGGGGGAGGCGGTGCGGGGGAGGTAGCGGGAGAAGTCGGCGCTGGTGGAGTAGGAGAGCGGCGCGGAGGCGATCAGCGCGGTGCCGCCGGCCAGGGCGGCGACCAGGGCGCCGCCGTGCAGGGGTTCGGCGGGCCGGTAGTGCCAGTCGGTGTGGCCGCCGGTCAGCAGGTAGCCGGTGAGCAGCAGGAAGACCGCGGTGAGGACGAGGGTGAAGGGCCCGTACAGCCGGACGATGGTGGCGTGGCCGTAGACCGAGATGGCCAGGGTGGCGGCCGCGATCGAGGCGATGACCAGGACCTTGAGCGGGGTGCCGGGGGCGAGGCCGGCCCGTTCGGCGAGGCCGAACGCGGCGAGCGAGGCGGCGGCCCAGTTGAGGGCCAGGTAGCAGACCGAGACCAGCCAGCCGGTGACGGCGATGTTCACCCGGTTGCCGCGGACGCCGAACATGGCCCGCATGATCACCTCGCTGGGGGCGCCCGCGGCCGGGCCGCTGACGGCGAGCAGGCCGACGCCGGCCCAGAGCAGGTTGCCGACCACGATGACGGCCAGCGACTGCCACAGGTCGAGCCCGATCAGCACCAGGGTGCCGCCGACCACCAGGTTGAGGTAGCTGACGTTGGGGGCGGCCCAGACGGCGAACAGGTCGCGGGGGCGGCCGTGGCGCTCGGAGTCGGGGATGTGGTCGATGCCGTGGGCCTCGATCCGTCCGGCCCGGTCGGCCGTGGGCGGGGGAGTGGGGAGCTCCGTGTGGGGGTCTGGAATCGTGGATTCCATGGAGTCCTCCGAGGTTTCGAGTGCGGGTGCCGGTGCGGTCGGCGGTGCGGGAGCGGCCGATGCGGAAGGCGGCTTGTCTATTGGTCGCACATCCAATAGCGTGCGGGGCATGTCGTCAAGCGTCCAGCCGAAACGGGTGCGCAAGAACCCCGAGGCCAGGCGGGCGGAGATCGTGGCCACCGCGGCCCGGATCGCCCTCGCCGAGGGCCTGGAGTGCATCACGATGCGGCGGGTCGCCGAGGAGCTGGACGTCCGCCCCGGGCTGATCAGCCACTACTTCCCGGTCGCCGAGGAACTGGTCGCCGAGGCCTTCGGCACCGCCGCGAGCGGCGAACTGGCCGACCTGCTGCCCGACGCCGACGCCGCCCTCCCGGCGGTGCGGCGGCTGGCCCGCTTCCTCGAACGCACCGAGGGGCCGCGCTACGACGAGCTGAGCCGGTTGTGGCTGAACGCCCGCCACCTCAGCCGGTTCCGCCCCGCCCTGCGGGAGCGGGTCGGCCAGCAGGAGGCGCGCTGGCGGGACGCGCTGACGGCGCTGCTGCGCGAGGGCGTCGCGGCCGGGGAGTTCCGCACCCCGGACCCGCACGTCACCGCGATCCAGCTCCTGGTCGTCCTGGACGGCCTGGGGGCGCACGCCAACACCGACCGCACCGGACGACCCGCGGCGGTCACCGGCATGGCGCACGCCCTCGCCGAACGCGAACTCGGCCTCCCGGCCGGGGCGCTCGGCACCCCGCACCGACCGCACCACCGCTGAGGAGCCCCCCGTGCACCCCGACCTCGTCCTGACCAACGCCCGGCTGCTCGACCCCGGCAGCGGGGCCTTCCTGCCGCACGACACGCTCACCCTGAGCGGCGGCCGGATCGCCGGGTTCGGGCCGGACGGCGGGCGCGGGAGCGGCGCCGAGACGGTCGACCTGGACGGCGCGGTGGTCGTCCCCGGGCTGGTGGACGGCCACCTGCACCCCGTCTCGGGCGCCGAGCGCACCGCCGGAGCGGACCTCTCCGGCTGCACCGACCTGGCCGGGCTGCGGGCCGAACTGGCCGCCGCCCGGCGGGAGTTGAAGGACGGGCAGTGGCTGCGCGGCTGGGGCCTCGACCCGAACGCCTTCGGCGGCCTGCCGGTCTCGGCCGACAGCGTGGGGCCGGTGCTGGACGGCGTCCCCGCCGCGATCGACCTGTTCGACGCGCACTCGATGCTGGTCAGCCGCCGGGCCCTGGAGCTGGCCGGGATCGACGGGCCGCGCCGCTTCGACCAGGGCTCGGCCGAGGTGGTCTGCGACGCCTCCGGCCGCCCCACCGGCCTGCTGCTGGAGGACGCCGCCTGCGAGCTCGTCGAGGCCGTCGCCCCCCGTCCGAGCTTCGAGGAACTCTGCCGGGCCAGCGCCGACGTGCTGCGGCGGATGGCCGCGGCGGGCCTCACCGGCGGCCACGCGATGGACGCCAACGGCGAGAGCCTGGCCGTCTACGCCGCCCTGGAGGAGCGCGGACAGCTCCCGCTGCGGCTGCGGATCGCCCCCTGGGTGCAGCCCGGCGCGGGCCCGGCGGAGCTGGCCGAACTCGTCCGGCGCCAGGGCACGGGCGGACGGCGCTGGCGGGTCGAGGGGGCGAAGCTGTTCATGGACGGCACCATCGACAACGGCACCGCCTGGCTCGAACACCCCGACTGCCACGGCGAGTCCACCGGCGCGTTCTGGCCCGACCCCGCCGCGTACACCCGGGTGATCGGCGAACTCCACCGCGCCGGGGTGCCCACCGCCACCCACGCGATCGGGGACGCCGCCGTCCGTCACGTCCTGGACGCGGTCGAGCGGGCCGTCGCCGAGCACGGGGCGGGCGCCCGGCACCGGGTCGAGCACGTCGAGACGGTGCCCGACGACACCGTCGCCCGGTTCGCCGCCCTGGGCGTCACCGCCTCCATGCAGCCCACTCACTGCACCGACTACACCCGGGCCGACCACACCGACAACTGGTCCCGGCGGCTCGGCGAGGAACGCGCCAACCGGGCCTTCCGCTGCCGCGACCTGGCCGCCGCCGGAGCCCGGCTCGTCCTCGGCTCGGACTGGCCGATCGCGCCCTTCGAACCGCTCGGCGTGATGGCCGGGGCCCGCCACCGGCGCCCCAGCCGCGACCTGGACCAGCCCCCGCACCTGCCCGGTCAGGCCCTCACCCCGCTGCAGGCGCTCGTCGGCTACACCCTCGCCCCGGCCTGGGCGGCGGGCGAGGAGGACCGCGCCGGACGCCTCGCCCCCGGCCACCGGGCCGACCTGACGGTGCTGGCGGACGACCCGCTGACGGTGCCGGACGCCGAACTGGCGCGGCTGCCGGTGCTGATGACGGTGCTCGGCGGGGAGGTCACCCACCGGGCGCTCTGAGGCCCCGCGGACGGCGGCGGGGGGGGGGGCCCCCGGGGGGGCCGGGGGGGGGGCGCCCGCCGCGCCGGGGGCGGGCGCCGGGCGGCCCCCCGCGCGCGCCGGCGCCCCCCCCCCCCGCGGGCCCCCCGCCCCCCCCCCCCCCCCCCCCCCCCCCCCCCCCCCCCCCCCCCCCCCGCCGCGTTCCCGGGGCCGGTCAGCGGTAGGCCACGCCGAGGGCGTTGGCGACGGCGGCGAGGGCCTCGTCGCGGGTCAGGCCGAGGCGGGCGGCGCGGGCCGCGTACTCGGCGGCGGCAGCGGCGGCCAGGCGGTGCGCGGTGTCGCCGGTGGCGGCGACGGTGGTGCCGGCCCGGCCGCGGGTCTCGACCACGCCGTCCGCCTCCAGCTCGCGGTAGGCGCGGGCCACCGTGTTCGCGGCGAGGCCGAGCCGCTCGGCGAGGGCGCGGACGGTGGGGAGCTTCAGGCCGACCGGGAGCTCGCCGGTGCGCGCCAGGTCGGCGATCTGCGCGCGGACCTGCTCGTAGGGCGGGACGGGGGACTGGGCGTCGATCACCAGGTGCACCCGGTCAACATAACAGGGCGCCGCGCCGCCGCCCCCGGCATGCCAGAACCCCCCACCGGCCGGGACCGGTGGGGGGTTCTGACGTGGCGTGACAGCTACACGGGATCAGTGGTGGCCGTGGCCGCTGGTGATCTCGTGGTACTCCTCGGTGGTGGGCTTGGCGATCTGGTTGCCCTCGCCGTAGAAGCCCTCGGAGAGCTTCACCCGGGTCTTGGCGATCACGCCGGCCTTGCGGGCCACACCGTTCTCGTCCGTCTCGGCGGGCAGCTCCAGCGGCTGGGGCTGCTCGTGGGCGGTGAGGGTGTGCAGGTCCTTCTGCGCCAGCGGGGTGTGGACCTCGACGAACTCACCGTGCGGCAGGCGCTTGATGATGCCGGACTCGCGCCCGTGCAGCACCTTCTCCTTGTCGCGGCGCTGCAGGCCGAGGCACCAGCGCTTGGTGACGATGAAGGTGATGACCGGGACCACGAAGAAGCCGACGCGGACCGAGTAGGTGATCGTGTTGATCGACATGTGCAGGTGGGTGGCGAACAGGTCGTTGCCACCGCCGACCAGCAGGACCAGGTACAGCGCGATCCAGGCCGCGCCGAACGCGGTGCGGACCGGGGCGTTGCGCGGGCGGTCCAGGATGTGGTGCTCGCGCTTGTCGCCGGTGACCCAGGACTCGAGGAACGGCCACACCGCGATCGCGACCAGCACCAGCGGGAAGATCATCAGCGGGATGAACACGCCCAGGTTCAGCGTGTGGCCGCCCCAGACGGAGATCTCCCAGCCCGGCATGAAGCGGATCAGGCCCTCGGCGAAGCCCATGTACCAGTCGGGCTGGGCGTCGGTCGACACCTGGTCCGGACGGTACGGGCCGTACGCCCACACCGGGTTGATCGTGGCGACCGCGGACATCACCGCGATGATGCCGAAGACCAGGAAGAAGAAGCCACCGGCCTTCGCCATGTAGACCGGCATCAGCGGCATGCCGACGACGTTCTTCTCGGTCTTGCCCGGGCCCGCCCACTGGGTGTGCTTGTGGTAGAAGACCAGGATCAGGTGCGCCACCAGCAGGCCCAGCATGATGCCCGGGATGAGCAGCACGTGGATGGTGAAGAAGCGCGGGATGATGTCGGTGCCCGGGAACTCGCCGCCGAACAGGAACATCTGGATGTAGGTGCCGACGATCGGCACCGCCAGGATCGCGCCCTCCATGAAGCGGATGCCGGTGCCCGACAGCAGGTCGTCCGGCAGCGAGTAGCCGAAGAAGCCGTCGAAGAAGCCCAGGCACAGCAGCAGGAAGCCGAACAGCCAGTTGATCTCGCGCGGCTTGCGGAACGCGCCGGTGAAGAAGACGCGCATCATGTGGACGAACATCGCGGCCACGAAGACCAGCGCGGCCCAGTGGTGGATCTGGCGGATCAGCAGACCGCCGCGGACCTCGAAGCTGATGTTCACCGTGGAGGCGTACGCCTCCGACATCTTGATGCCGTTCAGCGGCAGGTAGGTGCCGTGGTAGACGGTCTCCGCCATGCTCGGCTTGAAGAACAGCGTCAGGTACACACCCGTGAGGATGATGATGATGAAGCTGTAGAGGCAGATCTCACCGAGCATGAAGGACCAGTGGTCCGGGAAGATCTTGCGCAGGTTGGCCTTGGCCAGGGAGTAGATCCCCAGTCGGCCGTCCACCCAGTCGGCGGTCGCCTCGGCCTTGTTGGCGGGCTTGGCACGGGTGCTGGCCGGCTTGGAGGCACTGCTCCTGGTGCCGCTTGCGGAACTCATCGCGGACGCTCCCAGTAGCTCGGGCCGACGGGCTCGTCGAAGTCGCCGGTGGCGACCAGGAAGCCCTCCTCATCGGTGGTGATCTTCAGCTGCGGCAGCGGGTGGCCGGCCGGGCCGAAGATGACGCGAGCGCCGTCCGCCAGGTCGAAGGTCGACTGGTGGCAGGGGCAGAGCGCGTGGTGGGTCTGCTGCTCGTACAGCGAGATCGGGCAGCCGACGTGGGTGCAGATCTTCGAGTAGGCGAGGATGCCCTCGAAGCCCTTCGCCCGGGACTTGTCGTCCTTGATGTCCTCCGGGGCGATCCGGATGAGCATCAGGGCGTCCTTGGCGATCTGCTGCTGGAAGTCCTCGGCCGACTCCTCGAGGCCCTCGGGCTTCGCGAAGGTCAGCGAGCCCTGGAGGATGTCCTCGGGCTTCATGGCCGTGTCGGTGTTCATGTTGACCAGGCGGATCGGCTGGCTCGGCTTCGCCTTGTCCCAGCCGGTGTGCAGGAGCTTCTTCTCCGGCAGCGGGCCGAGGTCGCGCAGCAGCACCAGGCCGGACAGCGGCACCAGGGCCATCGAGCCGATCAGGGTGTTGCGGATCATCTTGCGGCGGCCGAAGCCGGATTCCGCGGCACCGGTCTTGAACTGCTCGATGACGTCGTTGCGGACCTCGTCGTCGGCCTCGATCGGGTGACGCTCGGCCGGCAGCTCGTGGTCCGACATCAGGGTGCGGGCCCAGTGGACCGCGCCCGCGCCGATGCAGAACAGCGCGACGCCGAGGGTGGTGCCCAGGGCGAAGTTCAGCGCGCTGACGTGGCCCAGCGGGAAGATGTAGACGATCTTGTCGGCGTCGATCGACGCGTAGGACGCGATGAAGCCGACGGTCGCCAGCATCGAGACCACGAACAGCAGCGACACCTGGCGCTCGGCCCGCTTGGCGGCCCGCTCGTCGATGTCGGTCCGGCGCGGTTCGTGGGCCGGCAGGCCCGGGTCGGCGAACGGGTCGTCGTGGGTGACGACGTCCGTGCCGTGGGAGGCGGCGTGCGCCTCCGGCAGGTTCTCTGACATGTCGTGGCTCATGACTTCTTGGCCTTGGTGGTGTGGGCGGCGACCCAGATCGCGATGACGATCAGCGTGCCGAGACCGAAGATCCAGCCGAACAGGCCCTCGGTCACCGGGCCGAGGCTGCCCAGGGCGAGACCGCCCTGGTTGGGCTCGTCGTTCGTGTGGCGGACGAACGCCACGATCTCGCGCTTCTGCTCCTCCGGCATGGTGGTGTCGGGGAAGGACGGCATGTTCTGCGGGCCGGTCTGCATGGCCTCGTAGATGTGCTTGGCGTCCACGCCCTCCAGGGACGGGGCGTACTTGCCGTTGGTCAGCGCGCCGCCCTTGCCGGCGAAGTTGTGGCACTGGGCGCAGTTGGTGCGGAACAGCTCACCGCCCTTGGCCACCTGCTCGGCGTTGGTCGCCGGGTTGTCGGAGGGCTGGTACTGCTTGCTGTCCGGAGCGACCGGGCCGGGGCCGAGCGAGGCCACGAAGGCGGCCAGCTGGTCGATCTCGGTCTGGGAGTAGACGACCTTCTTGCGCGGGACCTGCGCACCCGGCTGCTGGGCCGGCATGCGGCCGGTGCCGACCTGGAAGTCGACCGCGGCCGAGCCGACGCCGGCCAGCGACGGGCCGTCGGAGGTGCCCTGGCCGTTCAGGCCGTGGCAGGAGGAGCAGCCGACGGCGAAGAGCTTCTTGCCCTCGTCGATGGCGAGCGACTGCGCAGAGCTGTCGGCCTGTGCCTTCTCGGCGGGCGCGAAAGCGGCGTAGAGCCCCCCGGTGGCCGCCAGGGCGAGAAGTAGGACGACGACCGCCGCCAGTGGGTGGCGCCGTCGTGCGGAGAGCTTTTTCACGGAATAACCCCGGTGTCAGGATCTGGTCGGCAGCAGCCTGCCCCTGACGCCCAGGCGTCGAGGTGACGCCGGGTCAGGGGCGGGGCGGCTGTTACTTGATCAGGTAGATGGTCGCGAACAGGCCGATCCACACGACGTCGACGAAGTGCCAGTAGTACGACACCACGATCGCCGCGGTGGCCTGCTCGTGCGTGAAGCGCCGCGCCGCGTAGGTCCGACCGAGGACCAGCAGGAAGGCGATCAGACCACCCGTCACGTGGAGTCCGTGGAAGCCGGTGGTCAGGTAGAACACCGTGCCGTACGGGTCCGAGGACAGCGACAGGCCGTCCTTCTTGACCAGCTCGGTGTACTCGAAGATCTGGCCGCCGATGAAGATGGCGCCCATCACGAAGGTGATCGTGAACCACGAGCGCAGCTTCTTCACGTCACCGCGCTCGGCGGCGAAGACGCCGAGCTGGCAGGTGAGCGAGGAGAGCACCAGGATCGTGGTGTTGACCGAGGAGAACGGCACGTTGAGGGCACTGGCCTTCTCGTGCCAGAACTCGGCACCCTTGACCGAGCGGAGGGTGAAGTACATCGCGAACAGGGCCGCGAAGAACATCAGCTCCGAGCTCAGCCAGACAATGGTTCCGACGCTGACCAGGTTCGGCCTGTTGACCGCTCCGTGCGCGTGTCCGGTTTCTGTTGCTGTTGCTGTCGCCACGACGGACATTATGTCGGTCCCTTATTCCGTCTTCACGCCGGGGGGTCTCCCTCGGAGTGTCCGGTGCGTGAGGTATGCCCGCCTCGCGCACCGTCCGTTTTCTGACGGTTGTTCGGACGGGTGAGCGCGCTGGGCCGGCGGGGTGACCCCGGGGCGCGGCGGCTTGAGCGAGATCGCGCCGGGGTCTCCGCAGGACGGGCCCGCGGGAGTAGCATCCGTCCCAGGACGTGGCCCGGGTCACACTGGGCCGTTCGGTCGGGGCCGCCCGGCATGGGCACACATATAAGAGGACGAGCACCAGGAAGCAGGGGCCATGGCGCAGCACTCCGACGAGACGCTCACCGTTCTCGTCTACAGCGACGACCGCAACACCCGTGAGCAGGTGACCCTCGCCCTCGGCAGGCGGCCCGCCGCGGACGTCCCCGCCCTCGAGTACCTGGAGTGCGCCACCGCGCCCGCGGTGCTGCGCGCCCTGGAGAAGGGCGGGATCGACCTCTGCGTCCTGGACGGCGAGGCCGTCCCGGCCGGCGGGCTCGGCCTGACCCGGCAGCTGAAGGACGAGATCTACGGCTGCCCGCCGGTCCTGGTCGTGATCGGCCGCCCGCAGGACTCCTGGCTCGCCGCCTGGAGCCGGGCCGACGCCGCCATCTCGCACCCCGTCGACCCGGTCGCCCTCGCCGACGCCGCGACCGCGCTGCTGCGGGCCCGGCTCGCCCGGCGCGCACCCGCGGGGCGCTGACCCGCCGACCCTCCCGCCGCAGCGTCTCAACTGGAGAGAAGGGGACGGCAACCCCGGGCGGCCGTCCCCGCTCGCTCGATAGGCTGACGTCCATTCCTCTGGGACGTAGACGAGAGCTGGAGTCGGCCATGGTGAACGCGCACTCTGCGAACGGCGGTAGCGACCCCGCGCAGGTGGTCCGCACCTGGCCGGACCTGCTGAGCTCGCTGCTGCAGGGCAACGACCTCGCCCAGGCCGACACCGCCTGGGCGATGGACCGGATCATGAACGGCGAGGCCAGCCCCGTCCAGGTGGCCGGGTTCCTGGTCGCCATGCGCGGCAAGGGCGAGACGGTCGAGGAGATCGCCGGCCTGGTCGAGACGATGTACGCGCACGCCCTGCCGCTGGACATCCCCGGCCCGGCGGTCGACATCGTCGGCACCGGCGGCGACCGGGCCAGGACCGTCAACATCTCCACCATGTCCGCGGTGGTCGCCGCCGCGGCCGGGGCGAAGGTCGTCAAGCACGGCAACCGGGCCTCCTCCTCGGCCTCCGGCTCCTCGGACGTGCTCGGCCGGCTCGGGGTCAACCTGGAACTCTCCGCGGAGCGGGTCGCGGCGGTGGCCGAGGAGGTCGGCCTGACCTTCTGCTTCGCCGCGAAGTTCCACCCCTCGATGCGCCACACCGCCCAGGCGCGCGCCGAGCTGGCCGTCCCCACGGTCTTCAACATCCTCGGCCCGCTCACCAACCCGGCCAAGGTCACCTCGCACGCCATCGGCTGCTTCGACACCCGCCTCGCCGGGCTGATCGCCGGGGTCCTGGCCCGGCGCGGCGCCCAGGGGCTGGTCTTCCGGGGTGACGACGGGCTCGACGAGTTGACCGTCACCACCACCTCGAACGTGTGGGTCATCCGGGACGGCGGGGTCACCGAGACCCGGTTCGACCCGCGCGAGGTCGGCATCGAGCTGGTCGGGATCGAGGCGCTGCGCGGCGCCGACCCCGAGTACAACGCGGAGGTCGCCCGCCGGGTGCTGGGCGGCGAGCGCGGGGCGGTGCGGGACGCCGTCCTGCTCAACAGCGCGGCCGCGCTGGTCGCGCTGGAGCTGACGGACGCGCCGCTCACCGAGCAGATCGCGGCGGCGATGGTGCGGACGGCGGCGGCGATCGACTCCGGCGCGGCGGGGGCGCTGCTGAAGCGCTGGGCGGAGGCCACGCACGCGTAGCGGCGCAGGTACCTTCAGGGGCCCGGGGAGAACGGCGAGGCGCGACATCAGGGGCCCGGGGAACGGCGAGCTCGGGGCTGCTGGCGGTGCACTGCCGGTGCGTGCGGTGGCTTCGGGTTCTGTTACTGCGGCCCGAAGCGGCGCGGACCTCCGATGGGCTCCGGCCGCCAGCAGCACGGACTCGCCGTTCCCCGAGCCCCTGATGGGGCTCTGCCGTTCCCCGAGCCCCTGATGGTGCGTGCTCGTCTGCCGAAGGGTGTTCCGGGATGTGGACGGGGGTTGAGACGGGGCGGGGTTCGTGTAATCTCTTCGCCAGGTCATGAGTGACAGCGCGAAGCCCCAGCTGGCTGTCCGGCAACCCTCCGTCCGTGGCGGGGTGCCCTGGGTGAGGACCGGGCTGCGCGGCGACAGGTCCGCGTGGCAAGCGCGGACTTCCGGTGTCGCACCTCCGGGGTCCTGACCCCGTGGAGGAGTGCACCCATGTCCGTTGCCACCGAGATCTGCGAGCCGCTGGCCGTGCTGGGCGGGGACGTCGAGGTTCCGCTGGCGTCCGGGGAGAAGGTCGGGTACGCGGCGCTGGACTACGCGGCGAGTGCCCCGGCGCTGAAGCGGGTGTGGGACGACGTCGCGGCGTACGCGCCGTACTACGGGTCGGTGCACCGCGGGGCCGGGTACCTGTCGCAGCTGTCGACCGACCTGTTCGAGCAGAGCCGGCGGACCGTCGCCGGGTTCCTGGACCTGCGCGACGGCGACCAGGTGGTGTTCACCCGGGCGACCACCGACTCGCTGAACCTGCTGGCGGGGGCGCTCCCGGCCGGGACCGAGGTCTTCGCGTTCGAGACCGAGCACCACGCCTCGCTGCTGCCGTGGCGCCGCGAGGGCCTGACGGTGCGCTACCTGCGGGCGCCGCGTTCGCACGCGGAGGCGGTGTCGGCGCTGGAGGAGGCGCTGCTGGGCGCGGCCGAGGGGCCGAAGCTGTTCTGCGTGACCGGCGCGTCGAACGTCACCGGCGAGCTGTGGCCGGTCAAGGAGCTGACCGCGGTCGCCCACCGCCACGGCGCCCGGGTGGTGCTGGACGCGGCCCAGCTGGCGCCCCACCACCGGGTCTCGGTGCGGGAGTTGGACGTCGACTGGGTGGCGTTCTCCGGCCACAAGCTGTACGCGCCGTTCGGCGCCGGGGTGCTGGCGGGCCGCTCGGACTGGCTGGACGCGGCCGAGCCGTACCTGGCCGGCGGCGGGGCGAGCCGGACGGTGGCCCGCGAGCTGGACGGCTCGGTCGCGGTGGAATGGCACACCGGCCCGGCCCGGCACGAGGCCGGTTCGCCGAACGTGATCGGCGCGTACGCGATCGCCTCGGCCTGCCGGGCGCTGGACGAGGCGGGCTTCGAGGCGCTGGAGGCCCGGGAGCGGGCGCTGGTGGCGAAGCTGACCGAGGGCCTGGCGGCGATCCCCGAGGTGCGGGTGCTGAGCCTGTTCGGCGAGGGCTCGGACCGGGTCGGCGTGGTGTCCTTCGTGGTGCGCGGCTGGAACAGCTCGCACTTCTCGGCCGCGCTGTCCGCCGAGTACGGCATCGGGGTGCGGGACGGGCTGTTCTGCGCGCACCCGCTGGTGCGGACCCTGCTGGGCGGGGAGGAGGCCGCTCCCAGCGAGTGCGGGGCGCCGGAGCCGTCGCTGCCGGGGGAGCGCAGTCTGAACGCGATCCGGGTCAGCTTCGGCGCCGGGACCCCCGTCGAGCACCTGGACCGGTTCCTCACCGCGGTGCGGGAGCTGGTCAGCGACGGCGCGAAGTGGAGCTACCGCAACGAGGGCGGCCGCTGCGTCGCCGACACCCGGCAGCAGGGCTGAGGCTCAGCCGTCCAGGCCGAGCGAGAACGCGGCCTCCAGGTCGTGCTGCGAGTAGGTGCGGAAGGCGATGTGGGTCTCGGTGTTGGTGACGCCCGGGACCTTGTTGACGCGGCCGGGGATCACCTCGGCCAGGTCCTCGTGGTTGCGCACCCGGACCATCGCGACCAGGTCGTAGGTGCCGGTGACGGAGTAGACCTCGCTGACGCCCTCGATCGCGGCGATCGCCTCGGCGATCTCGGGGATCCGGTCGACGTCGGTGTTGATGAGGACGATCGCGGTGATCACTGGGCGACTCCTGTTCGAGAAGGTCCGCCCAGGGTATCGCCCGACGGACGGGCGGCCCACGCGAACAACCAGCCCGTCACGAAGCCGATCACGTGCACCAGGTAGGCCACCCCGTCGCCGCCGGAGGTGACCGACCAGAACTGCAGGACGAACCACAGGCCGAGCACCAGCCAGGCCGGGAAGCGCAGCGGCAGGAACAGCAGCAGCGGCACCAGCGCGGTCACCCGGCCCCTCGGGTACAGCCGCAGGTACGCGCCCAGCACCCCGGCGATCGCGCCGGACGCGCCGACCAGCGCCCGCACCGCGTCCGGGGTGCCCGCCTCGGCCAGCGCGTAGCCGTAGGTGGCCAGGCAGCCGATCCCCAGGTAGCCGATCAGGAAGCGGACCCGGCCCAGCCGGGCCTCCACGGCCGGGCCGAAGACGAACAGGAACAGCAGGTTGCCGATCAGGTGCAGCCAGCCCGCGTGGACGAACAGCGCGGTCAGCACCGAGAGTTCGGGGATCTTGCCGGGGGTGGCCGGAAGCACGCAGCCGGGCGCCGCCGGGGGGAGCACCGACAGCTGGGCGGCCGTCAGGGGGCGGCCGCCCAGCAACTCGGTCGGGACGGCGCCCCAGCGGTGCTCGTAGCGCTGCTCGGCGCAGGCGCGGGCGTCGCCGCTGCCGTACAGCGGGTTCAGGCCGGCCGGGCCGACCAGCATGACCAGGGCGGCCAGCGCGATCAACAGGTACGTGGCGACCGGGGTGCCGGTGGCCCGCTCGGCCGCCGGCGAACCGGCCCGGGCGGGGGCGGAGAGCACCATGCCGGTCAGCATTCCTCGGGGGCGCACCCGCGACACCGGGCGCTGCTCCGGCCGGGTGAGCGTCCGGGCTGTGGACCGGTGATCCGTCCGTGCGGCGGCAGGCAATAGGCTGGAGGCCCGGAACCGGGACCAGCCGAGAGGGACCAGACTGATGAGCATTGCCGCGCCGACCGCCGAGACCCGCTGGCGCTGCACCCTGTGCGGCAACCTGACCCGGTTCGACGTCACCCGTTCGTCCCGGGTGACCGACTTCCTGCACTTCGACCTCTCGGGCGAGTCCAAGGTCGAGGAGACCCAGGTGCTGTCCGAGACCATCGAGTCGGTGCGCTGCCGCTGGTGCAACGCCGTCGACCAGGTCGAGCTGGTGGCCCGTCCGGGCGCCGAGGAGCCCGCGGAGGGCGACGCCCCGCAGGGCTGAGGCCGTACCCGACCGCCCCGCGCCCCCGTCCGCCCCGGACGGGGGCGCGGGGCGGACTCGTCGGCGGGGTGCTGTCGGTGCGGCACGGTAGACGGGACAATTGCAGCAGCGGCGGACCCCAGCGCCCCGCCCGGCACCCGCCGGGAGGGCCCCGCCCGGACCAGGATCGGAGCCGAGGACAGTGGCGGAGGCAGCGAACGCGCCCGCGGGCACGGACGGGACCGCGCCCGCCCCGGCCCCGGACGTGCCGGGCGATCCGGAGACGACCGGCCGCCCCCTGCCCGAGGGCGTGCGCCGACGGGTGGTCGGCATCGCCTCGGACGCGCTCGGCGGCATCGCGCCGGGCGAACTGCCCGCCTCGCTGCGCCCGTACGCCAAGTTCACCCCCGCCCGGCGGGCCAAGTACGCGGCGACCGCGCTGGCCGCCGCGCTGGAGTCCGACCCGGCGTTCCGGGTCCGGATAGCCGAGCGGCTGCGGCTGGGCCAGCCCGACCTGGTGCAGGCGCTGGAGGCGGGCACCGTCCCGGCCGCCGCCGACCCGATGGACGTCGCGGCCGCCGCCTACCTGGTCCGCCCGTCCGGCTGGGCCCGGCTGGTGGAGGAGGCGGGGGAGGCGGCCGAGCGGGTCGACGCCGAGGGGGCCGCCGCCGAGGCCGCCCGGCTCGCCGAGAGGCTCCAGGAGGAGTTGGCGGAGGCCCGGGCCGCGGCCCGCGGCGAGCTGGAGCGGCACCGGGCCGAGGCCGAGGGCGTCCGCAAGGAGGCGGAGTCGCTGCGCAAGAAGGTCCGCTCGCTGGAGGCGGACACCCGGCGGGCGCAGGCCGAGAGCCGCCGTCTGCTCGGGGAGCTGGAGGCGGCCCGGGCCACCGCGGCCGCCGAGCGCAGCGCCGCCGAGAGCGAGGCCCGGCGGCTGCGGCACCGGGTCGCCGAACTGGAGGCCGCGGTGGAGAGCGGGCGGCGCACCGCCCGCGAGGGCCGCAGCGTGGAGGACATGCGGCTGCGCCTGCTGCTGGACACCGTGCTGCAGTCGGCCCAGGGCCTGCAGCGGGAGCTGGCGCTGCCGGTGACGGCGCTGCGCCCGGCCGACCTGGTGGAGGCGGTGGAGCCCGGTTCGGCCTCGCCGCACGACGTGGCCCGGCGCGGCCTGGCCGAGGACGACCCGGCGCTGCTGGACCAGCTGCTGGCCCTCCCGCAGGTGCACCTGGTGGTGGACGGCTACAACGTCACCAAGACCGGCTACCCCCAACTGCCGCTGGAGCAGCAGCGGATGAGGCTGCTGGGCGGCCTGGCGATGCTGGCCCAGCGCACCCAGGCCGAGGTGACCTGCGTGTTCGACGGCCAGGACCTGGACGTGCCGGTGATCATGGCCCCGCCGCGCGGCGTGCGGGTGCGGTTCAGCCGCACCGGGGAGACCGCGGACGAGCTGATCCGCCGCCTGGTGCGGGCCGAGCCGCAGGGGCGGCCGGTGGTGGTGGTCTCCGCGGACCGGGAGGTCGCGGACGGGGTGCGCAAGGCGGGTGCCCGGCCGGTGGCCTCGGTGCTGCTGCTCAACCGGCTGGCGCGCAGCTGAGCGGGTGGCTGGGGCGAGGTCAGGGGGCCGCCCGGCGGCCGGAGTGTGACGGTCCGGTGAAGGGGGTCGTGCGGGGCGGGCCGGAAGCCCCTCGGGAGTGGACGCGGGGGTGGGGACTTCACTAGGGTCTGGCGTCAAACCTATATTCCGGACTGTCACTCGTTGGGGTGAGTCCAGCAGGAAGAAGGAGCACCCCCTTGGCCTCCCACCGCCGTCCCAAGCAGCCGAGCCGTGCGCGGATCTCCGTGTTCACCGCCGCCGCCGCGACCGCGGTCGCCCTGACGGCCCAGGCCAGCGCGCACGCCGCCCCGGCCCAGCCGAACAAGGACGAGGTCAAGGCGCAGGTCGACAAGCTGCTGGAGGAGCAGGAGCAGGCGGCCGAGAAGTACAACGGCGCCAAGGAGCGGGCCGACCAGCTGCGCAAGCAGGCCGCCGACCTGCAGGACCAGGTGGCCCGCGGCCAGGAGCAGTTGACCGAACTGGCCTCCGGGCTCTCGGTGGTGGCCGCCGACCAGTACCGGCAGGGCGGCGTCGACCCGTCGATGCAGCTGATGCTCTCCTCCGACCCGGACCAGTACCTCACCAAGGCGTCCTCCTTCGACCAGGCCGCCAGCACCCAGGCCGAGACGCTGAAGTCGCTCAAGGACCAGCAGCGCCGCCTGGACCAGCAGAAGCAGGAGGCCGCCCAGGTCCTCAGCGAGCTGGACAGCCAGACCCAGGCGCTCAACGACGCCAAGAACGACGTGAACAGCAAGCTCGCCGAGGCGCAGAAGCTGCTGGCCAAGCTGAGCGCCGCCGACCGGGCCGCGATCCTGCAGGGCAGCGGCGGCAGCGCCTCGCGCAGCGCCTCCCGGGTCGACCCGAGCACCCTGCCGCAGGCCAGCGGCTACGCGGCGACCGCCGTGGCGGCCGCGCTCGGCAAGCAGGGCTCGCCGTACGTCTGGGGCGCCACCGGGGCCAGCACCTTCGACTGCTCGGGCCTGATGGTGTGGGCGTACAAGCAGGCGGGCGTCTCGCTGCCGCGCACCTCGCAGTCGCAGGGCAGCTACGGCGTGAACGTGGGCACCGACTGGCACAACGCGCAGCCGGGCGACCTGGTCGTCTACTACAGCGACCGGCACCACGTGGGCATGTACATCGGCAACGGCCTGGTGGTGCACGCGCCGCGCACCGGTGACGTGGTGAAGACGATGAAGGTCGACACCCTGCCGATCTCCACCATCCGCCGGGTCTGACCGCCCGGCGAACCGGACAAACGCCCCGCAGGGCGACAACTGACGCCTCGTGACACGCCCGGCCGGGTCGAGATCTCCCTGTGATCTGCGACACGTCCGGGCGTGGTGTTTCTCGACCACATGGTGAGAATTACTACGCTCCGTGTAATGGATTGATCACGTTCGGTCAGATTTGCCGGGGTATTTGATTCAGAATCAGATTTTTTTCCGACAAGGATTTGAACGGATCACGGATCGGTTACTAGGGTCTTGCCTCGACCACCGCAGAGTCGATCGCCCAAGGGGGGCGGCGGCGGAGGTCGCCGCCGAGTCCGTGACGCAGCGGGCAGACCGTCAACACCGGGTCTGCTGACGGGATACCCCCGCGGGGGTGCTGTCGAACGGAGCCGGGGAACCACGTTCCCCCGGGGTGAATCGGCGCCAGGTCGACCGCCGTGCGCGGTCGGTGAGGCGCCGTAGGGCCTTTCTTCCGGCCCGAACCCGTCAGCTCACCCGGTAGGCGGTGTGAGGAAGAAGGAGTCCGCCTTCGTGGCGTCCCATCGCCGTCCCAAGCCCGTCGGCCGTGCCCGGGTCTCGATTCTCACTGCCACCGCCGCCGCTGCCGTGGCGCTGTCCGCCCAGGGCGGGGCGCACGCCGACCCCGCGCCGACCAAGGACCAGGTCAAGCAGCAGGTCGACCAGCTCAACGAAGAGGCCGAGGTCAAGACGGAGGCGCTCAACGCCTCCGTCGAGAAGCAGCAGGAGCTGCAGAAGCAGGTCGGCCAACTGCAGGACCAGCTCGCCCGGCAGCAGGAGCAGGTGACCACCGCCCAGGAGGGCCTGGCGGGCATCGCCGCCGAGCAGTACCGCACCGGCAACATGCCGCAGACCATGCAGCTGATGCTCTCCAGCAGCCCGGACGCCTTCCTCGGCCAGGCCGGCACCATGAACGCGGTCGGCTCCACCCAGGCCGACCTGCTGAAGACCTTCAAGAACGAGCAGGCCAAGCTCGACGCCCAGCGCAAGGAGGCGGAGGCCAAGCTCGCCGAGCTGGACGCCACCACCAAGTCCCTGCAGGCGGACAAGGAGGAGGTCAAGGCGAAGCTGGCCAAGGCGCAGGACCTGCTCAACACGCTGACCCAGCAGGAGCGCGAGCAGCTCGCCGCCGCCGAGGCCAAGGCCGCCGCGGACGCCAAGGCGCAGGCCGACGCCGCGCAGCGGGCCTCCCGCGACACCGTCCGGGTGGAGCTGAACGCCCCGGCGTCCTCCAGCTTCTCGGGCAACGCGGTCGGCGCGGCGGTCTCCAAGCTGGGCAGCTGGTACGCGTACGGCGCGGCCGGGCCCAGCACCTTCGACTGCTCCGGCCTGATGCAGTGGGCCTACAAGCAGGCCGGGGTCTCCATCCCGCGCACCTCGCAGGCGCAGGCCGGGGCGGGCACCAGCCTGGGCACCAACATCGCCAACGCCCGGCCGGGCGACCTGATCATCTACTACGGCGACCAGCACCACGTCGGCATGTACGTCGGCAACGGGCAGATCATCCACGCCCCGCACACCGGCGCGCAGGTCCGCTACGAGTCGGCGACGGCCATGCCGATCAACCGGATCGTCCGGATCTGACGGCCCGTCCGAGCCCGCGGCCCGGTACCCCGCACGGGGTGCCGGGCCGCTCTCGTCTGATTGTCCGATTCGCGGTCAAATATTCGGTGCTGTCGGGGTTTGGACTGGATCGTTCTGACTCGCTAACCTCTGCCCCCGGGCCCCCGCGAGGACGGCCGTCCGACCGCGGACGGCGGCGGAGGCCGGCCGCAGAACGGAGCCGTCGCACGTGTCCGTGCACCGCCGCACCCCACTGCCCGGCGTCCAGCGCCTCGCCCGGGCCCTGGCGCTCACCGCCGCGGCCACCAGCGCGCTCGGACTGACCGTGGGCGGGGCCGCCGCCGCCCCGCTCGCCCCGGCCGACCCGCCGAACCGCAGCGAGGTCAAGCAGCAGGTCGACCAGCTCTACGAGGAGGCCGAGCGGGCCTCGGAGAAGTACAACGCCGCCCAGGAGCAGCAGAGGCGGCTGCTGGCCGAGGCCGGCTCCCTGCAGGACCAGGTCGCCGCCGGGCAGGAGGAGATCAACCGGATGCGCGGCGACCTGGCCGCCGTCGCCGCCGCCCAGTACCGCAGCCAGGGCCTGGACCCCACCGTCCGCCTGATGTTCGACCAGGACCCGGCCGGGTACCTGACCGGCGCCCGCTCGCTCGAACAGGCCACCGCCCGGCAGGCCGACAGCCTGCGCGAGCTCGCCGAGCGGCAGCGGCGGCTCGACGAGCGGCGGCACGAGGCCGGGGCCAAGCTCGCCGAGCTGGAACAGGTCCGACAGGAGTTGGCCGCCGCCAAGGAGGACGTCCGCGAGCGGCTGGCCGGGGCCCAGCGGCTGCTGAACGGCCTCGCCCCCGCCGAGCGGGCCAGGATGGCCGCCGACGACGCCCGGGAGGCCAGGCAGCGCGCCGCCCGCGGCGCTGACCGGATCGACCTGGGCAACCAGCCGCCCTCCTCCGACCGCGCCGCCGTCGCGCTGGCCGCCGCCATCTCCAAGATCGGCTCCCCCTACGTCTACGGATCCACCGGCCCCGGCACCTTCGACTGCTCCGGTCTGATGTACTGGTCGTGGCGGCAGGCCGGAGTGACCCTGCCGCGGACCTCGCAGGCGCAGGCTTCGGCCGGCCGGCGGGTGAGCCTCGCCGACGCCCGGCCCGGAGACCTGGTGATCTTCTACAGCGACAGGCACCACGTCGGCATGTACGCCGGCGGGGGCGTCGTCGTGCACGCGCCCTACCCCGGCGCCCGGGTCCGGTACGAGAGCGTCAGCGCGATGCCGGTCAACACGGTGGTGCGGGTCTGAGCCTCGTCGACGAACCCCTGGTCACCGACCTGCCGCCGGCCGCCGGGCCGCCGCCGCGGGCCGGTGCCCCGCTGTCCCGGCGCGCCGCCCTGCTGCTGGCCGCCGCCGGGGCCGCCCAGCTGTCGCCGCCCCGGGCCGCGCCCGCCCGGCCGGCCCCCGCCGCCGCGCCCGCGCCCGGCGGCGGCCCGGCGCTCCCCGGGCTGCGGGAGACCGTCGAGCAGTTGCTGGACCGGCGCGGCCGGGCCGTCGCCGCGCGGGACACCGCCGGGCTGCTGGCCGTCGCCGCGGCGGGCTCCGAGGAGGCCGACCGCGACCTGCTGACCCGCACCGCCGGGCTGCGCCTCACCGCGTACGCGCTGCGGCTGACCGGCTTCGTCGAGCCGCCCGCCGACGCGGAGCGGTTCACCGTCGGCGCCGAGCTCGGCTACCGGCTGAGCGGCGTGGACGACTACCCGGCGCTGCTGGAGCGGCAGGTCGAGCTGGTGCGCGAGCCGGCCGGGTGGCGGGTGGCCCGGGAGACACCGACCGGAGCGGCCGCGCCCTGGGACCTGGGCACCGTCCAGGCGGTGGAGGGCAGGCACGGCCTGGTGCTCGGTCTCGGCGACGGCGCGGAGCTGACCGCGCTGGCCGAACTCGCCGACCGCGCGATGCCCGCGGTGGAGGCGGTCTGGGGCCCGTCGGGGGCCCGACTGGTGCTCGAACTGCCGCTCACCGAGCAGCAGTTCGCCCGCCGGATGGACGTCTCCGCGGACGCCTACCAGGGCATAGCCGCGGTCACCCTGGCGGTCGGCGGCGCCCCCGTGCACACCCCCGCCGACCGGATCGTGGTCAACCCCGACGCCTACCGGCAGCTCAGCGAACTCGGCCGCCGGGTGGTCGTCACCCACGAGGCCACCCACGTCGCCACCCGGGCCGACACCAAGCCCTGGACGCCGCTGTGGCTCTCCGAGGGCGTCGCCGACTACACCGGCTACCTGGGCGCCGGGCGCACCGCCCGGCAGATCGCCCCCGAGCTCACCAAGGACGTCCGGGCCGGGCGGGTGCCCGCCGCGCTGCCCGCCGACGACGCGTTCACGGCCGGGGCGGCGGACATCGCCCAGGCCTACGAGCAGGCCTGGATGGCCTGCGACCTGATCGCCCGCCGCTACGGGCAGGACCGGCTGGTGGCGCTCTACCGCACCGTCGGGGCCTTCGGCGAGGGCGGGCTGGAGCGTGCGATGAGAGCCCAACTCGGGACCGGCGTGGCGGAGTTCACCAGGGCCTGGATCACCGAGGTGGCCGGGCTCCGGGACTGACCGGGACCGGCCGGGACCGGCCGGGGTGCTCAGGAGGCGCCGAGCGCCCGCTCCAGGCCCGCGGCGTCCAGGAAGGCGGTGTGGGTGCCCGCGACGGTGCAGGTGTGCGCCCCGGCGACCGCCCCGGCCCGCATGCACTCCTCCACCGGGCGGCCCGCCAGCCGCCGGTGCAGGAACCCGGCGACGAAGGCGTCGCCCGCGCCGTTGCTGTCCACCACCGGCGCGCCCGGGTCGACGGTCGGGAAGTGCCGGGGCGCCTCGTCCTCGCGGGTCAGCAGGAAGGCGCCGTCCGCGCCCGCGGTGGCCACCACCAGCTCGGCCCGGCCCCGCGCCAGCACCGCGCGCATCGCCGCCTCCGGGCGGTTCGCCAGGCCCGCGGCGGAGAGGAAGACCACGTCCGAGCGGAGGGCGTAGTGCAGGTGGTGCGCGTTGACGCCGTCCCAGGCGTGCAGGTCGGTGGAGCTGGTGCGGCCCAGGCGCTCGATGTCCGGGTACATGTCCCGGTTGACGCCGGTGATCGACAGGTGGACGTGCGCCGAGCGCTCCAGCAGCGGCAGCCAGAACTCGCGCGGCAGCCGGGCGTCGGCCGGGTGGCGGCCGTCGTAGAAGGAGAACCGCAGGCCGCCCCGGTCGACCAGGTTGACGCTGCGCGGGGTGCCCGCGGGGGCGGGCAGGTGGCTGAAGTCCAGGCCGCGGCGGGCGTACTCGGCCAGGACCAGGGCGCCCTGCGGGTCGTCGCCGAGGAAGTCGGCGAACTTGGTGCGCAGGCCGAGTGCCAGGCAGGCCAGGGCCACGCCGTTGCCGGTGTGCGCCGGGTAGTCCAGCACCGGGGGGACGTCGATCGAGTCGCGGCCGGGCGGGACCTCCAGCCGGTCCACCCGCACGATGGTGTCCACGCCGACGCCGCCGACGATCAGGATGTCGTAGTCGATCATCCGGCGATGGTGGCAGGCCGGAACCCCGCCCTGCAAGGACTTTCAGAAACTTGCAGGAAGTGCCTGCCGGATCAGGCGCGCTCCGCCGGGGTCAGGTCGTCCAGCAGGTCCTGCTCGTAGGCGATGCCCGGGCGCACCGGGTACTGCGGGGCGACCTGCTCGGCCGGTAGCACCACCGTCGTCAGCGCCTCCCGCCGCCGGGTGGAGCGCCACAGCCGGTGCGCCGAGACCACCGTGGTCGCCACCAGCAGCAGGTTGCGGGCGGTCAGCACCAGGACGCCGCCCAGCTCGCTGCGGTTCACCGCGCCGAACATGATCGGGAACTCCATGGTGGTCAGCACCGCCGTGACCAGCACCATGACCGCCACCGGACGCTGGCTGCTGCCGCGCACCGTCAGGCACACCGCCGCCAGGCCGACCACCCAGATCATGTACTGCGGGGAGATCACCCGGCTGGTCGCGGTGAAGACCAGCAGCGCGCACAGCGCCGCGTCGAGGGTGGTCGCCGAGGTCCAGCGGGCCGCCCGCAGCCGCCACACCAGCAGCCAGCCGAAGCCCGCCACCGACAGCCCCATCATCACCTTGGTGATCACCGGCACCCACGGGCCCAGGAACTCCACCGAGCCGTAGTTCATCGTCACGGTGCCGTTCCAGGCCCCCGCCAGCTTCGCGAAGTGCAGCGGCAGCGCGCCCACCGACTCGATCTCGATGCCGCGCTCCGACTGGAACTTCAGGAACTCGAACGCCCCGTTCATCCCCGCCGTCAGCAGGAAGCCCAGCGCCGCCGCGGACGCCACCGCCGAGGTCCACGCCCGCCTGGTCCGCCGACCGCGCGGCGAACCGATCAGCGCCAGCAGCGGCCACACCTTCACCATCCCGCCCAGGCCCAGCAGCACCCCGCTGAGCGCCGGGCGGCGCAGCATCACCAGCAGGCCCGCCACCGCCAGCGCCGTCACGATGATGTCGTACCGGCAGTACACCGTCGGCCCCAGCAGCGGCACGCCCACCACCCAGTACCAGCCGCCCAGGTAGCTGCGGCCCCGGCGGCTGCCCGCGCGCATCAGCAGCGCCATCGCGGCCGCGTCCACCACGCCGCAGATCACGAAGAACGAGACCAGGTACGACCAGGGCAGCAGCCCCGGCGCCAGGATCACCAGCGCCGCGCCCGGCGGGTACTGCCAGGTCACGTCGTCCAGCGGGAACGTGCCGGTGCGCAGCACCTCGTACCAGCTGTGGTAGATCACCGAGATGTCGGTGGTCACGTCGGTGTCGGCGATCCGCAGCACGCCGGCGACCATCAGGACGATCAGCGTCCGGGTCGCCACCCATCCGGCGGCCAGCGCCCAGAGCGGACGACGGCTCGGCGCGGCACCGGCGCCGACCTGGGACGACGGCTGGGGCGAGGGCACCGACGGCTCCGCGCCACCGGCCTTCTCGGCCTGGGCTGACTCCACTGCGCTCCTTCGGGTCGTCGCACGCACGCCGGGACACCGGACACGTCGGGGGCCTCACCGGTTAAGGACAACCGCCCCGCCCCAACGGTTGCGACGGCGCCCCCAACCTTCACCGAACCGTGTCCGGGCCGCCCCGGAGGGCCACCGTCCGGTCCGGTCGGCGGACCGGCCGCGTTCCCGGTGAACGGACACGGTGACCTATCGTACGGACCACTCACAGGTAGTCCGAGCACCCCCCGACCGAGCGAGCCGCGGCATGCACAAGACCCTCATCGTCACCAACGACTTCCCGCCCCGGCCCGGCGGCATCCAGGCGTTCGTCCACAGCATGGCCGTCCGCCAGCCCGCGGACTCGGTCGTGGTGTACGCCTCCACCTGGAAGGACGGCCGGGAGGTCGCCGAGTTCGACGCCCGGCAGCCCTTCCGGGTGGTCCGCGACCGCACGAGGATGATGCTCCCGACCCCGCGGGTCACCCGGCGGGCCGCCGAGATCCTCCGCGCCGAGGGCTGCACCTCCGTCTGGTTCGGCGCCGCCGCCCCGCTCGGCCTGATGGCCCCCGCCCTGCGCCGGGCCGGGGCCGAGCGGCTGCTCGGCATGACCCACGGGCACGAGGCCGCCTGGGCCCAACTGCCGCTCTCCGCCCAACTGCTGCGCCGGATCGGGTCCGGGACGGACGTGCTCACCTACCTCGGCGAGTACACCCGTTCCCGGATCGCCCGCGCCGTCGGGCCGGACGCCGCCCGGCGGATGGTCCAACTCCCGCCCGGGGTCGACGAGTCGACCTTCCGGCCGGACTCCGGCGGCGACGCGGTGCGGGCCCGGCTCGGGCTCAGCGGGCGGCCGGTGGTGGTGTGCGTGTCGCGGCTGGTGCCGCGCAAGGGGCAGGACACGCTGATCCGGGCCCTGCCGAGGGTGCTGGCCGCCCAGCCCGACGCGGTGCTGCTGATCGTCGGGGGCGGGCCCTACCGGGCCGAGTTGGAGAAGCTCGTCGACACGGTCGGCGTGCGCTCCTCGGTCGTCTTCACCGGCGCCGTCCCCTGGGAGGAGCTCCCCGCCCACTACGGGGCCGGGGACGTCTTCGCGATGCCCTGCCGCACCCGGCGCGGCGGACTGGACGTCGAGGGCCTCGGCATCGTCTACCTGGAGGCCTCCGCCACCGGACTGCCGGTCGTCGCCGGGGACTCCGGCGGGGCGCCGGACGCGGTCCGCGAGGGCGAGACGGGGTACGTGGTGCCGGGAGTGGGCGGGGAGGGGGTGCTCGCGGAGCGGCTGGTGCGACTGCTCGGGGACGCGGGGCTGCGGCGCGAGATGGGCGAGGCCGGGCGCAGGTGGGTGCACGAGGCCTGGCGGTGGGACATGCTCGCGGAGCGGCTGACGGGGTTGCTGCAGGAGCGGTGAACCCGTTCCGGGGCCGCGGCGCGGGACGGGGGTCCGTCCGGTGCCGCGACCCTGCGGTGGGTGGGTGGTCGGTCGCGCAGTTCCCCGCGCCCCCGTCGGGGCGCGCGACTACTTGGTGTAGAGGCCCTCGATCTCGGCGGCGAAGTCCTTGAGGACGACGTTGCGCTTGAGCTTGAGGGAGGGGGTGAGGTGGCCGCCGGCCTCGGTGAAGGTGGTGGTCAGCAGGTGGAACTTCTTGACGGCCTCGGCGTGCGAGACGGCCTGGTTGCCGTCGTCGATCGCGGCCTGGACGGCGGCGAGCAGGTCGGGGTCCTCGCGGAGCTGTTCGACCGTCGCGTCGGCGGGCTTGCCGTTGAGGGCCTTCCAGCGCGGGAAGAACTCGTCGTCGACGGTGACCAGGCAGGCGATGAAGGGCTTGCGGTCGCCGACCACCATGACCTCGCCGATGATCGCGTGGGCGCGGATGCGGTCCTCGATCACGGCGGGGGCGACGTTCTTGCCGCCCGCGGTGACGATGATCTCCTTCTTGCGGCCGGTGATGGTGAGGTAGCCCTCGTCGTCGAGGGTGCCGAGGTCGCCGGTGGCGAACCAGCCGTCGCGCAGGGCGTCGGCGGTGGCGGCGGGGTTGTTCCAGTAGCCGGTGAAGACCTGCGGGCCCTTGAGCAGGACCTCGCCGTCCTCGGCGATCCGGACGGCGGAGCCGGGCAGGGGCTGGCCGACGGTGCCGATCTTGGGCTTGTCGTGGGGGTTGAAGGCGGTGGCGGCGCAGGACTCGGTGAGGCCGTAGCCCTCCAGGACGACGAAGCCGATGCCGCGGTAGAAGTGGCCGAGCCGTTCGCCGAGCGGGGCGCCGCCGGAGATGGCGTAACGGCAGCGGCCGCCGAGGGCGGCCCGGAGCTTGCCGTAGACGAGCTTGTCGAAGACCGCGTGGCGGATCCGCAGGCCGAGCGAGGGGCCGCCGGAGTCGAGGGCGCGGCTGTAGGCGACGGCGGTGTCGGCGGCGCGGTCGAAGATCCCGCCCTTGCCGTCGGCCTGGGCCTTGGCGCGGGCGGTGTTGTAGACCTTCTCGAAGACCCGGGGGACGCCGAGGATCAGGGTCGGCTTGAAGGAGCCGAGCTCCTCGGTGACGTTCTTGATGTCGGAGACGTGGCCGAGCTTGACCGGGGCGATGACGGCGGCGATCTCGGCGATCCGGCCGAGCACGTGGGCCAGCGGCAGGAACAGCAGGACGGAGGACTCGCCGGTGCGGAACAGCTCGGGCATCCGGGCGGTGACGTTGCCCAGTTCGGCGAGGAAGTTGCCGTGGGTGAGCTGGCAGCCCTTGGGGCGGCCGGTGGTGCCGGAGGTGTAGACGATGGTGGCGATCGAGTCCGGCCCGGCCAGGACGCGGCGTTCGGCGATCACCGCGTCGTCCACGCCGGTGCCGGCCGCGGTGAGGGCGGCGACGCCGTCGCGCTCGATCTGCCAGGCGTGCTTGAGGCCGGGCAGCTCGCCGCGGACCTCCTCGACCACGGCGGCGTGGGCGTCGGTCTCGGTGACGACGGCGAGCGCGCCGGAGTCGCCGAGGATCCACCGGACCTGCTCGGCGGAGGAGGTCTCGTACACGGGGACGGTGATCGCGCCGGCCGTCCAGATCGCGAAGTCGAGCAGCGTCCACTCGTAGCGGGTGCGGGACATCACGGCGACCCGGTCGCCGGGGCCGATGCCGCTGGCGACCAGGCCCTTGGCGACGGCGTGCACCTCGGAGAGGAACTGGGCGGCGGTGAGGTCCTGCCACTGCCCGGCGGCCTTGCGGCTGAGCACAGCGACGCCCGGGTGCCGCTCCGCGTTCTGGTGGACCAGGTCGGCGAGGTTGCCGTCGCTCGGTACCTGGTAGCGGGCCGGAAGGCTGAACTCGTCGAGCAAGACTGCTCCTCGTCTGCGACGCTGCGGGACGACTGGACGTTACTGCCGGGTAGGTGCGTTCGACCAGAGGGGTCGACCCCGGTGTTCCGATCGTCACACCGCAGGTCGGGCGTGCGGGTGGACCGATTCGAACCCTACGGCAGGACGGAGGTGACCCGCCGGTAGGTGCCCGCGCGGGAAACGCGCGCTCCCGCCCGCGATAGCCTCTGCTGGGCGCACAGCAGCACAGGGAGATCGCGGAGGCCGCAATGGCGGAGCACACCAGGTCGAGCATTGTCATCGACGCCACCCCGGCCGAGGTCATGGCGGTGATCGCCGACTTCGCCGCGTACCCGCAGTGGACCGGCGAGGTCAAGGAGGTCGACGTCCTGGAGACCGGCCCCGACGGCCGCGCGGCCAAGGTGCGCCTGCTGCTGGACGCCGGGGCCATCCGCGACGAGCACACCCTCGCCTACACCTGGGACGGCGACCGCGAGGTCAGCTGGACCCTGGTCAGCAGCCAGATGCTGCGCGCCCTGGACGGCTCGTACGCGCTCGCCCCCGCCGGGAAGGGGCTCGGCAAGGGCGGCACCGAGGTCACCTACCAGCTGGCCGTGGACGTCAAGATCCCGATGCTCGGCATGATCAAGCGCAAGGCCGAGAAGGTCATCATCGACCGGGCGCTGGCCGGGCTGAAGAAGCGCGTCGAGGGCTGACCGGGCCCGTGGCCACCCGCACCGTACTGGTCAGCGGCCCGGAATCCGGCCGGATCGCCGCCGCCACCGCCCTGCACCACGCCCGGCGGGGCAGCGACACCCTGCTGCTCGCCGCCGACGACCCGCACCGCGCCGTCGACGACCTGCTGGGCGTCCGGCTCGGCCCCGAACCCGTCGAGCTGGAGCGGCACCTGACCGCCGCCCGGATCGACGAGCAGGCCGCCTTCCGGGACGCCCTCGACGGCTACCGCGAGCGGCTGGCCCCCGCCCTCGACCTGATCGGCGCCCAGCCGCTCGACCCCGAGGAGCTCGCCCCGCTGCCCGGCACCCGCGCCCTCGCCCTGCTGCGGGCGCTGCCCCGGGCCAAGGCCGAGGTGCTGGTGGTCGCCGCCCCGCCGCCCGCCGAACTGGTCGCCACCCTCGCCCTGCCCGCCCAACTGGAGCGCTACCTCGCCCGGTTGCTGCCCGAGCAGCGCCAGGCCGCCCGCGCGCTGCGCCCGCTGCTGGCCAACCTGGCGGGCGTCCCGATGCCCACCGACAGGCTGTTCGAGGCCCGGGCCGCCGCCTCCGCCGCCCTCGCCGAGGCCGCCGCGGCGATCACCGCCCCCGGCACCACCGTCCGCCTCGTCCTGGACGCCGCCCGCCCCGCGCCGCGCGCCCTGGCCCGGATCAGGGCCGGACTCGCCCTGCACGGCCTCCCGCTGGACGCCGTGGTCGCGCACGGCGCGCTGCCCGCCGCCGCGACCGGCTCGCCCGACCCCTGGCTGGCCGCCGCGGCCGCCCGGCAGGACGAACAACTCGCGGCCGTCGCCGAACAGTTGGGCGAGGTGCCGGTGCTGGTCGCCCGGCAGCCGGACGGCGGCCTGGAGGAGCTCGCCGACCGGCTCTACGCCGCGGGCGCCCCGCACCCGCCCGCCCCCGCCGCCCCCCGCACCGAGGACCGGCTCGCCGCCGAGAACCTCCTGCTCTGGCACCTGCCGCTGCCCGGCGCCGACCGCGGCGAGCTCGAACTGCTGCGCCGCGGCGACGAACTCGTGCTCGGCGTCGGAGGTTACCGGCGGGTCCTGGCACTCCCGTCCGCGCTGCGCCGTTGCACGGTCAGCGGGGCCGGGCTGGCGGACGGGGTGCTGTCGGTGCGGTTCACGCCCGACCCGGCGCTCTGGCCGCGCGGGTAGCCCGTACCGATGGAGAGGAGTGGTGCGGTGAGCACCGAACAGCAGCAGGAGCGGCAGGAACAGCCGGGCGGTGGGGCGGGGGAGTTCGCGCCGCTGGTGGAGGAGGTGCGGAGGTTCGCCACCGCGCTGGGCGGCAAGGCGGTGGAGATCGGCGGCCGGCTGCGCGAGTCCAACCCCGAGGTGTACGGCCACCTCGCCGCCGCGGGCGGGGAGCTGCTGGCGGCCTACCGGGCCGCCGTCGCCGGGCACGAACGGCGCTGGTCCGAGCCCCAACACGCCGAGACCGAACGGGTGGACCTGGACGGGCCCGCAGAGGCCTCCGACAAGTAGTTAATCCGGCCGGACGGCGACGTCACGCTGCGGTCACAATTCACTACTGAACGGTACCGTTGGTATGACTTCTGAAGGCACCATGACCAATCGGTCGGGAATTGCCTTCGAATAATGTACGCCGGACTGTATACGTGGGTACCCCTCAGCGGGTACGGTTCCGCTGAGCGGGAACGAGTGAATAGCTGAGGGACACATGGCTCTGACCATCGGCGTGGACGTCGGCGGTACCAAGATCGCAGCAGGCGTGGTCGACGAGTCCGGCGAGATTCTGGCCAAGACCCGGGTGCCGACCCCGGCCGACCCCCAGTGGGCGGTGGACGCCATCGCCCAGGGCGTACGGGAGTTGAAGGAGCAGTACCCCGACGTCAGCGCGGTCGGCGTGGGTGCCCCCGGGTTCGTCAGCCGGGACCGCTCCACCGTCCTGATGGCGCCCAACATCGCCTGGGAGAACGAGCCCCTCAAGCAGCGCGTCGAGGAACTCACCGGCCTGGAGACCGTCGTCGAGAACGACGCCAACTGCGCCGCCTGGGCCGAGTTCCGGTTCGGCGCCGCCGCCGAGTACGAGGACATGGTCCTGATCACCGTCGGCACCGGCATCGGCGGCGGCATCGTCCTCGACGGCCGGCTGCACCGCGGCCGGTTCGGCGTGGCCGGCGAGATCGGCCACCTCAACATGGTTCCCGACGGCCTGCCCTGCGGCTGCGGCGGCCACGGCTGCTGGGAGCAGTACGGCTCCGGGCGCGCGCTGCGCCGCTACGGCCGCGAGCGCGCCGCCGCCGACCCGATCGCGGGCAAGCGGATGCTCGAACTCAACGACGGCGTCGCCGAGACCATCCGCGGCATCCACATCACCGAGGCCGCCGAGGAGGGCGACGCGCTGGCGCTCTCCTGCTACGCGGAGCTCGCCGACTGGCTCGGCCGCGGCATGGCCGACCTCGCCGCGCTGTTCGACCCGGACGTCTTCGTCCTGGGCGGCGGCGTCTCCGACTCCGGCAGCCTGCTGCTGGACCCGGTCGCGGCCGGCTTCGAGAAGTACCTGACCGGCGGCCCGGCCCGGCCCCGCGCCAACGTGGTGCTGGCGTCGATGGGTTCGGCCGCGGGCATCGCGGGCGCGGCGGACCTGGCGCGGACCTGAGCCACTCGTAGGCCCTGTCCGGCCGACACGCGTCGCGAAGCCGCGACGGAGGGCGTGACACTGCCCCCGTCGCGGCCTCGTCGGCGTTCGCCGCCTGGTGCGCGCAGTTCCTCGCGCCCCCGCCTGCGGTGCGGCGGGGGCTGTTACTGTCGGTCAAATGACGGACACTGAGGTTGCGTTGGCGCCGTCCGGGGCGGAGCCGGACGGCGCGCGGCGGGTACGGGTGCTGACGTACAACGTGCGGTCGCTGCGGGACGACCGGGCCGCGGTGGCCCGGGTGATCCGGGCGTGCGAGCCGGACGTGGTGTGCGTGCAGGAGTCGCCGCGGTACTGGAAGACCGAGAAGGCGGCCGCCTGGCTGGCGCACAGGACCGGGACGGTCATCCTGGCGGGTGGCGGGCGGGTGGCGGCGGGGCCGCTGCTGCTGGGCAACCTGCGGGTGGACCTGCTGGAGCTGCGGGACGTGCTGCTGCCGAAGACCCGGGGGCTGCACGCGCGCGGGTTCGCGAGCGCGCTGCTGCGGATCGGCGGGAGCCGCCCGTTCTCGGTGACCAGCTGCCACCTCAGCCTCGAACCGGCCGAGCGGCTGCGGCAGTTCGAGCTGCTGCGGGGCCAACTGCGGCCGGGGGAGCCGGGGGTGATCGCCGGGGACTTCAACGAGACGCCGGAGGGCCCGGGTTGGCGCGCGCTCGCCGCGGAGCTGACCGACGCGCACGCCGAGGCGCCCTGGGGCGGGACGTACACCTCGGTGCCGAAGCAGCCCTACCAGCGGATCGACGGGGTGTTCGCCACGCCGGACGTCGAGGTGCTGGGCTGCGGGGTGCCGTACCCGCTGCCGGGCGTCTCGGAGGCGGACCTGCGGGCGGCCACCGACCACCTGCCGGTGCTGGCGACGCTGCGGATCCCCGCGCCGGAGTGACCGGCTCGCCCGGGGGTCGAGCGTTCGCCAACCCCCGGGCCGGGGGCGGCCGTTCAGACGACGGCGCCGCCGGTCGGGTCCTCCGGCTCGTCCTCGTCGCGGTCCTTCATCCGGGCGACCAGGGTGCCGAAGCCGCCCAGGAAGGACAGCAGGCCGACCCAGGCGGGCCAGCCGGAGACCTCGTGCCAGACCACGGCGTCGAACAGCAGCAGCGCGGGGCCGCCGAGGACGGCCAGCCAGACGAACTTGGCGGTGACCTCGGCCTCGGGCAGCGGCGGCGGCTCCGGCGGCACGAAGTGGCCCTCGTCCTCGTCCTCGGCCGGGGTGTAGTCGCGCGGCCCGTCGCCCGGCCGGGGCACCGGCCGCGGGGTGAAGTCGCCCAGGCCCCCGTTGGTCGTGGTGGGTGCGGTCGGCCCCCGCCGCCCGTGCTCCCGCTCGTTCTGCGCCCGCAGGTTCTCCACCTCGGGCCAGGCCGGGTCGGTGAGGTCCACCGGGTCGTCGAACTGGGCCACCAGCGCGGCGAAGATCTCGTCCTGCTCGGCCTGGCTGCCCGCGGCCGGACGCCACGCCTTCGCGGCGGGCGCGGCGGTCTCCGGCCCGGCGGCCGCGGCGGCCCCGGCGCCCGACCCGGCCGCCTCGGCCTCCTCGCGGGGCAGGTCCTCGTCGTCGTTCGCCTTGCTGGTCTCGTTCACGTTCGGCCTTTCAGCCCGAGTGGGTTCCGGCATCGACCGCCGCTGCCGGGGCCAGCCGCCGGACGAAGTCGAGGCTCGCCCCGAAGATCAGACCGGCGTCGTGGTCCAGCGTGGCCACGTGGAAGCTGCGGTCGAGCAGCAGCTCCGTCACATCGGTCGAGGATATCCGGGCGAGCACCAGCGCCGAGTTGCGCGGCGAGACCACGTGGTCCTGCGGACTGTGCAACAGCAGAACGGGTTGGGTCACCGACGGCATTCCCGCCCGGGCCGCCTCCCACAGCCGGGCCAGTGACCAGGCGGCGTGCAGCGGGACGCGGTCGTAGCCGACCTCGGCGGCGCCGGGGAGGGCGATGTCGCCCGCCACGCCGGGGAGGGAGGGGAGCAGGTGGCGCAGCAGCGGAAGAAGCACCGTCGCGGGGTTGTCGGAACGCACCGAGGGGTTGACGAGCACCAGTCCGGAGATCCGGTCGCCGTGCTCCGCGGCCAGCTTCAGGGCGAGCGAACCGCCCATCGAGAGCGCGCAGACGAAGACCTGCTCGCAGGCGGCGGCGAGTTCCTCGAAGGCGGTCCCGGCGGTGGCGTACCAGTCCTCCCAGCGGGTGTGCTGCAGGTCCTGCCAGCGGGTGCCGTGGCCGGGCAGCAGCGGGACGGAGACGGTCAGTCCGGCGTCGGCGAGGTGTTCGGCCCACGGGCGCATGGACTGCGGGGAACCGGTGAAACCGTGAATCAGCAGCACACCGACCGGACCGCCCGCTCGGCGGTACGGCTCGGCTCCCGGAAGCAGCGGCATGCAGGACTCCTGGAGAGGGCGGGCAGGGTGAGGGTGGCTCGATGGTCCCACGGGCGCGATGCCCCGTACAGGGGCCCGGTGCGAGGGCGGACGGTTCGCCGGTGCACCGGGCGGCAGGCGGGGGCATTAGGATCGTCCGGTCCGCACCACAGGAGGCCCCGGTTGTTCTACCGACTGATGAAGATGATCGTCGCCCCGCTGCTGCGGATCTTCTTCCGGCCGTGGATGGAGGGCGAGGAGAACATTCCGGACGAGGGTCCGGCGATCCTCGCCAGCAATCACCTCTCGTTCTCCGACTCGTTCTTCCTGCCCGCGCTGCTCAAGCGCCGGGTGACCTTCATCGCGAAGGCCGAGTACTTCACCACCCCAGGCATCAAGGGCCGGCTGACCGCCGCGTTCTTCAAGGGCGTCGGCCAGCTGCCGGTGGACCGCTCGGGCGCCCGCGGGGCCGGCGAGGCGGCGATCCGCAGCGGCATCGCGGTGGTCGAGCGGGGCGAGATCTTCGGCGTCTACCCGGAGGGCACCCGCTCGCCCGACGGCAAGCTGTACCGCGGCAAGGTCGGCGGCCTGGCCCGGGTCGCGCTGGCCACCGGCGCGCCGGTGATCCCGGTCGCGATGATCGACACCGAGAAGGTGCAGCCGCCCGGCCAGGTGATGCCCAACTTCGGCGTCCGGCCCGGCATCCGGATCGGCCGCCCGCTGGACTTCTCCCGCTACCAGGGCATGGAGAACGACCGGTTCATCCTGCGCTCGGTCACCGACGAGGTGATGTACGAGATCATGCGCCTGTCCGGCCAGGAGTACGTGGACATCTACGCGACCGCCGCCAAGCGGCAGCTCGCCGAGGAGAAGAAGGCCGCGGACGCCGACCGCAAGGCGCAGCAGAAGGCCGGGAAGGCCGAGGCCGAGAAGGCCGGGGCCGAGGGGAAGGCCGAGCAGGCCGGGGACACCGAGAAGGACGCCGGGGCCTGACGGGCCGTCACGGGGGGAGCACCGGGTGATGGGGGACCACAGACCCGTCGTCGCGCCGAGAGCGGTGCCGGAGGCGGTGCCGAGGACGGTGCCGACGGCGCCCGCCGGGGTCGCGGCGGCGGTGGTGGCCGGCGGGATGTCGGTGGAGCTGCCGCTGTGGCGCGCCATGGGGTACTTCCGGGTGCTCGCGCTGGCGTACGCGGTGCTGCGGTACCTCACCTCGTACCACCACTTCCTGCACCCGGTCTCCGGCTGGATCTACCTGGGCGCGCTGAGCCTGTGGACGCTGGCCTCGACCCGGGCGTTCGCCGGGCCGGAGCGCTGCACCTGGCCGGTGCTGGGGATGGACCTGACGGCCGCGGTGACCGGCATCGTGATGAGCGGGATCATCGACACCCCGGCGCGGATCCACGGCGGCGCACCGACCCTGCCGACGATCTGGGCGGCCGGGACGGTGCTCGGCTTCGCGGGCAAGGGCGGCTGGCGGCCGGCCGCGTTCGCGGGGGCGGTGATCGGGGCCGCCAACATCCTCGGGCACGGCGGGGTCAGCCCCGACAACCTGCACAACATCGTGCTGCTGCTGCTCGCGGGCTGCGCCATCGGCTACGTGATCGAACTGGCCCGGGCCAGCGAGGCGGTGCTCACCCGGGCGCTGCAGGTGGAGGCCGCGACCCGGGAGCGCGAGCGGCTCTCCCGGGACATCCACGACGGGGTGCTGCAGGTGCTCGCCCTGGTCCACCGCCAGCAGGGCGACGCGGCCGAGCTGGGGCGGCTGGCCGGTGAGCAGGAGCGCGCGCTGCGGGCCCTGATGACCGGCGCGCGGCCCTCCGACGAGGAACGGGCGGACGGCGAGCGGGACCTGCGTCCGCTGCTCTCCCGGTACGCGGACGAGCGGATCACCGTCTCCGCGCCCGGCACGCCCGTCCTGATGCCCGCCGGGGCGGCGGCCGAGCTGGCCGCCGCGGTGGCGGCGGCGCTGGACAACGTCCGGCGGCACGCGGGGGAGTCGGCCCGGGCGTGGATCCTGGTCGAGGACGAGCCGGACGCGGTGACGGTGTCGGTGCGCGACGACGGCCCGGGCTTCCCGGCGGGGCGGCTGGCCCAGGCGCAGCGCGACGGCCGGCTCGGGGTCGCGCAGTCGATCCGCGGCCGGATGCTGGACCTCGGCGGCAGCGCCGAGCTGTACTCGGTGCCCGGGGAGGGCGTCGAGGTGGAACTGCGGTGGCCGAGGAGCGGGCATGACGACTGAGCAGCCGGTGCGCGTGATGGTGGTGGACGACCACCCGATGTGGCGCGAGGGGGTGGCCCGGGACCTGGCGGAGGCCGGGTTCGCGGTGGTCGCCACCGCCGGGGACGGCGAGGAGGCGGTCCGCCGGGCCCGGGCCAGCGCCCCGCAGGTGGTGGTGCTGGACCTCAACCTGCCGTCGCTGTCCGGCGCGGAGGTGTGCCGCCGGGTGGTGGAGGCCGATCCGGCGGTGCGGGTGCTGGTGCTGTCGGCGAGCGGTGAGCACGCGGACGTGCTGGAGGCGGTGAAGTCCGGGGCGACCGGCTACCTGGTGAAGTCGGCGGGCCGCGAGGAGCTGCTCGACGCGGTGCGCCGCACCGCGGTCGGCGACCCGGTGTTCACCCCGGGCCTGGCGGGCCTGGTGCTGGGCGAGTTCCGCCGCCTGGCCGCCGAGCCCGGCACCCCCGCCGCCCCGGCCGCCCCGCAGCTGACCCCGCGGGAGACCGAGGTGCTGCGGCTGGTCGCCAAGGGCCTGTCCTACCGGCAGATCGCCGACCGCCTGGTGCTCTCGCACCGCACCGTGCAGAACCACGTCCAGAACACCCTGGGCAAGCTGCAGCTGCACAACCGGGTCGAGCTGGTCCGGTACGCGATCGAGCAGGGTCTGGACGAGGAACTGGGCTGATCCGCGCGGGAGTTCAGGCCGAGCAGCGGTCGCCCGCGGAGGTGGTGACCGGCTTGAAGGTGTCGCGCAGCTCCTTGTCGGTGAAGTCGGGGCCGAAGGCGAAGGAGCTGCGCAGGGCGTTCATCCAGTCCGGGTCCTGCAGGTAGTCGTTGATGGCCTCGCGGAGCAGTTCGCAGGCCTTCCGGTGGCCCTTGGGCAGCACCATCATCAGGAACTGGGTCTTGCCGATGTGGGCGTCCCGGGCGACCCGGTAGGCGCGCCTGCCGCCGCTGCCGGAGTTGGCGGCGACGCCCTGCAGCACCAGGTAGTCGGAGAGCACGGCGTCGGCGGTGTCGTCGTCGACCCGGGCCAGGCACTCCTTGAGGTTGGTGCCGGTGACGGTGACCCGGGGGCCGATGTCCCGGAGCTGGGCCTCGGCGGTGGTGCCGGGGGTGACGCAGACCCGCAGCGGCTTGAGGTCGTCGGACTTGGCGACCGTCCGGGTGTCGTCGGCCTTCAGCAGGACGCCCAGCGGGGTCTGCAGGTAGGGCCCGGCCAGGTCGTAGTCCTGCTTGAGGCTCTCGCGCTCGGAGACGTCGGCGACCACCAGGTCGACCTTGTTGTGGTTGGCCTTGCCGTCGGTGAGGGCGTCCTCCCAGTTGGTGGTGGTCACCGTCAGCGAGGTGTACTCGATCTTGCGGGAGCCGAGCACCTTCATGGTCAGGTGCGGTTCGAAGCCGTCGTACACGCCCTTGTCGGTGAACTCGGACATGCCGGGGCGGTCGGTCTTGAAGCCGACCTTGACCGGCAGGCTCTCGAACGGCTTCGGCTCGTCGCCGGAGCAGCCGGACGCGGCGGTGACGAGCAGCAGCAGGCCGACGGCCAGGCGGGCGGAGCGCGGGGCGGGCACGGTGGGCCTCCTAGCGGGTGAATTCGACGCGTTGGATGTCGACCTTCTGGACGCAGCCCTGGGCGTCGTTCAGCTGCAGGCTCAGGACCAGGTGGGTCAGACCGGCGGGCACCGGGAGGGTGACCTCGGTGCCGGGGGCCCGCCAGCCGCTGCTGCCGTGCTGGTCGATGCTCAGCTGGGCGGTCAGGCCGGTGCAGCTGCCGCTGTCCGGGTTGGTGTCGGACAGCAGCAGGCGGGCCTTCAGGCGGGCGGCGCCCGGGGGGACGTCCACCTCCGCGGTGCTGACGGTGTCGGGGGAGACCACGGGATCGTGCCACACCGTGCTCCGCGCGGGCAGCGGCGGCGGGCCGTCGGGCCACAGCAGCGCCGCGGCCAGCCCGGCGGCGGCGAGCAGGGCCAGGCCGGTGGCCGCCCGCACCCGGCGGCGCTCGCCCGGCGTCCGCTCCCGCTGCCCCTCCCGCTCCCGCGGGTCGGTCGGGGGCAGCGGCGGCGGGCCGGTGCGGACGCGTTCCGCGGCCTCGCGGGCGTGCTGCGCCAGGTGCGGTTCCTTGAGGGCGAGTTCCTCCAGCAGCAGGGTGGGGCTGCCGATCACCCGGGCGTGGGTGGCCATCTCGACCAGGCGGCGGCCGTCGGTGCGCAGCGGGGGCACCGGCGGGAAGCACAGCACGTCGGCGATGGCGACGAGTTCGGCCCGCTGGTCGACGCCCAGCCCGGGCGCGTTCTGCACCAGGGCGAGGAAGGCGACCCAGTCGCCGCGCAGTTGGTTGCCTTGCACGCCGACCAGCCAGTCGTGCAGGTGGCCGATCGCGGCGGCGGGCTGCCGGTGGTCCTCGGCCAGGAACTTGGCGATCCGGGCGGCGGACACCGACAGCGGGCGGGGCTGCACCTGGACGGGGTAGCCGGTGGTCTCGGCCAGGTGCTGCTCCAACTCCGGCAGCACCGAGGCCAGTTCGAACCAGCCCGCGAGGATGCGCTGCAGCAGCTGCCGGGTCTCCCAGGTGCAGCGGTCCATCTCAGTCCTCCGCTCCGAGGCCCAGCAGGGCGTCCAGCTCGTCCAGCGCCCGGTGCGGGCCGCACAGTTCGCGGGCCCCGGCCAGCAGGGCGCGCAGCGCGCGCTCCGGACGGCGGTGCTGCAGGCAGCAGGCGGCGAGGGCGCGCAGGTGCAGGGCGGCGAGCGCGTGGTACGCGACCCTGACCTCCTCGCCGGGGCCGAGCCGCTCGTTGACGGCCTGCACCAGCTCCAGCCGCACCGCCGGGTCCTGCAGCGGGGCCGCTCCGGCCAGCAGCCGGGCGACCTCGCCCGCCGTCACCGCCGCCGGGGGCGCGGCGGTCGGCGGCAGCAGCGGCAGCAGCTCCGACAGCGGGGTCAGCCAGCCGCCCACCGGGTCGCCGCCGTCCGCGGTGGCCTTGACCACGCCGACCACCCGGCCGCGCCCGTCGATCGCCATGCTGCCGCTCAACCCGGGCTGGATCCAGCCCAGTTGGACGCGCAGCCCGAGGCCGGAGGGGCCCGCGACGGTCAGCCGGGCCGACTCCGGACCGACCTCGCCGGTGACCGGGTTCACCGCGAAGCCGTGCACCAGGACGCCCGCGCCGCCCGCCGGGTCGCGCTCGGCGAGCGGGACGGCCGGGGCGTCGGCCAGCCCGGGCGCGGTGAGCAGGGCGAGGTCCGGCGGCGGGTAGGCGGCGGCCCCGGGCGCCGGGGCGGGCGGGAACAGCCGGACGCCGCGCACCGGGTGGGCGGCCGCGCCGGGCCGGGCGGCGGCGGTCAGCTCCGGGTGGCCGTGCACCACGTGCGCGCAACTGACCAGCAGGCCCGCGCCGAGGTGGAAGCCGCTGCCCAGGAACGCCCCGGCCGGGTCGGCGAGCAGTACCGCCGCGCTGTCCGGGCTCACTCGGCGTCGCGGTCGTCCGGCCGCTTCCAGCTCAGCCGGACGACCAGGCCCGCCTGGGCGGAGGCCTCCGCGAGGACGCCGATCAGGCGGCCGGATTTCACCCCCAGGTCGAGGCCGAACTCGACCTCGAACTCGTCCGGGTCGCCCGCCTGCTGCGCCGTCTCGCGGGCCCAGCGCCCCACCGCGCGCACCGTGCGCCGGACTTCGCCGAGGCTGTGGGTGACCGCCGCGGAGACCGCCCCCGCGTCCCCCGCCCGGCGGCCGGGGCCCGGGCGGAGGGCGGCGTACAGGACGGTGCCGTCGTCCAGGGCGATCTCGACGGTTCCGGGCTCGGCTGCGTTCGTCATGCATCCCCCAACTCATGACCAATGGGCAGGATATGAATATCAGTCAGTTCGAGGGAGATCCAGACCTTTCCGTCGGACGCGGGACGGCGGGGCCGGGCCGCCGGATTCAGCCGCGCACGGCCGCGGTGGCGCGCAGCAGCCCGGCGACGATCTCCACCCCCTCCCGGGTGAGCACCGACTCGGGGTGGAACTGCACCCCGGCGAAGCCGGGCCCGCGCAGGGCGTGCACGTCGCCGGTGCGGGCGTCCCGGGCGAGTTCGACGCCCTCGGCGGCCAGCCGCCCGGCGGTGGCCGCGTCGCAGCGGGCGGTGAAGGTGTTGTAGAAGCCGACGGTGCGACGGGTGCCGAACAGGTCGATCGTCTCCTGGGCGCCCTGGTACGGCACCGCCTTGCGGGCCAGCTCCAGCCCGAGCCGCGCGGAGAGCAGCTGGTGGCTGAGGCAGACCGCGAGCAGCGGCGCGGTGCGCGCCCCGGAGCGGACGGCGGCCAGCGCGTCGGCGACCACCGGGCGCAGCAGCGCCATCTTCGGGTCCGCGGGGTCGGCCGGGTCACCGGGGCCGGGGCCCAGCACCAGCGGGCCGGGGTGCGCGGCGACCCGCTCGCGCAGCCCGGGGGCGTCGTAGCGGAGCACGCTGACGGTGTGGCCGAGCGAGCGCAGCAGGTGGGCCAGCATCGCGGTGAACGTGTCCTCGCCGTCCACCACCAGGGTGTCGGCGCCGGGCAGCGGCGCGGCGGGCCGCTGCATCCGCAGCCAGAACGGGGCCAGCCCGGCCCGCCGGGAGTCGAGGGCGGCCTGCACCCGGTGGTCCTCGCCGAGCCGGGGGCGGGCGGCGGCCTCCTTGGCGGAGCGGGCCGGGCGGGCGCCGATCGCGGAGAGCACCCCGGCGGCCTTGGCGTGCGTCTCGGCGACCTCGGAGCGCGGGTCGGAGTGCCGGACGAGGGTGGCGCCGACCCGGACGACCAGCGAGCCGTCGGCGGGGTCGATGTCGGCGGCCCGGATGCAGATCGGCGAGTCCAACTGCTGGCCGCCGCTGGCGGAGCGGCCGATCAGGGCGAGCGCGCCGGAGTAGTAGCCGCGCCCGCCGCGCTCGTACCGGTCGATCACCCGGGTGGCGTTCTGCACCGGGCTGCCGGTGACGGTGGCGGCGAACATGGTCTCCCGCAGCACCTCGCGGACGTCCAGCGAGGTGCGGCCGCGCAGTTCGTACTCGGTGTGCGCGAGGTGCGACATCTCCTTCAGGCGCGGGCCGAGCACCTGCCCGCCCAGGTCGCCGACCGCGCACATCATCTTCAGCTCCTCGTCGACCACCATGGTGAGCTCCTCCAGCTCCTTGGGGTCGCGCAGGAACTCCAGCAGCGACTCGGCGGTCGGGCCGGTCTCCGGGTAGCGGTAGGTGCCGGAGATCGGGTTCATCACCACGGTGCCGCCGGACTGCCGGACGTGGACCTCGGGGGAGGCGCCGACCAGCACCCGGTCGCCGGTGTGCACCAGGAAGGTCCAGTACGCGCCGCGCTCGTGCTCCAGCAGCCGCCGGAACAGGGTCAGCGCGGTGGCGGTGGAGTACCCGGCCAGCTCGGCGCGGAAGTCGCGCCGGATCACGAAGTTGGCGCCCTCGCCGCGCCCGATCTCGTCCCGGATCACCCGGCGGACGATCTCCGCGTACTCCTCGTCGTCGATGTCGAACTCCCCGCCGCGCAGCTCCACCGGCGCGTCCGGCAGCGCGGCCAGCACCCCGGCCAGCGGCAGCGCGTACTGCTCGGTGACGGACAGCGCCCGCAGCGGGGTGCCGTCCTGCCGGGCGGCGAAGCCGCGTTCGCGGATCTGCGCGTACGGGACGAGGGCGAGCAGGTCGTGCCGGGGGCCGCCGTCCGGGGCGCCGGCCGGGACGGGCAGGTCGGCCAGCGCGGCGTGCTCGGAGACCTCGCCGACCAGCAGTTCGACGGTGTCCGGGGCGAGCCGGGGGGTGCGGCGGTGCAGCAGGGCGAAGGCCGGGGCGCCGGGGGCGGTGAGCCGGGCGAGCAGGTCTGCGGCGGTGGTGGTCACGACTGCGGTGTTCCTTCCGGGAGGTGGCTCTGCGGGGGTTCCGCCGCCTCCGGGAGGCCGTGACGCTGCACACACACGTCGACGGCCGCCCCGGAGGGCGGCCGTCGTTCGTCGCTAGGGACGCGCGATCCGTGGGCCGCCCAACGGGCTGGCCCACCACCAGGAGAAGGTGTGCGTCGCGGTCACGGAGCCGACCTTAGCCCACCGGCGGGCGGCGCGGGGAGGGCACGGCGGGTTGTCCACGAGCTGTCTCACCCACCGGGCGGCGTCCCCAAACCGCCTCCCCCACCCCGTAGCCTTGCCCTGTGACCGTGACTAACCACTCCTGGCAGTCCCTGCCCGCGGCGCAGCAGCCTGAATGGCCGGACCAAGAGGCTCTGCGCAAGACCCTTGCCGAGCTCGCCTCCTATCCGCCCCTCGTCTTCGCCGGCGAGTGCGACCAGCTGCGCGCCCGGCTCGCGGCCGTCGCGCGTGGTGAGGCGTTCCTGCTTCAGGGCGGAGACTGTGCCGAGGCGTTCGACGCCGTGTCGGCCGACCAGATCCGCAACAAGCTGAAGACCCTGCTCCAGATGGCCGCCGTGCTCACGTACGCCGCGTCCGTCCCGGTGGTCAAGGTCGGCCGGATCGCCGGCCAGTACTCCAAGCCCCGCTCGAAGAGCACCGAGACCCGCGACGGCGTGACGCTGCCGACCTACCGCGGCGACTCGGTGAACGGCTTCGAGTTCACCGCCGAGGCCCGGATCCCGGACCCGGAGCGCCTCAAGCGGATGTACAACGCCTCCGCGGCGACGCTCAACCTGGTCCGCGCCTTCACCACCGGCGGCTACGCCGACCTGCGCCAGGTGCACGCCTGGAACCAGGACTTCGTGCGCAACTCCCCGGCGGGGCAGCGCTACGAGCAGCTGGCCCGGGAGATCGACCAGGCGCTGGCCTTCATGAACGCCTGCGGGGTGGCCCCGGAGGAGTTCAAGACGGTCGAGTTCTTCTCCTCGCACGAGGCGCTGATCCTGGACTACGAGACGGCGCTGACCCGCACCGACTCGCGCACCGGCGAGCTGTACGACGTCTCCGGCCACATGGTGTGGATCGGCGAGCGCACCCGGCAGCTGGACCACGCGCACATCGAGTTCGCGTCCAGGATCCGCAACCCGATCGGCGTCAAGCTCGGCCCGACCACCACGGTCGACGACGCGCTGACCCTGATCGACCGCCTGGACCCGGAGCGCGAGCCCGGTCGGCTCACCTTCATCACCCGGATGGGCGCGGGCAAGATCCGCGACCACCTGCCCGCCCTGGTGGAGAAGGTCACCGCCTCCGGCGCCCAGGTCGTGTGGATCACCGACCCGATGCACGGCAACACCTTCGAGGCCTCCAGCGGCCACAAGACCCGCAAGTTCGACGACGTGCTGGACGAGGTCCGGGGCTTCTTCGAGGTGCACCGCGCGCTCGGCACCCACCCGGGCGGCATCCACGTGGAGCTGACCGGCGACGACGTCACCGAGTGCGTCGGCGGCGGCGACGAGGTGCTGGTCGACGACCTGCACCAGCGCTACGAGACGGCCTGCGACCCGCGGCTCAACCGCAGCCAGTCGCTGGACCTGGCGTTCCTGGTCGCCGAGATGTACCGCGGCCAGTGAGGCGGCGGCCGTAGGTGTGACGAAGGCCCCTCCGCTTCCGGGTGATCCGGGGTGGAGGGGCCTTTTTCGTACCCGGAGCGCCGGGTAAGGTAAGGCTCAGTAAACCGCACCAATCGTGGAAGGGGCCGCACATGTACGTGTGCATGTGCCACGCGGTCACCGAGGCCCAGGTCAAGCAGAAGATCGACGAGGGGGCCAGCACCCCCCGCCAGATAGCCCAGGGCTGCAAGGCCGGCACCGACTGCGGCTCCTGCGTGCGGCGCATCCAGGCGCTGCTCGGCGAGCACGGCGCCCGCCCCTGCCCGACCGCCCGGCTGGCCGAGCGCCTCGGCCTGGCCGACCCGGCCACCGCCGCGCCCGCGGTCACCGCCCCCAGGGCCGCCTGACCCGTCCGGCTCCTCCGCGCCGGGGGCTCAGCTGCCCTCGGGCTGCTCGATCAGCTGCGCGATGTAGAGCGCCTCGCCGAGCTTGTCCAGCAGCTCCAGCTGGGTGTCCAGGTAGTCGATGTGGTGCTCCTCGTCGGCGAGGATGGACTCGAAGATGTTCGCCGAGGTGACGTCGTTCTTGGCGCGCATCACCACGATCCCGCGGCGCAGCCGGTCGATCGCCTCGACCTCGACCTGCCGGTCGGCCTCGAACATCTCCTTGACCGTCTGCCCGATCCGGACGTGGAACAGCCGCTGGTAGTTCGGCAGGCCGTCCAGGAAGAGGATCCGGTCGGTCAGCACCTCGGCGTGCTTCATCTCGTCGAAGGACTCGTGCCGGGTGTACTTGGCGAGTTTGGTCCAGCCGAAGTTCTCCTGCATCTTCGCGTGCAGGAAGTACTGGTTGATGGCGGTGAGTTCGGCGGTCAACTGCTCGTTGAGGAACTCGATGACCTCGGGGTCGCCCTGCATGGCCTGCCTTCCTGTGCGCATTCCGGTCGGTCTCCGGATGTCCCGAATCGTGGCAGCCGAACGGGAGCACTTCCAGTAAGTTCACGCTCACAGTCGTCGCCGGGATCGACATTTCCCGCCGCCCTGCACCGCGCTGACCTGGGGCGATGCCGAACGGATTAGGCCGATCGGGGGTATCTCACCCGAACGGCCGCGCGGATTCGCCCCGCGTTTCCCCCCACCGCCGAAGCGCATTCCGCCGGGGGCGCGCGGTGGGGGCGCGTGCGGTTCGGCGCCCGCCGTCTGTCACCATGGAGGCATGGGTCAGCACGAACCGGAACAGCAGCCCCCGACTGACCCGAGGCTCCCCCCGGGGCAGCGGCCGCAGCGCGGCTGGCCGGTGCTGCACTACGGGCCGGTGCCCCGGTTCAAGCCGCAGAGCTGGGACCTCCAGGTGTTCGGGGCCACCGCCGACGCGGAGAAGACCAGTTGGGACTTCGCCGCCTTCCACGCCCTGCCCAAGACCACCGTCCGCGGCGACCTCCACTGCGTCACCAGGTTCTCGATGCTCGGCAACGAGTGGACCGGCGTCGCCGCCAAGACCGTCCTCGACCTCGTCCCGCCCGACCCGTCGGTCACCCACGTGATGGTCTGGGCCGAGTACGGCTACAGCGCCAACCTGCGGCTGGCCGACTTCGCCGACCCGGCCACCGTCTTCGCCACCCACCACGACGGCCGCCCGCTCACCCTCGAACACGGCTTCCCGGTCCGCCTGGTGGTGCCCCACCTGTACGCCTGGAAGGGCCCCAAGTGGGTGCGCGCCGTCGAGTACATGCGGGCCGACCGGCGCGGCTTCTGGGAGGAGCGCGGCTACCACAACCTCGCCGACCCGTGGCGCGAGCAGCGCTACACCTACCAGGAGCAGCCCGGGGACGGCCCGCTGCGCTGAGGCCGCGGGGCGCCCGGTCCCGGCTCCGGGCTCGGGCTCGGACAGGCCGGGCTCGGAACAGGCCGGGCTCAGAACAGGCTGACGGTGATCGTCACGGTGCTGCCCTGCTTGGCGGGCGTGCCCGCCGCGGGCGACTGGCCGGTGACCTTGCCGATCGGGAACAGCCCGGCGACCTCCGGCACGAACCCGGCGTCCTGGAGGGCCTTCGAGGCGTCCTCCTTGCTCAGGTTCCTGACGTCCGGCACCAGGTGCATGCCCTTGGAGACGGTCACCGCCACCGGCGCGTTCGGCGCCAGCCTGCTGCCGGCCGACGGGGCGGTGGAGATCACCGAGCCCTTCGGCACGGTGTCGCTGAACTCCTCGTTGCCGGTGCCCGCGGTCAGCCGGGCCTCGCCCAGCGTCTTGACGGCGTCCGCCTGCGGGCGGCCCGTCACGTCCGGCACCTGCACCCGCTCCGGGCCGCGCGAGAGCACCACCTTCACCGCGTCGCTCTTGCGGACCTTGGTGCCCACGCCCGGGTCGGTGGAGAGCACCTGCCCGGCCTGCACCGACTCGCTGAACTGCTCGCTGAACGTCCCGTGCAGGCCCGCGCGGTCCAGCGTCGCCACCGCCTGGTCCCGGTTCTGCCCCAGCACGCTCGGCACCGTCGCGTACACCGCGCTGGACAGCGCGTACGTGACGCCGCCGACCAGCAGCAGCACCACCGCCAGCACCGCCGACCAGACCAGCGGGCGGCGGCCGAAGCCCGAGCGCAGGGCCCGGCCGGGCAGGCCGCGCGGCGGGTCGTCGTTCACCACCGGGCGCACCGGCGGCAGCAGCTCCGGCGGGACGTCGAGCACGCTGGTGCGGTCCAGCGCCGGGACCTTCTCGATCACCGCGGTGGCCTCGCCCGGGCCGTAGCGCGGGGTGGGCCGGGTCGAGGCGGGCGGCTCCGCGTCCAGCTGCGCGGCGGGCAGCGAACGGCGGGCCCGCTGCACCGAGGCCAGCAGCTCCACCGCGTCCCACGGCCGGGCCTGCGGGTCGCGGGCGGTCGCCGCCGCCACTATCGCGTCCAGCGCCGGGCCCACCTCGGGGGCGGTCAGCGACGGCGGCGGGACGTCCTCGTGCAGGTGCCGGTACATCACCTGGGCGGCGTTCTCCCCGGTGTGCGGCTTGCTGCCGGTCAGCATCTCGTACAGCAGGATGCCCGCCGCGTAGACGTCCACCCGCTGGTCGGTGGACTCCTGGCGGATCTGCTCCGGCGCCAAGTACGAGACGGTGCCCATCAGTTGGCCGGTCTCGGTGGTGGACGCGGCGGTGGCCCCGCCGTCCGGCAGGATCCGGACCAGGCCGAAGTCGGCGACCTTCACCAGGCCGTTGTCGGTGATCAGCACGTTCTCCGGCTTGACGTCCCGGTGCACCAGGCCAGCCCGGTGCGCCGCGCCGAGCGCCGCCAGCACCGGCTCCAGCACGTCCAGCGCGGCCCGCACCGACAGCGCCCCGCGGTCGCGCAGCACGTCGCGCAGGTTGCGGCCGGGCACGTACTCCATCGCCATGAACACGGCCCGCGGATCGGCGCCCTGGTCCAGCACGTTGACCACGTTGGGGTGCGCGAGCCGGGCCACCGCCTTGGCCTCGCGGATGAAACGGGCCGTGAAGTCGGCGTCCCCCACCAGCGAGGGGTGCATCACCTTCAGCGCCACGGTCCGGTCCAGCCGGGTGTCGGTGCCCCGGTAGACGGTCGACATGCCGCCGACCGCGATCCGCTGCTCGACCCGGTAGCGGCCGTCGAGCAGCACGCCGTGCAGGGGGTCGTCGAGGGTCATGTCCACCCGAGGAGTCTAGGGGTTCGGTGTCGACGGGGGCCCGTCGGCGGGGCGGTCACCAGGGGATGCGCGGCGGGTACAGCCGGAGCAGCAGCACCAGCGGCCCGGCGGCGGCCGGTAGCAGGAGCACCACCGGCCCGCAGGTCGGCACCGCGCCCGGCACGCCCGCCCCCCACCATGAGATCCCCCGGTTCCCGTTCGGTGCCGCCATGGTGGCAGCCCGCCCGCGCTCCGGGCACGGTCGCCGGGCGAACCGTTCCCGAACCGGGACACGCGGCGGGCGGCGTTCCGGGGCGCGGGGCTCAGAACGCCGGACGCTCGCGCGTGTCGGCCAGGCCCGCGGTGGGGGAGGAGGCCTCGGCGTAGTAACGGCGCGGGATCCGGCCGGCCCGGTGGGCGAGCCGCCCGGCCTCGACGGCCTTGCGCATCGCCTCCGCCATCAGCACCGGCTCCTGGGCGCGGGTCACCGCGGAGGCCAGCATCACGGCGGAGCAGCCGAGTTCCATCGCCAGCGCGACGTCGCTCGCGGTGCCCGCGCCCGCGTCCAGCACCACCGGGACGTTCGCGGCCTCCACGATCAGCTGGAAGTTGTGCGGGTTGCGGATGCCCAGCCCGGAGCCGATCGGCGAGCCCAGCGGCATGATCGCCGCGCAGCCGACGTCCTCCAGCTTGCGGGCCAGCACCGGGTCGTCGTTGGTGTACGGCAGCACGGTGAAGCCGTCGTCGACCAGCGTCTCGGCGGCGTCCAGCAGCTCGATCGGGTCGGGCAGCAGCGTCCGCTCGTCGGCGATCACCTCCAGCTTCACCCAGTCGGTGCCGAGCGCCTCGCGGGCCAGCCGGGCGGTCAGCACGGCCTCGCCCGCGGTGTAGCAGCCCGCGGTGTTCGGCAGCACCCGGATGCCGTTGCGGGCCAGCACCTCCAGCACCGAGCCCTGGGTGGCGGTGTCGACCCGGCGCATCGCGACCGTGGTCAGCTCGGTGCCGGAGGCCTGCAGGGCCTGCTCCAGCACCTCCAGGCTGGGCGCGCCGCCGGTGCCCATGACCAGCCGGGAGTGGAAGGTGGTGCCGCCGATGACGAGTGCGTCGTCCGCCATGGTTCAGCCTCCCTGGACGGCGGTCAGGATCTCGACCCGGTCGCCCGCGCCGAGCGGGGTGGCGGGCCACGAACTGCGGGGCACCACGGTCTCGTTGACGGCGGCGGCGACGCCGGTGTTGGCGGCCGACACCTCGGCCACCAGCGCGTCCAGCGTGGTGGTGGCGGGCAGGGTGCGCGGCTCGCCGTTGACGGTCAGGGCGATGGTGTTCATGCGGCGGCCTTCGGGGCGAAGCGGTCGGGGGTGAAGTCGGCGGCCAGCGGCGGGAGTTCGCCGTCGGCCAGGTAGGCGGCGAGCAGGTCGGCGGTGACCGGGGTGAGCAGCACGCCGTTGCGGTAGTGGCCGGTGGCGGCGACCAGGCCGTCCAGCGCGGTCGGGCCCAGCAGCGGCGCGTTGTCGGGGGAGCCCGGGCGCAGGCCCGCGCCGGTCTCCACCAGCGGCAACTCGGTGATGCCGGGCACGAGTTCGTGCGCGTCCCGGAGCAGCTCGTAGACGCCGCCCGCGGTGACGGTGGTGTCGTGGCCGAGCTCCTCGGTGGTCGCGCCGACCACCAGCTCGCCGTCGGCCCGCGGCACCAGGTACAGGTGCTGCCCGCGCACCACCGCCCGCACGTTGCGGGACAGGAACGGCCCGTGCGCGGTGGGCATCCGCAGCCGCAGCACCTGGCCCTTGACCGGACGGATCGCGGGCAGCACCCCGTCCGGCAGGCCCGGCAGCAGGTGGCTGCGCGAACCGGCGGCCAGCACCGTGCGCCCCGCCGTCAGCCGTTCGCCGGTGGACAGCCGCACGCCCGCCGCCCGCCCGTCCGTGACCAGCAGCTCGGCGGCCTCCGCCCGGTGCAGCGCCACGCCCGCCCGTTCGCAGGCGGCGACCAGCGCGGCGGCCAGTCGGCGGCCGTCCACCTGGTGGTCCTCGGCGACGTGCAGCCCGCCGCGCACGCCCGGGGCCAGCATCGGCTCCAGGCGGCGGCACTCGCGGCCGGTCAGCCACTCGGAGGCCAGGCCCAGGCGGCCGTGGAAGGCGTGCAGTTCGCGCAGCTCGGCCCGGTCGTCGGAGTCCAGCGCGACGGCCAGCGTGCCGGTGCGCCGGTAGCCGGTGTCCAGCCCGGTGGCGTCGGTCAGTTCGGCGGCGAAGGCGGCGTACCGCTCGTTCGACGCCATGCCCAGGCGCAGCAACGGCTCCTCGCCGTACTGCAGTTCGGTGACCGGCGCGAGCATGCCCGCGGCGACCTGCGCCGCACCGCCGCCCGGCCGCGGGTCGACCACCGCGACCGACAGGCCGCGCTGCGCGGTCCGCCAGGCCACGCCCAGCCCGATGATGCCCCCGCCGACCACCAGCACGTCGGGCGCGTGGGAAGGTGCCACAGCCGCTGATTCTCCCTTCGCCGGCATGACCCGGATCAGGTTCGGACGGTCGCGGGCCGCCACAGCCCGCCTCTCAGCCCGGTGCACCGGGCTCCCGTGAGGTGAAGTACCCCCACCATAACGCCGGGCCGACCCGGGCCAGAAGGCGCGTACGCAGCGTGGACGCCGACCGCGCCCGGCGCGGTACTAGGGTGGGCGGCGTGGCTGAGCTGAGGGAAACGGACCGGGTCGTCGTGGTCGGAGCGGGCATGGCGGGCGCCCAGACCGCCCTGAACCTGCGCCAGGGCGGCTGGCGGGGGCCGCTCGCACTGGTCGGCGCGGAGCTCCACCTCCCGTACGACCGTCCCCCGCTCTCCAAGGACGTCCTGCTCGGCAAGGCCGACGCCACCGCCTTCGAGATCGACTGGCACGGCCTCGGCGTCGACCTGCTCACCGGCCGCCGCGCCACCGGCCTGGAGCCCGGCCTGCTGCACACCGACCGCGGCGAACTCCCGTACGACGCCCTGGTGGTGGCCACCGGCGCCGAACCGCGCACGCTGCCCCACCTGCCCGGCGCCCGCACCCTGCGCACCGTCGACGACGCCCACGCGCTGCGCGCCGCGCTCACCCCCGGTCGCCGGATCGCCCTGGTCGGCGCGGGCTGGATCGGCGCCGAGACCGCCACCGTCGCCCGGCAACTCGGCTGCGAGGTCACCGTCCTGGAGGCCGCCGCGGCCCCGCTGGCCGGGGCCCTGCCCGCCGAACTCGGCGCCCTGATGGCCGACTGGTACGCCGCCGCGGGCGTCGACCTGCGCTGCGGCGCCGCCGTCACCGGCGCCGACGACGGCGGCGTGCTGCTCGCCGACGGCACCCACCTGCCCGCCGACGAGGTCGTGGTCGGCATCGGCGCCCGCCCCGCCACCGACTGGCTGGCCGGCGGCCCGCTCGCCCTCGACCCCGACGGCACGATCCCGGTCGACGACCGGCTGCGCACCGCCCTGCCCGGCGTCTGGGCGGCCGGTGACTGCACCTCCTACCCCTCCGCCCGCTCCGGCGCCCGCCTCGCCGTCCAGCACTGGGACCACGCCCTGCACTCCGGCGCCGCCGTCGCCGCCTCCCTGCTCGGCACCCTCGACGCCCCGTACGACCCCGTCCCGTACTTCTGGTCCGAGCAGTTCGGCCGCACGGTCCAGTACGCCGGGCGGCACGCCGGGGCCGACCACCTGCTGTGGCGCGGCTCCCCGTCCGACCCCGACTGGACGGTGCTGTGGCTGCGCGACGGCGCCCCGGTCGCGCTGCTCGCCGTCGACCGGCCGCGCGACCTGGCCCAGGGCCGCCGCCTGATCGAGCGCGGCGGCGCCCTCGACCCGGCCCGGGCCGCCGACCCCGCCGTCCCGTTGAAGGCGGCGACCCGGTAGCGGCTCGGTAGGCTGGGGACCGTGAGCGAGATTGATCCCAAGATTGACGCCCTGGTCCCCGCGTGGCTGTACCTGCCCGACATCTCCGAGCGCTGGGGCGTGGTGATCACCGAGGTCCGCGCCATGGTGAAGAACCGCACCCTGCTGGCGGTGCGCCGCGGCGAGAACAACTCCCTGCAGGTCCCCGCCGACTTCATCGAGGACGACGGCCCGGTCAAGCACCTGGTCGGCACCCTCACCGTGCTGCGCGACTGCGGCTTCTCCGACGAGGAGATCCTGGAGTGGATGTTCACCGAGGACGACTCCCTGCCCGGCACCCCGATCCAGGCCCTGCGCGAGAACCGCGGCACCGAGGTCAAGCGCCGCGCCCAGGCCATGGCCCTGTGACGGCCGCCCTCACCGCCCGGCAGCGCCTGGCCGACGCCCGGCTCTACCTCTGCACCGACGCCCGCCGCGAACAGGGCGACCTGCCCGAGTTCCTGGACGCGGTGCTCGCGGGCGGCGTCGACGTCGTCCAGCTCCGCGACAAGGCCCTGGAGGCCAAGCAGGAACTGGAGCACCTGGAGGTCTTCGCCGACGCGGCCCGCCGCCACGGCAAGCTCCTCGCCGTCAACGACCGCGCTGACGTCGCGTACGGCGCCCGCCCCGACGTGCTGCACCTGGGCCAGGACGACCTGCCGGTCGCCCTGGCCCGCCGCATCCTCGGCGAGGACGTGCTGATCGGCCGCTCCTGCCACGCCGAGAGCGAGGTGGACACCGCCCTCGCCGAACCCGGCGTCGACTACTTCTGCACCGGCCCGGTCTGGCCCACCCCCACCAAGCCCGGCCGCCACGCCCCCGGCCTCGACCTGGTCCGCTACGCCGCCGCGCAGCGCCCCGACCGCCCCTGGTTCGCCATCGGCGGCATCGACCGGGACAACCTCCAGCAGGTCCTGGACGCGGGCGCCACCCGCATCGTCGTGGTCCGCGCCCTCACCGCCGCCGAGGACCCGGGCGCCGAGGCCGCGGCGCTGGCCGCCCGCCTCCGTCCCTGAGGCCCCTCCCGCCCCGCGCCCCCGCCGGGGCGCGGGGCGGGCCGGCCGGGAACCGCGCGGCGTCCGTCCGCACTCCGTGCAGGCATGGACCCCATCGCCCCGCCCGCCCGCCGCACCCGCCGGATCGTGCTGCTGGCCCCCGCGCTGCTCGCGGCGGCGGCCGTCGCCTTCCTCGCCCAGCGGCCCCTGCACCACGCCGGGTGGCACGGCTGGGTCGGCACGGCCAACGGCATCGTGTTCCTGACCGTGGCCGCCCTGCCGGTGGCCGCGCTGGCGGTGCGGGCGCTGGCCGCCCGCCGCCGGGCCGCCGGGGTCGAGCCCGGGTGGGCCCGGCGTTCGGCGCTGGCCGAGGTCGGCACGGTGTACGGGACGCTGCCCTGGGTGCGGATGATCCTGCTGCCGGGCGTCGACCCGGGCGGCCCGCGGCGCCGGGTGACCCTGGTGCCGCTGCACGACATCGCCGAGATCGTCAGCGCCGGACCGCCCGCCACCGCGGTGGCCCAGGTCGTCGGCAACATGCTGGTCTTCGCGGCGCTGGGCTTCCTCGCCCCGGTGCGGTTCGCCGCCCTCGCCTCGGTGTGGCGGGTGCTGGCGCTCGGCGCGGCCTGCTCGGTGCTGGTGGAGCTCGCCCAGTACGTGCTGCGGCTGGACCGGGTCTCCTCGGTGGACGACGTGCTGCTGAACGCGGGCGGGGCGGCGCTGGCCGCGCTGGCCTCGCGCCGCCGGTGGCGCCGCCCGGCGGCCTGAGGCCCCCGTCAGTACTTGCGGACCGTCGCCGCCTCGGCCAGCGCCCGGAGCACCCCGCGGGTGGGCCCGTCGGCGATCGGGGCCGCGTCCAGGGCGTCCAGCGCCTCGGTGAGCAGCGCGTCGATCCGGGCCTCCACCAGCTCCGGGGCGCCGCTGAGGGTGATCAGGTCGCGGAGCTCGGCGGTCTCCTCGGCGGTGAGGCCGGGGGCGCCGAGCCGGGCGTCGAGGTGGGCGGCGTCGGCCCGGCCGAGGCCGCGCATGGCGTGCGCGACCAGCAGGGTGCGCTTGCCCTCGCGCAGGTCGTCCCCGGCGGGCTTGCCGGTGACGGCGGGGTCGCCGAAGACGCCCAGCAGGTCGTCGCGGAGCTGGAACGCCTCGCCCAGCGGCAGGCCGAAGCCGCCGAGGGCGTCGACCAGCCCGGGGGCGGCGCCGGCCAGCAGCGCGCCGACCTGGAGCGGGCGCTCGATGGTGTACTTCGCGGACTTGTAGTGCAGGACGGTCCGGGCCCGGTCGATCGCCCCGTCGTCGGTGGAGTCGCCCGCGACCGGCTCCAGCACGTCCAGGTACTGGCCGAGCATGACCTCGGTGCGCATCAGGTCGAAGGCGGGCTTGGCGGCCGCCACGGCCGCGGCGGGCAGCCCGGAGCGCTGGAACAGCTCGTCGCACCAGATCAGCAGCAGGTCGCCCAGCAGCACCGCCGCGGACGCCCCGTACTGCTCGCGGTCGCCGCGCCAGCCGCCCGCCCGGTGCAGGTTCTCGAAGCGGCGGTGGACGGCGGGCAGGCCGCGGCGGGTGTCGCTGCGGTCCATCAGGTCGTCGTGCACCAGGGCGCTGGCCTGCAGCAGCTCCAGCGCGGCGGCGGCCCGCTCGATGCCGGGCTCGTCCGCGGCGCCCCCGGCGGCCCGCCAGCCCCAGTAGCAGAACGCGGGACGCAGCCGCTTGCCGCCGTCCAGCAGGAAGTCGCGCAGCGCGTCGGAGACCGGTCCCAGCTGCTCGGAGATGCCGGAGAGCAGCGCCGCCCGCTCGACCATGAACGCGCCGAGCGCGCGGTTCACGCGGTCGCGCACGTCCTCCGCGTCGACGGGGTTGCGGGGAAGGCGGATGGAGGAGGGCACCTGAGACTCCGGATCGTGGGGCTGACAGTCAGATTAACGCTCCCGCCGGGGTGACCCGTTCCCCCGCCGCCCGGCCGCCCTGAGCCGTCCGGCCGAAGATCTCAAGTGGCGTCTCAGCCGGTGGACGGCGCTTGTCCGCGCCGAGCCGCCGACGGATAACCTTCCTGCATGGCACTCGGGATTCCCTCCACCAGAAGCGACCACGCACAGACCGTGCGCGACCTGCTGGCGGCCGGCGACCGCTCCTTCTCCTTCGAATTCATGCCGCCGCGCAACGAGGAGGGCGAGCGCAAGCTCTGGGACGCGATCCGACGGGTCGAATCCCTGGAGCCCAACTTCGTCTGCATGACCTACGGCGCGGGCGGCTCCTCGCGCGGCCGCACCGTCGACCTGGTCGGCCGGATCGCCACCGAGACCACCCTGACCCCGGTCGCCCACATCACCGCCGTCGACCACTCGGTCGCCGAGCTGCGCAACATCATCGGCCAGTACGCCGACCAGAACGTGCGCAACGTGCTCGCGGTCCGCGGCGACCCGCCCGGCGACCCGATGGGCGAGTGGGTCCGCCACCCCGAGGGCGTCACCTACGCCGCCGAACTGGTCGAACTGATCAAGGGCATCGGCGACTTCTGCGTCGGCGTCGCGGCGTTCCCGCAGATGCACCCGCGCTCCGGCAACTGGGACGAGGACATCCGGCACTTCGTCGCCAAGTGCCGGGCGGGCGCGGACTACGCGATCACCCAGATGTTCTTCGAGGTCGAGGACTACCTGCGGCTGCGCGACCGGGTCGCCGCGGCGGGCTGCGACACGCCGATCATCCCGGAGATCATGCCGGTCACCAACAGCCGCCAACTGGTGCGCTTCCCGCAACTGTCCGGCTCCGACTTCCCGGACGACTTCCGCCGCAAGCTGGAGTCCGTCATCGACGACCCGGCCGCCGTCCGCGCCGTGGGCCTGGAACACGCCACCGCCATGGCCGAACGCCTCCTCGCCGAGGGCGCCCCGGGGCTGCACTTCATCACGCTGAACCACTCCACCTCGACCCTGGAGATCTACCAGAACCTGGGCCTGCACACCCGCTGAGCGACGGCTGCCGGGAGGCGTTGCGTGCGGCCGTTGTGCGGGTGTGGTCCGGGATGCGGTGGTGTTTGCCCGGAGGCTGTACAGTCGCCCGCAACCGCGCGGTGATGGTGGCGTCTGGAGGTTGCGGGGATGGGCATCGGATACCTGCTCCTCTACGGCGCGTTGGCCCTGGTCGCGCTCTGGCTGACCGCCGAACTGCTGCTGCAGAACCGGGCTCCGCTGTACTCGCGGGCGCTCGCGCTGCTGGGCTTCCTCGGGGTGGTCGTCGGGATGCGGTCCTCCTCGGTGGCGGTGATAGTGGCGGGCGCGGCCGGGTTCGGGTTGGGCCAGTTGCTGGTGACCAACTCGGTCCGGCGCGGCGGTCCGGTGGGCTGGTCGTTGCGTCGCGCCGACGGCCGACTGCCCGGGCCGTTGGCGAAGGTCCCGCTGCTGGCCGCGGCCACCGGTGGGGCGGCCGCCGCCGAGGCCGTCGCGGAGCCGGTGGTGCCGGTCGGCGAGGTCGGCCCGGTCGAGGACGAGGTGCCCGACCCGTACGACGGGCAGTCCGCCGCGTACGAGGAGTTCCAGCAGCTCGACGCCGGCGTCTACGCGGAGGAGCAGGTCGCCTACCAGGTCCCGCAGCAGCCGCAGTACGGCTACGCGCAGCAGGCCGACTACGGCTACCAGTACCAGCAGCAGTACGTCCCGCAGCAACAGCAACAGCAACAGCAGCCGCAGCAGCCGCAGTTGCAGCTGATCGGCTACGACCAGTACGGCCAGCCGGTCTACCAGGACCCGTACACCCAGCAGCAGTACCAGCAGCCGTACATCCCGCCGCAGCAGCAACCGCAGCCGCAGCAGGACCAGAACTGGTACTACCAGCAGCAGTACTGACGCCCCGTCAGGCCGGTCCGAGCAGCCCGGCGGTGATCGAGGCGGACATCCCGACCCGGGCCAGCCCGCCGCCGGGGTGGGCGTGCGCGCCGATCAGGTACAGGCCCGCCGGGCCGGGGCGGTTGGCCTGGGCGAGGTGGCCGCCGGCCAGCGAGGGGGGCGGGAGGGTGGCGGTGAGCCGGGTCTCCCGCCAGCGCAGCCGGGGGCGCAGGTCGAGGCCGGACGCGGCCAGGTGGGTGAGCAACTCCTCGGCGTAGGCTTCCTGTTCGGCGTCGGTGAGGGCGAGTCCGCCGGGCACGGTGACGGTCAGCACGGCGGCCTCCGCGTCCGGGCCGGGCACCAGCGCGGGGTCGTCCGGGCGCAGCACCTGCACGGTGGGCCGGGTCGGCAGCGTCCGCTGCGCGAACACCGCCCGGGCCTCGGCGGCCCCGTCCGCGGCGTGCACCACGGTGCGGTGCGCGGTGCCCGCCGGACGGGCGCCGTCCAGCGCGAGCAGCACGGTGAACCGGCCCGGCGCGGGCTCGGCCGGGGCGGCCACGCCCAGCCCGGGCACCGCGGAGAGGACCGCGTCCGCCGTCAGCACCCCCTCGTCCGTGCGCACCCCCACCACCCGCTCGCCGTCCCGCTCCAGGGCCCGGACGGGGGTGCCGAAGCGGAACTCCACGCCGCGCTTCCCGCACCGCTCGAACACCGCGTTGGCGAGCGCCCGCAGGCCGCCGTCCACGTACCAGACGCCGAACGACTGCTCCATGTACGGCAGGACGGTCGCCGAGGCGGGCGCGGCCAGCGGGTCCAGGCCGTGGCGCAGCGCGTACTCGCCCAGCAGCGCCGCCGGGCCCGGGCCGCCGCCCAGCTCGCGGGCCACGTCGCCCAGGGTGTGCCGCCCGCGCGGCAGCAGCCGGGACAGGCCGCGGCGCGGCGGCACCGGGTACGGGTCGGCCGGGTCGACGGCCGGTCGCGGCTCCTCCAGCAGCGGGCGGCGGGTCGCCTCCCACACCGTGCGGCCCCGGTTGACCAGTTCGCCCCAGCGCGCCCCGGTGCCCGCCCCGAACGCCGCGTCCAGCGCCTGGCCGACCCCGCCCCGGGAGGCGTTCGGCAGCAGCAGCTCGGTGCCGTCCGGGAACAGGTGCCGACTCTCGGGGTCGACCGGCCGCAGCCCGACCAACTGCTCCAGCGGCTCGCGCCCGGTCTTCAGCGCCCAGTCCCGGTAGACGGCGGGCAGCGTGAGCAGCCCGGGCCCGGTGTCGAACCCGAACCCCTCCCGCCGGTACGCCCCCACCTGCCCGCCGTGCGTCGCGGTCGCCTCCAGCACCGTCACCCGGTGCCCGAGGGTGGCCAACCGGGAGGCGGCCGCCAGACCGCCCATGCCTGCGCCGACGACGATGATCCGAGCCATGGCAGAAGATCCTATGCGCCCCCGGCGGTCGGCCGTCCCGCCGCCCGGTCCGTCGCCCCCGCCCCCGCCCGGCGGGCCGCGCGGCGTTCCCGGCGGCGCAGCCAGAAGCGGCGGATCCGGGTCACCGCGAACCACACCAGCAGCACGCCGAGGGCCAGCAGCACGGCCGCGACGGAGGCGGCCAGCCAGGGGTGGAAGATCGCCAGGGTGACCAGGCCGGCCACCGAGAGGTCCTCGGCCAGGCTGAGCAGGATGTTGGAGGCCGGTTCGGGGGAGGTGTTGACGGCCATCCGCAGGCCCGCCTTGACGCCGTGGCTGAGCAGGGCCGTCGTCCCGCCGACCGCGCCCGCGGCCACCTCGCCCAGCGAGCCGGGGTCGTGCGCGGCCAGCAGCGCGCCGACCGTCGCCCCGGCGATCGGGCGGATCACGGTGTGCACGGCGTCCCAGGCGGTGTCCACGTACGGGATCTTGTCCAGCACGGCCTCGCAGAGGAACAGCGCCCCGGCCGCCAGCAGCACGTCGGTGCGCTCCAGCACCGGCGGCACCGAGTCCGCCCCGCCGTACCGGCCGAACAGGCCCAGCAGCAGGACCACGGCGTACGCGTTGATCCCGCTCGCCCAGCCGCTGGTGAAGATCAGCGGAACGGCCCCCACGGCGGCCCCCTTCGACGCCTCCCGCCCGGCCCTCGGGCGGGACGGGCACACCGTACCCGGCCGGGGGCGCGGCGCGGGAGGGCGGAGCGGCGGCGGCGACTGAGTATCCGTACTCAGGCGGCCGGTTGAGTACCCGCACGGATACCGGCAGTCCCCGCGTGGCGGCAGAGTGGTGCGCACCGGGAAGGCCGCCGCCGGGCGGAGCCACCCGGAAGCGCTTGGGGCCGGGCCGCCGCTCAGGGGGAACGGCGGCCTGCACCACACGGCCCGGAGCGCGACCAGCGGCCGGAACGAGGGGGCCGGGCACCGCCGACACGGGGCGGCGGAGCCCGGCCCCCTCCCCCCGGGGGGGAATCGGGGGACCGGCCGTGGGGGAGGACGGAACGGGGTCGGGGGGCCCCGAGTTGTCAGACCCCCCGTTCACGATGGATGCATGCGCGGACCAGCCGGTCCGGGCAAGGTCCGGAGTGAACGGGGGAGACCCATGACCATCAGTCGTCCTGAGCCTGTCGCCCGCCCTGCCGTCGATCAGCCCGTCCTGCCCAGCACCCGCGGCAGCGACGTCCACCCGGTGCTGCGCCGGGGTTCCGCCCCGCCCGCCGCGCTCGAACTGCTCCGGCACGCGCACCGCACCCTGGTGCACGCCCGCAGTCGACAGGACCCGCTGGAGCGCTACGCCACCGCCCACCTCGCCGCGCTGCGCGCCACCGCCGCGGTGCTCGCCGTCCGCGGCCGCCCGGTGCGCCACCCGCGCCGCCGCCAGGCGATCCGCCCCGCGTGGGAGTTGCTACCCGAGGTCGCGCCCGAACTCGCCGAGTGGGCCGCCTACTTCGCGGCCGGGGCGCGCCGCCGGGCGGCCGCCGAGGCCGGCATCACCGGCGCCGCCGGCGAGCGGGACGCGGACGACCTGATCCGCAACACCGCCCTGTACCTGCGGATAGTGGAGCGAATACTCGCCCTGCACCCCTGAGCGGCCCGGTCGCCCGGCGCTGCGCCGCACCCCGGCCGTTCGGTTCCGGCCGATAAGGTGGGGGCGTTCCCGCCGTGGAAGACCTGCCAAGAGGGGTGCCGCCTTGTATCCGACTCGTCCCCGCAGTGCGCTGCGTACCGCCGTGGTGTGGGAGGTGGTGCGGGAGGCGCTGGAGCGGCGCTCCGCCGAGCTCGGGCGGCCGGTGCTGGAGGTCGTCGACACCGGTGGCGGCACGGGCAACTTCGCCGTGCCCGTGGCCAGGCTCGGCCACCGGGTCACCGTGGTCGACCCGAGCCCCGACGCGCTGTTCGCGCTGGAGCGCCGGGCCGCCGAGGCCGGGGTCACCGAGCTGGTCCGGGCCGTCCAGGGCGACGCGCAGACGCTGCCCGACCTCGTCCCGGCCGGATCGGTCGACGCGGTGCTGTGCCACGGCGTCCTGGAGGTCGTCGACGACCCGGCGGAGGCGCTGGGCAACCTGGTGGGCACCCTGGGCAAGGGCGGCCTGGTCAGCCTGCTCGCCGCCAACCGCAACGGCGCGGTGCTGGCCCGCGCGGTGGCCGGCCAGTTCACCGAGGCCCGCACCGCGCTGGACGCCCCGGACGGCCGCTGGGGCGCGGGCGACCCGATGCCCCGCCGCTTCACCGGCGAGCAGTTGGACGGGCTGGCCACCGCCGCCGGACTGCGGGTCACCTCGGTGCACGGCATCCGGGTCTTCGCCGACCTCGTCCCCGGCGTCCTGGTCGACACCGAGCCCGGCGCGCTGGACGCCCTGCTCAAGCTGGAGCTCGCCGCCGCCGAGCAGCCCGCCTTCCACGCCGTGGCCACCCAGCTCCACCTGCTGGCCGAGGCGATCTGATCCTCCGCGGGGGGCACCAAGCGGGCCCTCCGCTCGTTGCAGGGGGTGCGGGCCCCGACGAGGTGGCCCGAGCCACGCCTGATTGACCACGCCGAACCGCGGCCGTGGACCGTATGATCTGGGTAAAGCCGGTAAGCATGACGGCCATACCCGTGGGGCATATGGACCACACAGGCCCGAGCCAGGGGTGGCGGACCGGTCGCCCCGCGACCGACGAGTAGGAGGACTCCGTGCCGCTCTCGGAGCACGAGCAGCGACTGCTCGAGCAGATGGAGCGAGCGCTGTACGCCGAAGATCCCAAGTTCGCGTCAGCGCTCGAGGGAACCGGCCTGCACACCTACACCCGTCGGCGGGTCTACCTGGCCGTGGCGGGGTTCGTGGCGGGCATCGCGCTGCTCATGGGCGGCCTGGTCGCGCAGGTCATCTGGGTCAGTGTGGTCGGGTTCCTGGTGATGCTTGGTTGTGCGGTCCTCGCGGTCACCGCGTGGCGGCGCGGCCCGGCCGGACACGGACCACGGCAGGCGGCCGCGCCACGCCGGAAGTCCGGTGTCGTGGATCGAATGGAACAGCGCTGGCAGCGGCGCCGCGACGAGCAGAGCGGCCTGTAGCAGCGACCGGAACGCAACGCAACGTGAAGGATCCGCCCCGGGAGAGGAACCCTCTCCCGGGGCGGATCCTTTCGCCTGCGCCCCCGGCGGGCTAGACGCCGTCCTTCCGGCGCCGCCGGAACGGCCCGGTCACGGCCGCGCGGACCGCCGCCACCCGTTCGGCCGTGCGCTCGCGGCGGGCCGCGGCCCGGTCCTGGGCGCGCCACCACAGCCGCACCGCGGAGGCGGGCAGCAGCAGCGCGCGCAGCCGCCGGGTGCGGGTGGCGCGGACCCGCAGCGCCTCGCGGGCGGTGCGGACGTCGCCGCCCAGGTGCGGGGGCGCGCCGGAGTCGCGGGCGTACATGACGCGCTCGGTGGCGAGGGCGACCCGGCCCGCGGCGGCCGCGGAGTCGGCGTCGAGGCGGGCGTCCTCGGCGAGCCGCCGGACGGCGTTGCGCGGGGTGCGGGCCTCGTCCGGCGGGATGCCCAGGTCCCAGGCGGAGTCGACGAGTTCGGCCCAGGCGGCGAGCACCTGCTCGTCGGTGAGCGGCGGCCCGCCCGCGCCGGGCAGGTGGCGTCCGGCGCCGAGGCGGCGTCGGCGCAGCCTGGTGCGCCAGAGCATCGGGAAGGCCAGCGTCGCGAGCAGCAGCAGGACGGCGAGGACGGTGACCAGCGCGGGCCAGGTCCGCCACCAGGGCGTCTCGACGGTCTTGTGCTCGACCACGACGCTCTCGTCCGCGCAGTCGCCGATCTTGTGCTGCTGCGGGGGGCAGCTGCTGGAGGCGGACGGCTGGGCGGAGGGCTGCGCGCTGGGCGCGGCGCTGCTGGGCGCGGTGCTGGGCGCGCTGCTCGGCGCGGTCTGCTGCACGGAGTACAGCGGGGTGCTGCCCCGGTTCGGGGTGGGCTCGAAGCGCATCCAGCCGTAGCCGTTGAAGTACAGCTCGGGCCAGGCGTGGTAGTTGGAGCTGCGCACCACCCGGTCGGCGCCGTTGCCCGCGCCCGGGGTGAAGCCGATCGCGACCCGGGCGGGGATGCCCAGCGAGCGGGACATCGCGGCCATGGTGGCGGCGAAGTGGACGCAGAAGCCCTCCTTGTCCTGGAGGAACTTGGCGATGGCGTCCGGCCCGGTGCGCGCGTCGATCTTGGTGTTGTAGGTGAAGCCGCCGCTGGTGAAGTACTGCTGCAGGGCGACGGCCTGGTCGTACGGGGTGGTCTTGCCCTTGGTGACGTCCCGGGCGGTGTCGGCCACCACGGACGGCAGGTTGGCGGGCAGGCCCAGGTAGCGCCTGGCGATGTCGGGCGGGGCGGCGCCGGCGCCGCGCAACTGGGCGGCGGTGGCGTTGACGGTGACCGAGCCGACGGCGTACTTCAGGCCCTTGCTCTTCTGGCCGTTGGTGCCGTTGACGGTGCGCCCGACCGGGTCGAAGCGCCAGTTCGAGTTGTTCGGCAGGTCCACCCAGGACATCGGGTAGGGCATCGGCAGCCAGGTGGTGTTGAGCCGGTCGGAGACCGTGATGTCGGTGCGGACCGGGGTGGTCGGCAGGTTCGGGGAGAGGCCCTCGGGGGCGGGCATGGTGGTGGGCACCTGCTCCGGGTCCTGGTCCCCGGTCAGCCACTCCTGGCCGTTGAACTCGCTGAGCGCGGCGACCCGCAGGTAGAGCTGGTCGGCGTCGGGCGAGTCGGTGGAGAAGGTCAGCAGCTCGGTGTCGTCGCTGGAGCGCAGGTTGGCGGTGAGCGCGACGACCAGGTTGAGCGACTGCTCGCCGCCGTTGCCGTTGCCGCTGCCGCCGCCCTCGCCGCCGTGGTTGCCCACCTTGTCGAACAGGCCGGTGCCGACCGCGGGGGCGAACACCGGCAGCAGGACGGCGGCGGCCAGCGCGATCACGCCGATCCGGCGGCCGCCGTTGGACAGGGCCACGGCCGAGCGGCCGGTGCCGTGGAAGACCCGGCCCCAGCGGGTGAGCCGGTCCTGGCCCTCGGTGTAGAGCAGCGCCAGGTAGCCCGCGGCCGCGAACAGGAACCACAGCCACATGCCGCCCGGCGAATCGGCCAGGCCGCCCGCCACCGAGTACAGGGCCAGCAGCGGCAGGCCCGCGGCGGCGGCCCGGCGGTAGGTGACCGCCAGGGTGTCGACCAGCACGGCGACCAGGGCGACCGAGCCGACCACGATCATCCGCAGGCCGTCGCTGGCCGGGGCGGGGATCGCGTACTCCTGCATGTCGGTGCCGCCGTTGCTCAGCAGCGTGGACACCGCGTCCAGCGCCTTCGGGCCGGGCAGCAGGCCCGCGGTCATCGCGGACTGCACGGTGGTCAGCAGCAGCACGTACAGCACCACGAGGAGCTGCAGCGGCGGCACCAGGGCCCGGGGGAGCGGCAGGGCGCGCAGCCCGGCCCCGGCGCCGGCCGCGACGGCGATCATCAGCAGCCCGTGCGGGGCGAAGGCGAAGGAGTCCTGGAACAGCGGGGACAGGCACAGCGCCGCCAGGGCGGTGGCCAGGGCCGCGCAGAGCGTCAACTTGGCCCGGGTGGTCACGCGCCGACCTCGTCTCGGTAGGGAACGGTGGTGTTCTGGGTGCGGTCCGCGGCCCGCCACAGGGCGGGCAGCGAGTCGCCGGCCCGCACCGGCAGCACGGTCCAGCCGGACTCGCGCAGCCGGGTGACCCGTGCGGTCAGCTGCTCGTCCCCGGTCTCCGGCAGCAGGTGCCGCAGGCCCGCCCAGGTGCCGGTGTCCAGCAGCAGGACGACCGCGCCGCCGGTGCGACGGCGCAGCCGGGCCAGCCGCTCGACCTGCTCCTCGTCCAGTTCGCCGACGACCGCGACCAGCAGGCCCTCGCCGCCGAGCCGGAGCACCTCCTCGGCGCGGGCCAGGGTGCCGCCGTCGGAGTGCTCGACCACGGCCAGCGAGTCCAGCAGCATGCCGACGGACTCGGCGGCGCTGGCGCCGCCGGCGGCCCCCGGGTCGGGCACCGAGAAGCCGGTGTCGGTGAGCAGCCGGGTGCGGTAGCCGCGCTGCACCAGGTCGACCGAGACCGAGGCGGCGCAGGACACCGCCCACTCGAACGAGGAGGCCGGGCCGGAGCCGCGGTGCGCGCTCTCCCGGGTGTCCAGCAGCACGGTGGCGCGGGCCTGCAGCGGCTGCTCCTCCCGGCGCACCATCAGCTCGCCGTACCGGGCGGTGGACTTCCAGTGCACCCGGCGCAGGTCGTCGCCGTGCCGGTACTCGCGCGGGATGACGTCGTCGTCACCGGCCAGCGCCAGGGTGTGGCTGTTGGAGTCGCCCTGCCCGGCGGACTCGCCGGGCAGCCGCACCGGCGGCAGGTCCTGGACCTGCGGGACGACGGTCAGCACGTCGGCGGCGCTGAACGCGCGGGTCAGCTCGCACATCCCGAACGGGTCGGACAGCCGCAGCTGCAGCGGGCCCAGCGGGTAGCGGCCGCGCAGGTCGGAGCGGACCCGGTAGGACACCTCGCGGAAGCCGCGCGGCTCGACCCGGTCCAGCACGAAGCGCGGGCGCGGGCCCAGCACGTACGGGACCTTGTCCTCCAGCAGCAGCAGGCCGGTGGGCACCCGGGAGACGTTGTCCAGCCGCAGGTGCACCCGGGCCTCCTGCCCGGCCGCGGCCCGCTGCGGGCTGAGCCGGCGGCCGGAGGCGACCCGGTAGCGGGTGCGCACCAGCATCGCGGCGGCCGCCAGCGGCAGCACCGCCAGCAGCACGCCGACCTGGAGCAGGGCGGCCTGGCCGAACACGAACGCGCAGACGGCGGCGGTCAGCCCGGCCGCGAGGAAGGAGCGCCCCCGGGTGGTGAGCCCGCGCAGGGCGGCGCGCACCCCGGAGGCACTGGCGGTGCGCGCCACCTCAGCGGCCCTGCGGGCGCGGGATGGGGAGTCGGGCCACCAGGTCGAGCACGACCTGCTCGACCGTGCGGCGGCTCAGCTGGGTCTCCGAGGTGGGCAGCAGGCGGTGCGCCAGCACGGGGGCGGCGAGCACCTGGATGTCGTCCGGGAGCACGTAGTCGCGGCCCTCCAGGGCGGCGTGCGCGCGGGCCGCGCGGACCAGGTGCAGGGTGGCCCGGGGGGAGGCGCCGAGCCGCAGCTCGGGGCTGGTGCGGGTGGCGGCGACCAGGTCGACGGCGTACCGGCGGACCGGGTCGGCGACGTAGACGGTCTTCACCAGCTCGATCAGCTTGAGCAGGTCGGCGGCGTGCGCGACCGGCTGCAGGTCGTTCAGCGGGTTGGCCGCGGAGTGCAGGTCGAGCATCGCGAACTCGGCCTCGGCGCTGGGGTAGCCGATCGAGATCCGGGCCATGAAGCGGTCGCGCTGGGCCTCGGGCAGGGCGTAGGTGCCCTCCATCTCGACCGGGTTCTGGGTGGCGATCACCATGAACGGCGAGGGCAGTTCGTGGGTGGTGCCGTCGATGGTGACCTGGCGCTCCTCCATCGACTCCAGCAGCGCCGACTGGGTCTTCGGCGAGGCCCGGTTGATCTCGTCGCCGACCACGATCTGCGCGAAGATCGCGCCGGGCCGGAACTCGAAGTCCCGCTGGTGCTGGTCGAACACGTTGGTGCCGGTCACGTCGGACGGCAGCAGGTCCGGGGTGAACTGGATGCGCCGCACCGTGCAGTCCACCGAGCGGGCCAGCGCCTTGGCGAGCATGGTCTTGCCGACGCCCGGCACGTCCTCCAGCAGCAGGTGGCCCTCGGCGAGGAGCACCGTGAGCGCGATCCGGACGGCCTCCGGCTTGCCCTCGATCACGCTTTCCACGGACTTCCGGACCCGGTCGACCACCGCCGCCAGCTCCGCCATCCCGGCCGGTTCCCTCCGGTCGTAGCGGCCCGACTCCGACTGCTCCGTGCCCTGCCCGTTGATGGTCGTCACCCGTAAGCTCCCATGTTGCACAGTCGCCGGGCGGCTGGTTCGAGCCCGGCCCACCCCGAATACGTGGCGCATTCTTCCCTGTCGCACGGCCAGAAGTCACCCGCCCGGGCGAGACGCGAAGGCTGTCCCGGTTTGGGACGGGGGCCGGGCCCCCACGGTTTCCTCCGCGGGCGGCGAATTCCGCCCGGCGCGTCCGCCGCCGTCCGCCGCGCGGCCCGTTCGGACGGCTCCGCCCCGGTTCGCCCGGCGCGCCCGCCCCGGCTCCGCGCCCCGCCCCGTCACCGCCCACCGCGCCGCCCCGCGGACCCCCGGCCACCGGCCCGACCTGCGCGGACCGATACCGCCGCCCGGGTGGTGCGCCGGAGCGGGGCGTTGACTGCCGGGGCGCGGGCGATAGGCTGCAGGCGCAGTGGAGCACGGCGGACGGCGCCCGGCAACCGGGCGGTGCGGCCGCTCTCCCGCCGGGTCGGCCCGCCCGTACGCAGCCCGCGGCCTCCTCCCGCTCCGTGACCACCTGGCGCACCTTCCCCGGTGCCGGGCGGTCGCTCCTTCCCCCGAGCGAGCGGGCGGGGACCACGGGCGGCGTGCGGCCCGACCCGCCCGGTGCGCGAGAATGGCCCGGCCACACCGCACCTGAGGAAGGGCCCCGCCCCCGTATGAGTACCGACAGCCCCGCCCCCCGGCACGTCCCGGTGATGCTGGAGCGCTGCCTGGACGCCCTCGCTCCGGCGATCTCGGCGCCCGGCGCCGTCGTGGTGGACGCCACCCTGGGCCTGGGCGGCCACAGCGAAGCCCTGCTGACCCGCTTCCCGGACGTCCGCCTGATCGCCGTCGACCGCGACCCGCAGGCCCTGGAGCTCTCCGCCCGGCGGCTCGCCCCGTTCGGCGACCGGGCCACCCTGGTGCACGCCGTGTACGACGAGATCCCGCGCGTCCTGGACGAGTTGGGCGTCCCCGAGGTGCACGGCGTGCTGTTCGACCTCGGCGTCTCCTCGATGCAGCTGGACGAGGCCGACCGCGGTTTCGCCTACTCCCAGGACGCCCCGCTGGACATGCGGATGGACCAGACCCGCGGCATCTCCGCCGCCGAGGTGCTCAACACCTACAGCCACGGCGACCTGGCCCGGATCCTCAAGGTCTACGGCGAGGAGCGGTTCGCCGGGAAGATCGCCTCCGCGGTGCTGCGCGAGCGCGAGCGGGAACCGTTCACCACCAGCGCGCGTCTGGTGGAGTTGGTGCGCAACGCCATCCCGGCGGCCACCCGGCGCACCGGCGGCAACCCGGCCAAGCGGACCTTCCAGGCGCTGCGGATCGAGGTCAACGGCGAGCTGGAGGTGCTGGACCGGGCGATCCCCGGCGCGCTGGACGCCCTCGCGGTGGGCGGCCGGATCGTGGTGATGTCCTACCAGTCGCTGGAGGACCGCCTGGTGAAGCAGTACTTCCAGGCCGGTGCCACCTCCACCGCCCCACCGGGCCTGCCGGTGGTCCCCGAGGAGCTCCAGCCCTGGCTGAAGCTCCTCACCCGCGGAGCCGAACTGGCCACCGAGGAGGAGATCGAGGAGAACCGGCGCGCCGCGCCCGTACGGTTGCGCGTGGCGGAGAGGATCAGACGGACCCGGAGGTAGCCAGCCGCCGGGAGCAGCGGAGCGAGGGGAGTGGAGCGGTGCCGGTGGCCGGCGAGCGGACCCGGGGGAACGTCCCCGGGCAGGGGGGCAGGGCGCGGATCACCGTCCGGCCCGGAGCGCGCTCGATGCGGGGGCGCACCCCGTTCGCGGTGCTGGTGGTCGCCCTGCTGTCGGCCGGGCTGCTCGGGCTGCTGATGCTCAACACCGCCCTGAACGAAGGGTCGTTCACCCTCGCCCGGCTCAGGAAGCAGACCACCGAGGCCACCGACCAGCAGCAGACCCTGCAGCAGCAGATCGCCCAGCAGTCCGCGCCCGACGCGCTGGAGCAGCGGGCCCGGGCGCTCGGCATGGTCCCCGGCGGCGACCCCGCCTTCCTCAACCCGGACGGCAGCGTCACCGGCAAGGCCAAGCCCGCCGAGGACAAGCCGCCGGTGCCGCGCCCCAGCGCCGCCGACCCGTCCGCCGCCGTCTCCGCCCCCGCAGCCTCCGGCCCCGCCTCGCCCGGCGCGGGCGCGAACCCCGCCGACCCCGGCATCGACCTCGCCCCCGCCCCGCCCGTCAGCCCCTCGCCCGGCCCGTCCGGCAGCCCGTCCGCCGGGGCGCAGCGGTGAGCCGCCCGCCCGGCGACGCGCCCCGCCCGCGCCGCACCCCGCCCGGCTCCGGCGCGCCCCGCTCCGGCACGCCCCGCCCCGCCGCGCCCCGCGCCGGGTCCGCGGGCCGCGGCGGCACCGGCCGGGCCGCCGAGCAGCCGCCGCGCCGCCGGGTCGGCGAGCCGCGCCGCGCCGCCGACGGCGCCCCCGCCCGTCCGGGCCGGCCGCGCGCCGCCGCCGGGCACCGCGAGGTCGCCCCGCCGCGCCCGAGCGCCCGCCCGGCCCGCCGTCCGGCGCCGCCGCGCCGCCCCGCCGCGTCCGGGCCGCGGACCATCAGGCTGGCCGATCCGCGGCGCCGGCTGCGGCTGGTGACGGTCTGCCTGCTGCTGGTCTTCGCGATCTTCGCGGGGCGGCTGGTGCAGCTGCAGCTGCTGGACTCCGACGCGCTGGCCGCCGCCGCGGGCGCCAACAAGTACGTGCGGGTGGCGCTGCCCGCCGAGCGCGGCTCGATCACCGCCGCGGACGGCACCGTGCTGGCCACCTCGGTCGACGCGTACGACATCACCGCCGACCCGACCATGTTCACCCCGGAGTCCGCCCACCTCCCGGACGCCCCGGAGCAGGCCGCGGCGCTGCTGGCGCCGGTCCTCGGGCAGCCGAAGGAGAAGCTGGCCGAGAAGCTGCACCCGAACAGCAAGAACCCGAAGAGCCAGTACGCGCTGCTGATGGCCCGGCAGTCCCCGGAGACCAAGAACCGGATCGCCGACCTGAAGGCCTCGCTGGCCAAGCAGGTCGACACCGCGGCCTGCCGCGCCCAGGTCCAACTGCTGAAGAAGCCCGCCGACAAGGGCGGCCGCCAGTTCCTGGACGCGGCCTGCGTGAACCCGCTGGCCGGGCTGTTCTGGGACCAGTCGACCCGGCGCAGCTACCCGGCGGGCGGGCTGGCCGCCAACCTGGTCGGCTTCGTCAACGCGGAGGGCGTCGGCACCGGCGGCCTGGAGCTGCAGTACCAGCAGCAACTGGCCGGGCAGGACGGCCACTCCACGTACGCCTCGGCGGGCGGCCGCCGGGTCGCCACCGCGGGCGGCGCCCGGCAGGACCCGGTGCCCGGCGCCGACCTGCGGCTGACCGTGAACCCGGACGTCCAGTGGGCCGCGCAGCGCGCCATCACCGACCAGGTCGCCAACGCCGGGGCGGAGAAGGGCTACGTGATCGTCCAGGACGTGAAGACCGGGCAGGTGCTGGCGATGGCCACCTCGCCCGGCTTCGACCCGAACGACCTGGCCTCGGCCCGTGCCGACCAGCTCGGCAACGCGGCCCTGCAGGACGCGTACGAGCCCGGCTCGACCGCGAAGCTGATGACCATGGCGGCGGTGCTGGACACCGGCAAGGCCAACTGGGACACCCACGTGGAGGTGCCCAACACGCTGCAGCGGGCCGACCGGGTGTTCCACGACGACGTGGACCACGAGACCTGGTACCTGACCCTGGCGGGCGTGCTCGCCAAGTCCTCCAACATCGGCACCATCGAGGCCGCCGAGCACCTGGGCGCCACCCAGGCCGAGTCCAACAAGGTGCTGGCCGACTACCTGGACCGGTTCGGCATCGGCAAGCCCAGCGGCCTGGGCTTCCCCGGCGAGACCCGCGGCATCCTGGCCAAGCCCGAGGACTGGAGCGGCTCGCAGCAGTACACCATCCCGTTCGGCCAGGGCCTGTCGGTGAACGCGCTGCAGGCCACCTCGGTGTTCTCCACCATCGCCAACGGCGGCGTGCGGGTCGCCCCCAGCCTGCTGGCCGGGACCACCGGGCCGGACGGGAAGTACACCCCGGCCCCCGCCGGGGCGCAGAACCGGGTGGTGTCGGAGCAGACCGCGAAGACCCTGACCGAGATGCTGGAGTCCGTCGTCACCGACGAGCAGGGCACCGGCAACACCGCGAAGATCCCGGGCTACCGGGTGGCCGGCAAGACCGGCACCGCGAACCGGGTGGACCCGAAGACCGGCAAGTACTCCGGGTACACCGCCTCCTTCATCGGCTTCGCGCCGGCCGACCGGCCCCGGGTGACGGTCTCCTGCGTCATCCAGGACCCGGTCAACGGGCACTTCGGCGGGCAGCTGTGCGGGCCCGTCTTCAAGCAGGTGATGGAGTTCACCCTCAAGACCCTCCAGGTCCCGCCGAGCGGCAGCGAGGCGCCGAACCTGCCCGTCGACTGGAAACCCTGAGATGAGCGACACCCCCCGGCGCGCGCAGCGCCCTGTGAGCAGCGTCACGGAGCAGGCCCGGTTTGGCCCCGGGGGGCGCGGGGCCGATAGCCTTCCGGCCGTGCCGAAACCCGATCAAACCCCCGCGAGCCCGCCCCGCCCCCGCCGCACCGCGGCGCTGCCCCTCGCCGAGGCGGCCCGGCTGCTCGGCCTGGCCCCCGTCGAGGGCCCCGAGGTCACCGGCGTCACCCACGACTCCCGGGCGGTGCGGCCCGGCGACGTGTACGTGGCCTTCCCCGGCGCCAACCACCACGGCGCGGCCTTCGCCGCCGCGGCGGCCGCCTCCGGCGCGGTCGCGGTGCTCACCGACGCCGCCGGGGCCGAACTGGCCGCCGACGCGGGCGTCCCGCTGCTGGTGGTGGAGAGCCCGCGCGCGGTGATGGGCGCGCTGGCCGCCGCGGTCTACGGGGCGCCCAGCGAGGGCATGCTGATGATCGGCCTGACCGGCACCAACGGCAAGACCACCACCTCCTACCTGGTCGAGGGCGGCCTGCGCGGAGCCGGTCGGCTGGCCGGGGTGATCGGCACCGTCGAGATGCGGGTCGGCGAGGAGCGGGTCAAGTCCGAGCGCACCACCCCCGAGGCCACCGAACTGCACGCCGTGCTCGGCGTGATGCGCGAGGCCGGGGCGGAGGCCGTGGTGATGGAGGTCTCCAGCCACGCGCTGGTGTACGGCCGCACCGACGGCGTGGTCTACGACGTCGCGCTGTTCAACAACCTGACGCCGGAGCACCTCGACTTCCACCCCGACATGGAGGACTACTACCGGGCCAAGGCCCGGCTGTTCGAGCCCGGCAAGGCCCGGCACGGCGTCGCCAACCGGGACGACTCCTACGGCCGCCGCCTGGCGGGCGAGGCCCGGATCCCGATGACCACCTTCTCCGCCTCAGGCGACCCGGCCGCCGACTGGCGCGCCGTCGACGTCCAGCCCGGCCCGGCCGGCTCCACGTTCCGGGTGGTCGGCCCGAACGGCGAGCGGGCCGAGGCCTCGGTGCCGCTGCCCGGCCCGTTCAACGTCTCCAACGCGCTCGGCGCGATCACCGCGCTGGTCACCGCGGGCGTCGACCTGGACGCGGCGGTGGCCGGGGTGGCCGCCGTCCCCGGGGTGCCCGGCCGGATGGAGAAGGTCGAGGCCGGCCAGGACTACGTCGCCGTGGTCGACTACGCCCACAAGCCGGACGCGCTCAGCTCCGTCCTCGCCTCGCTGCGCGAGGTCACCAAGGGCCGCCTGCACGTCGTCGTCGGCTGCGGCGGCGACCGCGACCCGTACAAGCGCGCCCCGATGGGCGCGATCGCCGCCCGGCTCGCCGACACCGCCGTCCTCACCAGCGACAACCCGCGCTCCGAGGACGCGCTGGCGATCCTCGCCACCATGCTCACCGGCGCCGCCGAGGTGCCGGAGGAGGAGCGCGGCGAGGTGCTCGCCGTCCCCGACCGGAGCGAGGCGATCGCCCTGGCGGTTGCCCGCGCGCACAGCGGGGACACGGTGCTGGTGGCGGGCAAGGGCCACGAACTCGGCCAGTACGTGAAGGGCGAGGTCCGCCCGTTCGACGACCGACAGGTCCTGCGGACCGCGATCGAGCAGCAGGGCGCCAGCGAGCCAAAGGCCGCGCCGGTGGCGAAAGAGACGGACGACAAGGGACGAAGGAGCGCCGGAGTGAGGAGCGTCGACACCGGGTCAGGAGCGGCCGGCAGCGAGCGGGCGAACAGCACGGAGGCGGAGCGATGATTTCCCTGACCCTCGCGGAGGCGGCGCAGGCCGTCGGCGGGACGCTCGACAGCGCGGACCCGCAGGCGTCGATCACCGGCGCCGTGGTGCACGACAACCGGCAGATCGAGCCCGGCGGGCTGTTCGTGTGCGTGGTCGGCGAGCGCGTCGACGGCCACGACTTCGCGGCGCGGGCCGTCGCCGACGGCGCGGTCGCGGTGCTCGCCACCCGGCCCGTCGGCGTGCCCGCGATCCTGGTCGACGACGTGGTGGTCGCCCTCGGCCGGCTCGCCCGCGCCGTGGTGGCCCGCTCCACCGAGGTGCGGATCGTCGGCCTGACCGGCTCCTCCGGCAAGACCTCCACCAAGGACCTGATCGCCCAGGTGCTGTCGAAGCACGGCGAGACGGTCTACGCGGCGGGCAACGCCAACAACGAGATCGGCCACCCGCTGACCGCGCTGCGGATCACCCCGGCCTCCCGTCACCTGGTGCTGGAGATGGGCGCCCGGCACAAGGGCGACATCGAGTACCTGACCGGCATCACCCCGCCCACCGTCGGCCTCGTCCTCAACGTGGGCTCCGCGCACCTCGGCGAGTTCGGCTCCCGCGAGGGCATCGCCGAGGCCAAGGGCGAGATGGTGGAGGCCCTCGCGCCCGAGGGCGTCGCGGTCCTCAACGCCGACGACCCGCTGGTGCGCGCGATGAGCAGCCGCACCAGGGCGAAGGTCGTGCTGTTCGGCGAGTCCCCGGACGCACACGTCCGGGCCACGGAAGTTCGCCTGGACGCCACCGGACGGCCACAGTTCACGCTCAGCACCCCGGCCGGTTCCGCACCCGTGCAGCTGCGCCTGTACGGTGAGCACCACGTCTCGAACGCCCTCGCCGCCGCCGCGGTGGCGGTGGAGCTCGGGATGCCCGTCGACCGCGTCGCCGAAGCACTCAGCGAGGCCGGTGCGCTGTCCCGCTGGCGCATGGAGGTGGTCGACCGGGCCGATGGCCTCACCGTCGTCAACGACGCCTACAACGCCAACCCGGAGTCCATGCGGGCGGCGCTGCGGGCCCTCGCGACGATGGCGGGCACCGGCCCGGAGCGCCGCCGCACCTGGGCGGTGCTCGGGGAGATGCGGGAGCTCGGCGAGGACAGCCTCGACGAGCACGACACCATCGGACGGCTCGCGGTGCGGCTCGACATCACCAAGCTGGTGGCGGTCGGCGGACGCGAGGCGGCCCGGATGGAACTGGGCGCGAGGAACGAAGGTTCGTGGGGTGAGGAGTCGGTGCTGGTGTCCGACGCGGACGCGGCGATCGAGCTGCTGCGCAGTCAGGTGCGGCCGGGGGACGTGGTCCTGGTGAAGGCGTCCCGTTCGGCGGGGCTGGAGAAGGTCGCCGAGGCGCTGCTGGCGGACGGTGCCGCGAAGTGAAGCAGATCCTCTTCTCCGGCATGATCGGCCTGGTGCTGACGCTGCTCGGCACCCCGGCCCTGATCAAGCTGCTCGCCCGGCACGGGTACGGCCAGTACATCCGCGACGACGGCCCCAAGGCGCACCACAGCAAGAAGGGCACGCCCACGATGGGCGGCATCGCCTTCATCCTGGCCACCCTGATCGCCTACTTCGCGACCAAGGCGATAACGGGCGAAGTGCCCACCGCCTCCGGCCTGCTGGTGCTGTTCCTGACCACCGGCCTGGGCCTGGTCGGCTTCCTGGACGACTACATCAAGGTGGTCAAGCGCCGCTCGCTGGGCCTGCGGGCCAAGGCGAAGCTGCTGGGCCAGTCCTTCGTCGCCCTCGCCTTCGCCCTCCTGGCCATGCAGTTCAGCGACAGCCGCGGCCTGACCCCGGCCTCCACCAAGCTGTCCTTCGTGCAGGACTTCACGTGGTCGATCGGCCCGGTGCTGTTCGTCATCTGGGCCTACTTCCTGATCGCCGCGATGTCCAACGGCGTCAACCTGACGGACGGTCTGGACGGCCTGGCCACCGGCGCCTCGGTGATGGTCTTCGGCGCCTACACCTTCATCGGCCTGTGGGAGCACGGCCAGAACTGCGCCTACGCGATCAAGGCCACCGCGTCCTGCTACGACGTCCGCGACCCGCTGGACCTCGCCGTGGTCGCCGCCGCGCTGATGGGCTCCTGCTTCGGCTTCCTGTGGTGGAACACCTCGCCCGCCAAGATCTTCATGGGCGACACCGGCTCGCTGGCCCTCGGCGGCGCGCTGGCCGGCCTGGCCATCGTCTCCCGCACCGAGCTGCTGCTCGCCGTCCTCGGCGGCCTGTTCGTGATCATCACCCTTTCGGTGATCATCCAGGTCGGCTCGTTCCGGATGACCGGCAAGCGCGTTTTCAAGATGGCGCCGCTGCAGCACCACTTCGAGCTCAAGGGCTGGAGCGAAGTCCTGATCGTGGTCCGGTTCTGGATCATCCAGGGCCTGTGCGTGGCCGTCGGACTCGGACTCTTCTACGCGGGATGGGTGACCAAGTGAACAACCCGGAGTGGGCCGGGCTGCCGGTCGTCGTCGCAGGACTCGGTCTCTCCGGGATCAGCGCCGCCCGCGTCCTGCACGGGCTCGGCGCGCACGTCACCGTGGTGGACGGCGGGGACGGCCCGGGCCTGCGGGCCAAGGCCGCCGACCTCACCGGACAGGGCGTGGCCGTCCGCCTCGGCGACGGCGCCACCCTGCCGCCCGGCACCGCCCTGGTCGTCACCTCGCCCGGCTGGGCCCCGGACAGCCCGCTGTTCGCCGCCGCCGCGGCGGCCGACGTCCCGGTCTGGGGCGACGTCGAACTCGCCTGGCGGCTGCGCACCCCGCACCCCGCCACCGGCGAGCCGGCCCCCTGGCTGGCCGTCACCGGCACCAACGGCAAGACCACCACCGTCCAGATGCTGGCCTCCATCCTCACCGCCGCGGGCAGGCGCACCGCCGCCGTCGGCAACGTCGGCGTCTCGGTGCTGGACGCCGTGCTGGCCGAGGAGCCGTACGACGTGCTGGCCGTCGAGCTCTCCAGTTACCAGCTGCACTGGGCGCCCTCGCTGCGGGTGCACTCCGCCGCGGTGCTCAACCTCGCCCCCGACCACCTGGACTGGCACGGCTCGATGGAGGCGTACGCCGCCGACAAGGGCCGGATCTACGAGGGCAACCAGGTCGCCTGCGTCTACAACCTGGCCGACCCCGCCACCGAGGCGCTGGTCCGCGAGGCCGACGTGGAGGAGGGCTGCCGCGCGGTCGGCTTCGGCCTGGACGCGCCCGCCGTCTCCAACCTCGGTGTGGTGGACGGGCTGCTGGTCGACCGGGCGTTCGTCGCCGACCGGGCCAACTCGGCCGCCGAGCTGGGCGCCGTCGCCGACGTCAACCCCCCGGCCCCGCACAACGTCGCCAACGCGCTGGCCGCCGCCGCGCTGGCCCGCGCCTACGGCGTGGACGCCAAGGCCGTCCGGGACGGGCTGCGCGCCTTCACCCCCGACGCGCACCGGATCGCGCAGGTCGCCGAGATCGACGGCGTGACCTACGTCGACGACTCCAAGGCCACCAACACCCACGCCGCCGCCGCCTCGCTGGCCGCCTACCGGCCGGTGGTGTGGATCGCGGGCGGCCTGGCCAAGGGCGCCACCTTCGACGAGCTGGTCGCCGACGCGGCGCCCCGGCTGCGAGCCGCGGTGCTGATCGGCCAGGACCGGCAGCTGATCCGGGAGGCGCTGGAGCGACACGCCCCGGAAGTCCCGGTCCTCGAGCCCGCCCCGGGCCAGACTGGCGCCGAGGCGATGACCGCGGTCGTCGCGGCCGCGGCCGCCGCCGCCGAGAAGGGCGACACCGTCCTGCTGGCACCGGCCTGCGCGTCGATGGACATGTTCACCAACTACGGTGAGCGCGGCGACCTGTTCGCCGCCGCCGTCCGGGCCCTGCAACCCTGAAGCACGCACCACGAGGTCGCGCCCGCGGGCAGTCCGCCGCCCGGGCGCGGCCTCGCCGTCGGAGGACCCCCGGCGCGTTCCAGCCCGTGACCCGAACCGTGAGGAGCCCGTGGTGCCGACCAGGGAGAAGGAGCCGCCGCAGGGCCTCCAGCTGATCTCGGCGACCACCACCACCTTCAAGTCGGCCGGCCCCCTCGCCCGCTTCCGGGCCGCCCGGGAGCGCTTCGGGTACCTGATGGCCCGGCCGCTGACGCCGTACTACCTGATCCTGGGCGCCGCGCTGCTGCTGGTGGTGCTGGGCCTGGTGATGGTGTTCTCCGCCTCGCAGAGCGTGGTGGTGGAGTACGGGCTGCCGATGACCTTCTTCTTCCGCAAGCAGCTGATCGCCCTGCTGCTGGGCGGGGCGATCGCGGTGGTGCTGACCCGGGCCCCGGTGCGGGCGCTGCGCACCGCCGCGTACCCGCTGCTGTTCGGGGTGGTGGGCGCGCTGGTGCTGGTGGCGATCCCCGGCGTGGGCGTGCGGATCAACGGCAACCGGAACTGGATCAGCCTGGGCTTCTTCCAGATCCAGCCGTCCGAGTTCGCCAAGCTGGCCCTGCTGCTGTGGGCGGCCGACCTGCTGGCCCGCAAGCAGCGCACCCACATGCTCGACCAGTGGAAGCACCTGCTGATCCCGCTGGTGCCCGGCACGGTCGTGCTGATGATGCTGATCATGATCGGCGGCGACATGGGCACCACCATGGTGCTGATCGCCATGCTGTTCGGCCTGCTCTGGATGGTCGGTGCCCCGCTGCGGCTGTTCGCCGCCACCCTGGGCATCGCGGTGGTCGCCTGCACCGCGCTGATCATCACGGTGCCGCACCGGCTCGGCCGGCTGGCCTGCGTCGGCGTCACCAAGCCCGACCCCAACCTGGACTGCTTCCAGGCCCTGCACGGCCTGTACGCCCTGGCCGCGGGCGGACCGTTCGGGTCCGGACTGGGCGCCGGGGTGGAGAAGTGGGGGCAACTGCCGGAGGCCCACACCGACTTCATCTTCGCCGCCACCGGCGAGGAACTCGGACTGGTGGGGACGCTGTCGGTGCTCGCGCTCTTCGCGGCACTAGGCTACGCGGGTATCCGAGTGGCCCTCGGCACCACGGACCCGTTCGTGCGGTACGCGGCGGGCGCCGCCACCACGTGGATCATGGCTCAGGCCGTGGTCAACCTGGGGTCGGCGCTGGGACTCCTGCCCATCGCGGGCGTCCCGCTGCCGCTGTTCTCGTACGGCGGTTCCGCGATGCTGTCGGCCATGTGCGCCATCGGGCTGCTGCTGTGCTTCGCACGCAGCTCCCCGGCGGCGAAGGCAGCGCTGGCTGCCCGGCCCCGCAGATGGCGAAAAGGGGCCAACTCCCGGTTCGGGCCCGTCCTGGACCGGGTGCTGCCAGGTAGGAAAACCACAGCGCGCAAGGCCGCCCGGCCGCCGCGCAGGGAGCGGTGAATTTCGGTGCATGTCGTACTCGCCGGCGGCGGGACCGCCGGTCACATCGAGCCGGCCATGGCGCTCGCGGACGCGCTGCGCAGGCACGACCCGTCCATCGGGATCACCGCCCTCGGCACCGAGCGCGGGCTGGAGACCCGGCTGGTCCCGGAGCGCGGCTACGAGCTGGCGCTGATCCCGGCCGTCCCGCTGCCCCGCAAGCCCACCCCGGAACTGATCACCGTCCCGGGCCGGCTGCGCGGCACCGTGCGCGCCGCCCAGGAGGTCATCGAGCGGGTCAACGCGGACGCGGTGGTCGGCTTCGGCGGCTACGTGGCGATGCCCGCCTACCTGGCGGCCAAGCGGGCCGGCGTGCCGATCGTGGTGCACGAGGCCAACGCCCGCCCCGGCCTGGCCAACAAGATCGGCGCCCGCTACAGCGACTTCGTCGCGGTCTCCACCCCCGACTCCAAGCTGCGCGACTCCCGGTACATCGGCATCCCGCTGCGCCGCACCATCGCCACCCTGGACCGCGGCACCGTCCGCCCGGAGGCCCGGCACCACTTCGGCCTCGACCAGCGGCTGCCCACCCTGCTGGTCTCCGGCGGCTCGCAGGGCGCCCGCCGCCTGAACGAGACGGTGCAGGCGATCGCGCCCCGGCTGCAGCAGTACGGCGTCCAGATCCTGCACGCGGTCGGCCCGAAGAACGAGCTGCCGACCATCGACGACATCCCCGGCATGCCGCCGTACCGGGCGCTGCCGTACCTGGACCGGATGGACCTGGCCTACGCGGCGGCCGACATGATGCTCTGCCGGGCCGGCGCGATGACGGTCGCCGAGCTGGCCGCGGTCGGCCTGCCCGCCGCGTTCGTGCCGCTGCCGATCGGCAACGGCGAGCAGCGGCTGAACGCCCAGCCGATGGTGAAGGCGGGCGGCGGCCTGCTGGTCGACGACGCCGAGCTGACCCCGGACTGGGTGCTGGAGAACGTCCTGCCGGTGCTCACCGACCCGGCCAAGCTGTGGGAGATGTCGCGCGCGGCCGCCGAGTTCGGCCGCCGGGACGCCGACGACCTGCTGGTGCAGATGGTGTACGAGGCGATCGAGGCCGCCCGCGGCGGCCGCCGCCGTGGCTGACGAGGAGTACGAGGAGGAGTTCGGGGAGGACGGCGAAACGGCCCGTCCGCCCCGGCTCCGACTCTCCCGCCGGGGCGTCGGGGTGCTGGTCGCGCTGGGCGCGCTGGTGGTCGGCGGCCTCGGCTGGACGGTGTTCTTCTCCGCCGCGCTGGACGTCCGCGGGGTGGCCGTCCAGGGCCTGGACTCCGGCAGGCTGACCCAGCAGGACGTCGAGCGGGCGCTCGGCGGCACGGCGAGCGGCCCGCTGGCCCGGGTCGACCTGGACGAGGCCAGGGCCGAGGTGGCGAAGCTGCCCCGGGTCGCCTCGGTGGAGGTCTGGCGGGGCTGGCCGCACACCCTGCGGGTGAAGGTGACCGAGCGCCGCGCGGTGGCGGCGATCCAGCGCGACGGCGGCGGCTTCGTCCAGGTCGACGCCGGTGGTGTGGAATTCGCCACTGAGCCGCAGCCCCCGTCCGGCGTCCCGGTGGTGGCGCTCCAGCTGAGCCAGCCCGCCCAGGACGCGGTGGCGGTGATCGACCGCCCGACCCTCGTCCGCTCGGCGGTCACGGTGGCCGCCGGACTGCCGCCGGACGTGGCGAAACAGGCCGGTTCGCTCACGGTCTACTCGTACGACGACATCCGGCTGCGGCTGGCCTCCGGCGCCACCGTCCGCTGGGGGAGCGCCGAGGACACCCCGCGCAAGGCCGCGGTGCTGACGGCGCTGCTCGGTCAGAAGGCGTCGAATTACGACGTGAGTGCGCCGGATGCCCCGGCGGTGTCGGGTTGATCCGGTAAGTTCTGTCCCCGGGGGCGGTATTGACGGGGCCCCGGCTCCGGTCCGACCCTTGGTGGTCACCCCGGTTTCACCGAGGGGTCGATGATCACATAGGCTCAAAAGAAAAAGGGAAGCTCGGCGTGTTCGTTGAAACACGCGCCGGTTGCGACCTACTGTCCTGTGTCAACGAGCTGTGCTCGACACCGAGGTGACACCGGCACAGCCATAACCCTCAACCTCAAGTTTAGGGTTCGGGTTGGAACCACGCGCTTCCCACCCATCGACATCCGTCGGCCTTCACAATCCAGGGGAGCCGACCCGGAAATTCGAGGCGAGAGGCCCCGACGTGGCAGCACCCCAGAATTACCTCGCGGTCATCAAGGTCGTCGGCATCGGCGGCGGCGGAGTCAACGCCATCAACCGGATGATCGAGGTCGGGCTCAAGGGCGTCGAGTTCATCGCGATCAACACCGACGCCCAGGCGCTGCTGATGAGCGACGCCGACGTGAAGCTGGACGTCGGCCGCGAGCTCACCCGCGGCCTCGGCGCCGGCGCCAACCCCGAGGTCGGCCGGAAGGCCGCCGAGGACCACCGGGAGGAGATCGAGGAGGTCCTCAAGGGGGCCGACATGGTCTTCGTGACGGCGGGCGAGGGCGGCGGCACCGGCACCGGCGGCGCGCCCGTGGTGGCCAACATCGCCCGCTCGCTCGGCGCCCTGACCATCGGCGTGGTCACCCGCCCGTTCACCTTCGAGGGCCGCCGCCGGGCCAACCAGGCCGAGGACGGCATCGCCAGCCTGCGCGAGCAGGTCGACACCCTGATCGTCATCCCGAACGACCGGCTGCTGTCGATCTCCGACCGCCAGGTCTCGGTGCTGGACGCCTTCCGCTCCGCCGACCAGGTGCTGCTCTCCGGTGTCCAGGGCATCACCGACCTGATCACCACCCCCGGCCTGATCAACCTCGACTTCGCCGACGTCAAGTCGGTCATGTCGGACGCCGGGTCGGCGCTGATGGGCATCGGCTCGGCCCGCGGCGAGGACCGCGCCAAGGCCGCCGCCGTGATGGCGATCTCCTCGCCGCTGCTGGAGGCGTCCATCGACGGCGCCCGCGGCGTGCTGCTCTCCATCTCCGGCGGCTCCGACCTCGGCCTGTTCGAGATCAACGAGGCCGCCCAGCTGGTCAGCGAGGCCGCCCACCCCGAGGCGAACATCATCTTCGGCGCGGTCATCGACGACGCGCTCGGCGACGAGGTCCGGGTCACCGTGATCGCCGCCGGGTTCGACGGCGGCCAGCCGCCCGCCATCGTCCGCGAGCCGGTGGTGAAGTCCACCTCCACCGCCGCCTCGGCCCCGGCCGCCGCCCCGGAGCGCCCGGCCGCCCGCCCGTCCTACGGCTCGATCGGCTCGGTCACCCGCGCCGAGGAGCCGGCCCGCGCCGCCGAGGCCACGGCCCCGGCGACGGCCACCGCCCCGCCGGTGCCGCCGCAGGTGCAGCCGGTGCGGCAGCCGTACGTCGAGAGCCCCGCGGAGGAGCTCGACGTGCCGGACTTCCTCAAGTGATCGATACGTTCTCCCGACACGGTGCTCACTTCGCCTCCACCACCCGGTGGGGCGGGGTGAGCACCGCGCCGTACGGGGAGCTCAACCTCGGCGGCGCGGTGGGCGATTCGCCCGAATCCGTCCTGCAGAACCGTTTCCTCGCGGCCCGGGAGCTGGGGCTGGACCCGGCCGACGTGGTCTGGATGAACCAGGTGCACGGCGCCGAGGTCGCGGTGGTGACGGAGCGCCAGCCCGCGGGCACCGCCCCGACCGTCGACGCGGTGGTCACCGACCGTCCGCTCGCCCTCGCCGTGCTGACCGCCGACTGCACCCCGGTGCTGCTGGCCGACCCCGTCGCCGGGGTGGTCGGCGCGGCGCACGCCGGACGTCCGGGCCTGGCCGCCGGGGTCGTCCCCGCGGTGGTCGCCGCGATGCGCGAGCTGGGCGCCCGCCCCGAGCGGACCGTCGCCGCCGTCGGCCCCGCGGTCTGCGGCCGCTGCTACGAGGTGCCGGAGGCGATGCGCGCCGAGGTCGCCGCGCTCGTCCCGGCCGCGCACGCCGAGACCTCCTGGGGCACCCCCGCGCTGGACGTCCCCGCCGGGGTCGCCGCACAACTCGCCGCGGCGGGCGTGCAGGATGTGGTGCGATCATCCGTCTGCACCCTCGAATCGCCGGACCACTACTCCTACCGTCGGGAGCAGCGGACCGGCCGACTCGCGAGCTACGTCTGGCTGGGGCCCTCACACTCATGACGAACGACATCTACGGTCCGTTCCCGGGCCGCCCCGAGTTCTCCGCCGCGCTGACCGAGGGGCAGCGCGCCCGCTACGAGCAGCTCGGCGCCAACCTCGACGTGGTCGAGCGCCGGATCGCCGACGCGTGCGCCGCGGCCGGCCGCCCGCGCGAGGAGGTCACCCTGATCGTGGTGACCAAGACCTACCCGGCCGAGGACACCGCGCTGCTCGCCGGGCTCGGCGTCACCGACGTCGCCGAGAACCGCGACCAGGACGCCGCCCCCAAGGCCGAGCGCTGCGTCGAACTCCCGCTGACCTGGCACTTCGTGGGCCAGTTGCAGACCAACAAGGCCCGCTCGGTGGTCCGTTACTCCGACGTCGTGCACTCGGTGGACCGGGCCCGGCTGGTGGACTCGCTGGCCGCCGCCGTCCGCAACGCCGAGCGCCCGCCGCTGGGCTGCCTGGTGCAGGTCGCCCTGGACAAGGAGGCGGGCGAAGGGGAGCACCGCGCGGGCGTGGCGCCCGCCGAGGTGCTCGCGCTGGCGGAGCGGATCGCCGACACGCCCGGGCTGCGACTGGACGGTGTGATGACGGTCGCACCGCTGGCCGGTCCGCTGGCGGGCGACCCGGCGCGCGCCTTCGCGCGGCTGGCGGAAATCGCAAGCGACGTACGCGCGGCCCATCCGGCTGCAACCATGGTCTCGGCAGGGATGAGCGGCGATTTGGAGCAGGCGATCGCCGCCGGAGCGACACATGTACGCGTCGGTACGGCGGTGCTCGGAGTGCGGTCACCGCTCGGGTAACGTCACCGGGTAAGTAGATCAGACTGCAGGACAAAATAGGACAGAACCTAGCAGATGATCAGTCTGCAGGTAAACCGTGGATCGCATCCGAGCGCACACTCCGCGGTCTGACGGACCGTCGGCCTGACAGGTCGTAAGAGGACCACGGCATCCGCAGGGCGACACGGTGGGCGCATGAGCGGAGGAGACAGCAGCATGGCCGGCGCGATGCGCAAGATGGCGGTCTATCTCGGTCTGGTCGAGGACGAGACCTACGACAGCCAGGGGTACGACCCCGACGACGACTACGACGCGGACCCGGAGCCGATCCGCACCGGCCGGACCGAGGACCTCCGGTCCGCGGCCGCCGCTCCCGCCGCCCCCGCCCCGCAACCGGCGCCCGTGGCCCACATCGCGCCCCAGCCGGTGCCCGCCGCGGTCCCGATCCGGCAGGAGCAGCCGCGGATGGCTCCCGTGTCGTCCATCACATCCGAGCGCCACCGCAACCTGGAGAAGAGCACCCCGGTGATCATGCCCAAGGTCGTCAACGAACGAGAGCCGTACCGCATCACCACGCTGCACCCGAGGACCTACAACGAGGCCCGTACCATCGGGGAACAGTTCCGCGGCGGTACCCCCGTGATCATGAATTTGACCGAGATGGACGACACGGACGCCAAGCGGCTCGTAGACTTCGCCGCTGGACTGGTCTTCGGTCTGCACGGCAGTATCGAGCGCGTGACGCAGAAGGTGTTCCTGCTGTCGCCTGCTAACGTCGATGTAACGGCGGAGGACAAGGCTCGGATCGCCGAGGGTGGGTTCTTCAACCAGAGCTGACCCGAACCACGACTACACGTGTGGGTCTGTTGACAGAGCGTCACTGACGGTACGTCGGCCAGGGAGAGGGAGACGCGATGGGGATCTTCGGTTCGGTGCTCTACTGGGTGCTGACCGTGTTCCTGTTGTTCCTGCTCTTCCGACTCGTCATGGACTGGGTGTTCCAGTTCGCCCGTTCATGGCGTCCCGGGAAGCCCATGGTCGTGGTGCTGGAGGCCACGTACACTGTCACGGATCCGCCACTCAAGCTTCTTCGGCGTTTCATCCCGCCGTTGCGTCTCGGGGGCGTGGCGCTCGACCTGTCCTTCTTCGTACTGATGATCATTGTGTATGTCCTGATCTCGCTCGTGCAGCGCCTGTCGTTCTGAACGATGCGACAGGATGCCGGTCCGACGATCACGTTGAGGTGAAGAGATGCCATTGACCCCCGAGGACGTTCGGAACAAGCAGTTCACGACCGTCCGGCTGCGCGAAGGCTATGACGAGGACGAGGTCGATGCCTTCCTCGACGAGGTCGAAGCCGAGCTGACCCGCCTGCTGCGCGAGAACGAGGACCTGCGGGCCAAGCTGGCCGCCGCCACGCGTGCCGCCGCGCAGAACCAGGCCAACATGCGCAAGGAGCAGCAGGCCCCGCAGGACGGCGGCCGCCCCGGCGCGCCCGTTCCCGCCGCCATATCCGGCCCGCCGGTGCCCGGACAGCAGGGCCCCGGTCCGCAGCAGCTCGGCGGCCCGCAGCAGGGCATGGGCAACCAGCAGGGCATGGGCAACCAGCCGCTGGGCCTGCCCTCCGGTGCCCCGCAGCTGCCCGCCGGTCCGCAGCAGGGCATGGGCAACCAGCAGGGCATGGGTGGCCCGATGGGCAACCCGATGCAGCAGCAGCAGATGGGCCAGACCATGGGCGGCCAGCAGCAGCTGGTCCAGCCGATGGGCGGGCAGATGCTGCAGCCGATGGGCAACCCGATGCAGCAGCAGATGGGCCAGACCATGGGCGGCCAGCAGCTCCAGCCGATGGGCGGGCAGCAGCTCCAGCCGATGGGCGGCCCGATGGGCAACCCGATGCAGCAGCAGCAGGGGCCCGGCGGCGACAGCGCCGCCCGCGTCCTGGCGCTCGCCCAGCAGACCGCGGACCAGGCCATCTCCGAGGCCCGCTCCGAGGCCAACAAGATCGTCGGCGAGGCCCGCAGCCGCGCCGAGGGCCTGGAGCGGGACGCCCGTGCCAAGGCCGACGCCCTGGAGCGGGACGCCCAGGAGAAGCACCGCGTCGCGATGGGCTCGCTGGAGTCCGCCCGCGCCACCCTGGAGCGCAAGGTCGAGGACCTGCGCGCCTTCGAGCGCGAGTACCGCACGCGGCTGAAGTCCTACCTGGAGACCCAGCTGCGCCAGCTGGAGTCGCAGGCGGACGACTCCCTCGCCCCGCCGCGGATCCCCGCCACCGCTTCGCTGCCGCCGGCCGCGTCGTCGATGGCGCCCGCCGGTGCGAGCGCGATGTCCTCCCCGGCGCCGTCCTTCGGCTCCAACCCGTCCTTCGGCGGGAACCAGTCCTTCGGCGGCTCCTCCTTCGGCAGCTCGTCCGGTGCCCCGTCCTTCGGCGGTGCCTCGGCGGGCGGCAACGGGGCGATGGCCCCGGCGGGCATGACCCAGCCGATGGCGGCCGTGCGGCCGCAGCCCCCGCAGCCGATGCAGCAGGCTCCCGCGCCGATGCGGGGCTTCCTGATCGACGAGGACGGCGACAACTAGCAGTACCGCAGCGCGCGACCGAAAGGGCGCCCTTGGCCGTGGTGGCCGGGGGCGCCCTTCGCCGTGCGCGCGCCGTGCGGACGGGGAGGCCGCGGCGACGATCGCGAGGAGGGCGGTGGTTCGCCGCCTCCTCGCGACCTCGCCGGGGTGCCTGGTCGGTCGCGCGGTTCCTCGCGCCCCTGGCGCGGGTCGTCGCCTGCTGCCAGGGGCGCGGGGGCCGCGGGTGCTCAGGCCTTGCGGAGGGTGAACTCCAGGGCGAGGTCCTCGGCGGTGAAGCGGGGGGCGTCGGGGTCGGTGATGGTCAGGCCGATCGTCTCGGCCAGGACCTCGGCGGCGATCAGGGACTGGTGCTCGGTGAGGCCGGCCAGGGCGTCCCGGTCGGTGCTGGTGAGCTGGAGGTGGATCCGGTCGGTGATCTCCAGGCCGGAGTTCTTCCGGGCGTCCTGGATCTGCCGGACCGCGTCGCGGGCGATGCCGAGGCGCTTGAGCTCCGGGGTGATCGTCAGGTCGAGGGCGACGGTGGCACCGGACTCGTTGGCGACGGCCCAGCCCTCGCGCGGGGTCTCGGTGATGATCACCTCCTCGGGGGAGAGGGCGACCGTCTCGCCGTCCAGTTCGACCGAGGTCGCGCCGGTGGCGCGCAGCTCGGCGGAGAGCCGGGCGGCGTCGGCGGCGGCGACGGCCTTGGCGACGTCCTGGACGCCCTTGCCGAAGCGCTTGCCGAGGGCGCGGAAGTTGGCCTTGGCGGAGGTGTCGACCAGCGAGCCGCCGGCCGCGGAGAGGGACTGCAGCTCCAGGACGTTGAGCTCCTCGGCGATCTGGGCGCGCAGGTCGGCGGGGACCTCCTCCCAGCCCTGGGCGGCGATCAGCGCGCGGGACAGCGGCTGGCGGACCTTGACGCCGGACTCGGCGCGGGCGGCGCGGCCGAGCTCGACCAGGCGGCGGACCAGCGCCATGTGGCGGGACAGCTCGGGGTCGATCAGCGTCTCGTCGACGGCCGGCCAGCCGCTCAGGTGGACGGAGACCGGGGCGTCCGGGGTGACCGGGACGACCAGGTCCTGCCAGACCCGCTCGGTGATGAACGGGGTCAGCGGGGCCATCAGCCGGGTGACGGTCTCCAGCGCCTCGTGCAGGGTGGCCAGCGCGGCCGCGTCGCCCTGCCAGAAGCGGCGGCGGCCGCGGCGGACGTACCAGTTGGACAGGTCGTCGACGAAGCCGGAGAGCAGCTTGCCGGCCCGCTGGGTGTCGTACGCCTCGTAGGCGGCGTCCACCTCGCGCACCAGGGTGTGGAGTTCGGACAGCACCCAGCGGTCGAGCACCGGGCGGTCGGCCGGGGCCGGGTCGTTCGCGGAGGGGGCCCAGCCGGCCGGGCGGGCGTACAGGGCCTGGAAGGCGACGGTGTTCCAGTAGGTGAGGAGGGTCTTGCGGACCACCTCCTGGATGGTGCCGTGGCCGACCCGGCGGGCCGACCAGGGGGAGCCGCCCGCGGCCATGAACCAGCGCACCGCGTCGGCGCCGTGCTCGTCCATCAGCGGGATCGGCTGCAGGATGTTGCCCAGGTGCTTGGACATCTTGCGGCCGTCCTCGGCCAGGATGTGGCCCAGGCAGACGACGTTCTCGTAGCTGTTCTTGTCGAACACCAGGGTGCCGACGGCCATCAGCGTGTAGAACCAGCCGCGGGTCTGGTCGATCGCCTCGGAGATGAACTGCGCCGGGTAGCGCTGCTCGAACAGCTCCTTGTTGCGGTACGGGTAGCCGTACTGCGCGAACGGCATCGAGCCCGAGTCGTACCAGGCGTCGATCACCTCGGGCACCCGGACCGCGGTGGCGGAGCACTGCGGGCAGGGGAAGGTGACCTCGTCGATGTACGGGCGGTGCGGGTCCAGGCCGGACTGGTCGGTGCCGGTCAGCTCGGAGAGCCGGGCGAGCGAGCCGACGCAGGTCAGGTGGTCCTCCGCGCAGCGCCAGATCGGCAGCGGGGTGCCCCAGTAGCGGTTGCGGGACAGCGCCCAGTCGATGTTGTTGTTCAGCCAGTCGCCGAAGCGGCCGTGCTTGACCGTCTCCGGGTACCAGTTGGTGGCCTCGTTCTCGCGGATCATCGCGTCCTTGACGGCGGTGGTCCGGATGTACCAGGACGGCTGCGCGTAGTAGAGCAGCGCGGTGTGGCAGCGCCAGCAGTGCGGGTAGCTGTGCTCGTACGGGAGGTGGCGGAACAGCAGGCCGCGGGCCTGCAGGTCGGCGACCAGGGTCTCGTCGGCCTTCTTGAAGAACACCCCGCCGACCAGCGGCACGTCGGCGGCGAAGGTGCCGTCGCTCTCCACCGGGTTGACCACGGGCAGGCCGTAGCGGCGGCAGGTCGCGAGGTCGTCGGCGCCGAAGGCGGGCGACTGGTGGACGATGCCGGTGCCGTCCTCGGTGGTGACGTACTCGGCGGTCAGCACGTAGTGGGCGTCCGGGATCTCCACGAGGTCGAACGGGCGCCGGTAGGCCCAGCGCTCCATCTCGGCGCCGGTGAAGGTCTCGCCGGTGGCCTCCCAGCCCTCGCCGAGGGCCTTGGCCAGCAGCGGCTCGGCGACCACCAGGCGCTCGGTGCCGTCGGTGGCGACCACGTAGGTCACCCCGGGGTGGACGGCGGCGGCGGTGTTGGAGACCAGCGTCCAGGGGGTGGTGGTCCACACCAGCAGGGCGGCGGTGCCCGCCAGCGGGCCGGAGGTGAGCGGGAAGCGGACGAACACCGAGGGGTCGACCACGGTCTCGTAGCCCTGGGCCAGTTCGTGGTCGGACAGGCCGGTGCCGCAGCGCGGGCACCAGGGGGCGACCCGGTGGTCCTGGACCAGCAGGCCCTTGTCGAAGATCTGCTGCAGCGACCACCAGACCGACTCGATGTAGGACGGGTCCATGGTGCGGTAGGCCTGGTCGAGGTCGACCCAGTAGCCCATCCGCTCGGTCAGCTCGGCGAAGGCGTCGGTGTGCCGGGTCACCGACTCGCGGCACTTGGCGTTGAACTCGGCGATGCCGTACTTCTCGATGTCCGGCTTGCCGGAGAAGCCCAGCTCCTTCTCCACCGCGAGCTCGACCGGCAGGCCGTGGCAGTCCCAGCCGGCCTTGCGGGCGACGTGGTAGCCCTTCATGGTGCGGTAGCGCGGGAAGACGTCCTTGAAGACGCGGGCCTCGATGTGGTGGGCGCCCGGCATGCCGTTGGCGGTGGGCGGCCCCTCGTAGAACACCCACTCGGGGCGGCCCTCGGACTGCTCCAGGCTGCGCTGGAAGACCCGCTCCTCCTGCCAGAACGAGAGGATCCGGTGCTCCAGCGCGGGCAGGCTCACCTGCGCGGGGACGGCGTTGTACGTGGGCGACATGGGGGCGTCTACCTCCGGCGGATGCGTGGACTGGCTCCGACGGAGGGACGAGACGGCGAGCCGCCCCGCGGTACCACCCTCCTTGACCGCGCGCGCTGCGGCCCTCTCTTTGGGTTTGCGGCCGGTTCTACTGGGCCCTGGGCGGGCCGTTCTTCCGGCGGCTCCGGGGTGATCTTCCCGCCGCGCACACCCCCGGGCTCACACCGCCCCCGGGTCGCTCGTGGCTGCGTACGTCGGTACTCGTCCCATCTGCGCCTTGCAGCCCCAGTGTATCGGCCCCCGCAAGCCGTTTCGCGCACCGGTGAGCCGGGCCCGGGTGGTTAGTCCGGGGCGTTCTGGGCACAACTTGTGCAGCGCCGACCCGACGGAGGCTGCGCGGGTGGGATCGATGGGGCGCTTCGGTATGTCCCGTTGTGGGCTGATTCGATGAGGTTTATCGTTCCGGGACCGGCAAGATCGTCGGGAACCGACGCTTCTGATCATTCGTGAATGAGGTCGAAAGCCATGGCTGAGAAGGCGACAGGAACCGTGACCAAGGGGTCGCGCGAGGCTGTGGCGGGCGACCCAGGGGAGGGGACCGTGAGTACTGCGCGGCGAAAGACCGGCACCACCGGACACACCGCGGCCAGCAGCCGCAACCACGTGCCGGCGGGCACCGGAGCCCGCGGCGGCGCCGAGTCGGTCGACCCGGCCGACCTGCCGATCCGCCCCGGGGAGGACCCGTGGACGGCCGAGGAGGTCGCCGAGCTGCACGAGGAGCTGGCCGCCGACATCGTCCGGCTGCGCGCCGAGATCGAGGCCTCCGAGGCCGCCATCGCCGGCCTGATGCGGGACTCCAACGACGGCGCGGGCGACGACCAGGTCGACGCCGGCACCAAGAACATCAACCGGGAGAGCGAACTCTCGCTCGCCAACAACGCCCGCGACAGCCTCGCCCAGACCGAGCGCGCCCTGGCCCGGCTGGAGGGCACCGCCTTCGGCCGCTGCGAGTCCTGCGGCCAGCCCGTCGGCAAGGCCCGCCTGCAGGCCTTCCCGCGCGCCACCCTCTGCGTCAGCTGCAAGGCCAAGCAGGAACGCCGCTGACCCCGGGGGGCCGGTCGACGGGCCCGCGGGCGGGAACAATCCCGGACGCGGCGGCCAACCGGGCGAGCCGTGCCGTACCCTCGTCCCCAAGTACGTCGACCGGCATTCCCCCGGCGCATTCCACACGGCAGCGGAGCGGATCATCAGCACGCCAGGTTCCCACCAGACCCAGGACGACGCCGTCCCCACCGCCCGGCCCGACGGGGCGGGTGAGCCGGTGACCCGGCCCGAGCCCGAGGGCACCGGGGCGACGGCCGCCGAGGGCGCCCGCGCCGTGGTGCGCCGCCGCCGGATCAGCGTGCTGCTGGCCGTCGCGCTGCTGGCCTACCTGATCGACCTCGGCTCCAAGCTGCTGGTGGTCGCCAAGCTGGAGGGGCGCAGCTCGCCGATCGACGTGGTCGGCGACTGGATGACCCTCCAGGTGATCCGCAACCCCGGCGCCGCGTTCGGCATGGGCCAGGCGATGACGCTGCTGTTCACCGCGATCGCCGCCGGCGTCATCGTGGTGATCTGGCGGATCGCCCGCCGCCTGTACAGCCTGCCCTGGGCGATCGCCCTCGGCCTGCTGCTCGGCGGTGCGTTCGGCAACCTCACCGACCGGCTGTTCCGGGCCCCCTCGGTGCTGCGCGGGCACGTGGTCGACTTCATCTCCGTCCAGCACTTCGCGGTCTTCAACCTCGCCGACTCGGCGATCGTCTGCGGCGGCATCCTGGTCGTGCTGCTCTCCTTCCGGGGCTCCAACCCGGACGGCAGCACGCACGGCGGCGCCCCGGCCCCCAAGACCGAGGAGAAGGCCGCCGCGGAGGACGGCACCGCCGAGGGCTGAGCCGACCCCCGTTCGCCTCGTGGCGCGCCCGCCGGACCGCACGATCCGGCGGGCGCGCGCGTGTCCGGGGCCGTGCGGGCGGGCAGAGTGGCCGGGAGACGGGACGGCCGGGGAGGGCGCGTGGGGTGGGACGGGTTCCTGCTGCTGTGGAGCGGGGCGTGGGGCGCGGTCGCGCTGGTCGGGGTGGTCCGGTCGCTGGCCGGGGTCACGAAGGCGCAGCGGACGGTGCGGCTGACCGGGCGGATCGAGCGGGTCGGCGAGGTGCGGCACGGCGCCTCGCGGATCGGCGGCATCCCGGTGACGGTCGCCTGGCGGGAGCCGGACACGGGGCGGGAGGTGCTCGTCCGGGGCGACGACGGGCGCGGCGAGACGCTCACCGCGGCCTGGGTCGGCCGGGAGATCGGGGTCAGCCACCCGGCGGGCCGACCGGAGGAGCACCGCTTCGCGAACGCCCCCGAGCCGCCCTCGCGCGGGCTGGGGTGGCCGGCCTTCGCGGCCTTCCTGGCCTACGCGGGCCTGGTGGCGCTGGCCGCGGTCCGCTGGGCGTGGCCGTGGGCGCTGGTCGGCGGCGCGGGCCCGTGGGCGCTGTCCGGCCTGTGGCACCTGCCGGAGGCCGTCCGGGACCGGCGGGGCAGGCGGGCGCGGCTGGCCGCGGCGGACGCCGTGCCGGGCCGGGTCGTCGCGGTGTTCCGGGACGTCCGGATCGACGAGGACGACGGCTCCAGGATCACCACCCTCACCCCCGTGGTGGCGTTCACCACCCGCGACGGCACCGCCGTGACCGCCCACTGCACCCGGCACCTCGCCGACCCGGCCACCGCGCGCGGGCGCGAGGTGACGGTGCACCACACGCCCGCCGACCCGGCCGAGTTCACCCTGGACCCGGCGGCCGACCGCCGCGGGTGGGGGTGGGACGTGGCGGTGCACGCCGCCGCCGTCGCGGTGCTGGCGGCGACGGCGGCGGTCGGGGCGCTGCTGCTGGTGCGCTGAGGCTCCGGCTCCGGCTCCGGCTCCGGCTCAGGCGGTGAGCAACCGGGTGATCTCCTCGGCCAGCTCCGGTCCGAGGCGGCCCCAGCCCTCCTTGTAGCCGTAGACGGCGGCCAGCGTGCGGGCCTCGTAGTCGCCGTTCAGGACCTCGATGTCGTCGGGGGTGATCAGCGAGGGGTGGGCGACGCCGAGGGCGGAGGAGACCTTGGTCAGCTCCCGGCGCAGGGTGCGCAGGTAGTGCGCGGCCCGGGTCGCCTTCGAGGCGGGGTCGATGCCGCGGGCCAGCCACGGGTTCTGGGTGGCGATGCCGGTCGGGCAGCGGTCGGTGTGGCACTTCTGGGCCTGGATGCAGCCGATCGACAGCATCGCCTCGCGGGCCACGTTGACCATGTCGGCGCCCAGCGCGAAGGCCACCGCGGCGTTCTCGGGCAGGCCGAGCTTGCCGGAGCCGATGAAGGTCAGCTTGTCGGTCGTGCCCAGTTCGGCGAAGGTGCCGTAGACCCGGGAGAAGCCCATCCGGAACGGCAGCGACACCGAGTCGGCGAAGATCCGCGGCGCCGCGCCGGTGCCGCCCTCGCCGCCGTCGACGGTCACGAAGTCCACGCCGCGGTCGCCGCGCGCCATCATCGAGGCCAGCTCCTGCCAGAAGCCCAGCTCGCCCACCGCGCTCTTGACGCCGACCGGCAGGCCGGTCTCGGCGGCCAGCAGCTCGACGAAGTCCAGCATCGAGTCGGTGTCGCCGAAGGCGCTGTGCCGGGACGGCGAGGCGCAGTCCCTCCCGACCGGGATGCCGCGGATCTCCGCGATCTCCGGGGTGACCTTCGCGCCGGGCAGCATGCCGCCCAGGCCCGGCTTGGCGCCCTGCGAGAGCTTGATCTCGATCGCCCGGACCGGGGCGGAGGCCACCACCTCCTTGAGCCTGGCCAGGTCGAAGCTGCCGTCCTCGTTGCGGCACCCGAAGTACGAGGTGCCCAGTTGCAGCACCAGGTCGCCGCCGCCCCTGCGGTGGTACGGGGACAGGCCGCCCTCGCCGGTGTTGTGCAGCGCGCCGGCCTGCGCCGCGCCCTCGTTCAGGGCGGTGATCGCGGCGCCGGAGAGCGAGCCGAAGCTCATCGCGGAGATGTTGACCACGCTGGCGGGGCGGAACGCCTTGGCGCGCCCGCGCGGGCCGCCCAGCACCTTGGCCGAGGGCAGCGGGGCGTCCGGGTCGTGCGCGTCCGGCAGCGGGCCGGCGAAGGTGCGCTGCTTCAGGTAGGCGTGGCCCTGGACGTGCGCGACGTCGACCTCGGTGCCGAAGCCGAAGTAGTTGTTCTCCTCCTTCGCGGAGGCGTAGATCCAGCTGCGCTGGTCGCGGCTGAACGGCCGCTCCTCCTCGTTGGAGGTCACGATGTACTGCCGCAGCTCCGGGCCGATCCGCTCCAGCAGGTACCGGGCGTGCCCGGCCACCGGGAAGTTGCGGAGCAGTGCGTGCCGCTTCTGCAGCAGGTCGCGGGCCGCGAGCGCTGCCACCGCGGCCGCGGCGGCGGTGCCTATCGTGCGGGCCTTCATGGGCTGGTCCCCCCTCGGATCCGGCCCCGTCCCCGTCGACCGGGCCGTCGTGTGGTCGTGCGGCTCCGATGCTAGGACGCGGCCGCGGTGGCTCCGGGGCGGGGTGCGGGCGGCTCCCGGGCGGGGCGCGGGAGGCCCGGGCGGGGCGCCGGGGCGGGCCCCGGTGGGGCGGGGGGCCGGTGCGGGTCGGGCATACTCGGGTGGGTGAGCATCGCAGCGCAGACCCGTAGCCTCCCCGTACCCGACGGCCTGGAGGGCGAGCGGCTGGACGCCGCCCTGGCCCGGATGTTCGGGTTCTCCCGCACCAAGGCCGCCGAACTCGCCGCCGAGGGGAAGGTCACCCTGGACGGCGCGGTCGCCGGGAAGTCGGACCGGGTCACCGCCGGGTCCTGGCTGGAGGTCGAGATCCCGGCCCCCGCCGCGCCGGTGCAGGTCGTCGCCGAGGCCGTCGAGGGCATGCGGATCATCCACGACGACGACCACGTCGTCGTGATCGACAAGCCGGTCGGCGTGGCCGCGCACCCCAGCCCCGGCTGGACCGGCCCCACCGTGATCGGCGGCCTGGCCGCGGCCGGGTACCGGATCTCCACCTCCGGCGCCGCCGAGCGGCAGGGCGTCGTGCACCGCCTCGACGTCGGCACCTCCGGGATCATGGTGGTCGCCAAGTCCGAGCGGGCCTACACCGACCTGAAGCGGCAGTTCCACGACCGGGTCACCGAGAAGAAGTACAACGCGCTGGTCCAGGGCCACCCCGACCCGCTGTCCGGCACCGTGGACGCGCCGATCGGCCGCCACCCCAGCAGCGACTGGAAGTGGGCCGTCACCCGCGACGGCAAGCCCTCCGTCACGCACTACGACCTGATCGAGGCGTACCGGGCCGCGTCCCTGCTGGACATCAAGCTGGAGACCGGCCGCACCCACCAGATCCGGGTGCACATGTCCGCGCTGCGCCACCCATGCGTCGGCGACCTCACCTACGGCGCGGACCCGACGCTGGCCAAGCGGCTGGGGCTGACCCGGCAGTGGCTGCACGCCGTCTCGCTGGGCTTCGAGCACCCCGAGGACGGGCGCTGGGTCGAGTTCACCTCCGCCTATCCTGATGACCTCCAGCACGCGCTGGACGTCATCGCGAGGGAGAGCTGAGATGGGGGCTTCGATCCGGGTGGTCGAGGGGGACGCGGACATGGCGCTGGCGCGCGCCGTCCGGCACGAGGTGTTCGTGGTCGAGCAGCAGGTGCCGCCGGAGCTGGAGTACGACGCGTACGACGCGACCTCCGCGCACCTGCTGGCCGTCGGGGCGGACGGGGCGGCGCTCGGCACCGCGCGGATGATCCACGGCGCCGAGGCGCTGGCGATGACCGGCGGTACCGAGGGCCGGGTGCTGCTGGGTCGGCTCGCGGTGGTCGCCGCCGCCCGCGGGACCGGGCTCGGGGCGCGACTGGTGCGCGCGGTCGAGGAGTTGGGGCGCGAGCACGGGGCGCGTGAGGTGGAGCTGCACGCGCAGGTGCAGGCGCTCGGGTTCTACGAGCGGCTCGGGTACGCGGCCGAGGGGCCGGTGTACGACGACGCCGGGATCCCGCACCGGACCATGACGCGGGTGCTGTAGCAACCGGGTGCTGTAGCAACGGGCCCCGCCGCGCGTCGCGCGTCATTCGGTGCGCACGCGCGGCAGGGACTCGGGGTGGTGGTCGCGCAGGTACGCCAGCAGGTGCTCGCGGACGGCGAGCCGGAGGGCGGCGGTGGCGTCCGGGTCGCGGGCGGTCATCGTGGCGCGGACCACGACGGTGGACGGGGTGGTGTCGCTGACCGCGAGGGACCACTCCCGGCCGTCCCACAGCGCGCTGCCCGCGAGGTAGCGCGCCAGCTCGGCGCGCAGCGCGTCGACGGGGGTGCGGTGGTCGAGGTGCAGCAGCAGCCAGCCGAGCAGGCCCGGGTCGCGCCGGGTCCAGTTCTCGTACGGCTTGGAGACGAAGTACGAGACCGGGACGACCAGGCGGCGCTCGTCCCACAGGCGCAGCACCAGGTAGGAGAGGGTGATCTCCTCGACGGTGCCCTGCTGGCCGTCCACGACGACGGTGTCGCCGATCCGGACGGTGTCGCTGAAGGCGATCTGCAGGCCCGCGAAGAAGTTGCCGAGGGCGGACTGGGCGGCGATGCCCGCGATGATGCCGATGATGCCGGCCGAGGCGAGCAGGCTGGCGCCGACGGTGCGCATGGCGTCGAAGGTCAGCAGGAGGGCGCCGACGGTGACCACCCCGACCACCGCGGAGCCGACCCGGCGGACCAGGCCCAGCTGGGTGCGGACGCGCTGGATCCGGGAGGCGTCCTCGGTGACCGTCTCGTAGCGGCTGAAGGCGGCGTCGACGGCGGCGGCCAGCACCCGGACGGTCAGCCAGCCGAGCGAGCCGATCAGCACCAGCAGCACGCCGTGGCGGATCGCGTCGTCGTCGCTGTGGAAGATCCGGCGCACCGGTTGGGCGACCAGCAACAGGGCCGACAGCAAAGCCAGTTGGAGCGGGACGCGGCAGCGGCGCAGCTGCGCCCAGACCGGGGCCTCGGGGTGGCGGGCGGCGAGGCGCTGGAGGACCTGGTCGACCAGCCAGCCCGCGAACAGGGTGGCCAGGACGGCGGTGAGCAGGCTGGCGAGCGGCCAGAACACGGGTCACCTCGGGCAGTTGGTCCGGGATCGGGGGATTCGCACCCTATCGCGGGGCATTGCGGGGGTTCGGGAACCCGGGCGCCGGGAACCCGGGCGGGGCGCCGGACGTCAGCGAGGGGGGGTGGACGGGGGCGGCGGGCTGACGGCTTCCTTACCGGCCGCCCGGTTAGGATCACCTGCCATGGGCTTCGGTGGGGCGTGGCGCGGGTGGTGGACCAGGCGCAGGGCGGTGCTGGCCGGTGGGGTGGCGGCCGCGCTGCTGGTCGGCGGCGGGGCGGTCGCGCTGGCCGGGCAGCCGCCGCAGGTGCACCGGGAGGACCGCTTCCTGGACGTGCCGGACGTCGCGGGCAGCACCGACACCGTCCGGATCGACACCTCGTTCTTCACCGCGGGCGGCTCCGGACGGCGCCCCGCGGTGCTGCTGGCGCACGGCTTCGGCGGCTCGAAGGAGGACCTGCGCCCGCGCGCCGAGGAACTGGCCCGCGACGGGTACGCGGTGCTGACCTGGTCGGCGCGCGGCTTCGGGCGCTCCGGCGGGCAGATCGGCCTGAACCAGCCCGAGCGCGAGGTCGCGGACGTCTCCCGGCTGGTGGACTGGCTGGCCCAGCGCCCCGAGGTGCAGTTGGACGCCCCCGGCGACCCGAAGGTGGGCGTCACCGGCGCCTCGTACGGCGGGGCGGTGTCGCTGCTGGCCGCCGGGTACGACAGCCGGGTCGACGCGATCGCCCCGCAGATCACCTGGTTCGACCTGGCGGACGCGCTGTTCCCGCAGGGCGCGCAGGGGGGTTCGGCCGCCGACGGGGTGTTCAAGAAGCTGTGGGCCGGGATCTTCTTCACCACCGGTTCGTCCGCGGCCTTCGGCGAGGGCGGCTCCGCAGCCCCGGCACAGGGGCAGGGGCAGGGGCCGGTGGGCTGCGGACGGTTCCGGGCCGAGCTGTGCGAGATGTACAACCGGGTCGCGGCGGCCGGGCGGCCCGACGCGGACGCCGTGCGGCTGCTGGAGCGCTCCAGCCCCGCCGCCGTCGCGGACCGGATCAAGGTGCCGACGCTCGTCGTCCAGGGCCAGCAGGACTCGCTGTTCCCGCTCGACCAGGGGGACCGGATCGCCCGGGCCGTCGCCGCGAACGGCGCGCCCGTCGCGGTCGACTGGTTCGGTGCCGGGCACGACGGCGGCCAGGAGACCAGCACCCGCGCGGACGCCCGGATCACCGCCTGGTTCGACCACTACCTGAAGGGCGACGGCGCCGACACCGGCCCCGCGTTCCGGGTCACCCGCACCGGCGGCGTCGACTCCACCGGCTTCCAGGCGGTGCTGCGCGGCGCCGACGCCGACGCCTACCCCGGCCTGGGCGGCACGGCGCAGCGCAGCGTCCGACTGGCCGGCGGCGAGCAGCGGTTCGCCAACCCGCCCGGCGGGGCGCCGCCGAACGTCTCCACGCTGCCGGGCATCGGCGCGCTCTCGCAGCTCTCCGCGGTCGGGGCGGGCCTGTCGCTCGACTTCCCCGGCCAGTACGCGTCCTTCGACTCGCCGCCGCTGGACACCGCGCTGGACCTGACCGGCGCCCCCACCGTGTCGGTGCGGGTCGCCGCGGACGCGCCCGAGGCGGTGCTGTTCGCCAAGCTGTACGACGTCGCCCCCGACGGCAAGCAGACCCTGCCGCAGCAACTGGTCGCGCCGCTGCGGGTGACCGGCGCGGACGCGCCCGGCGGGCGGACGGTGCGGATCACGCTGCCCGCCGTCGAGCACCGGTTCCCGGCCGGGCACCGGCTGCGGCTGGTGCTGGCCGCCACCGACCTCGCGTACGCCTCGCCCGCGCAGGCCGCCGCGTACACCGTCTCGACGGACGGGCCGCTGACCGTGCCGACCGTCACCGAACTGCGCACCGAGGCCGCGCCGGTGCCCGACCGCACCTGGGTGCTGCCGCTGGTCGCGGTGGGCCTGGCCGCGCTGCTGGTGTTCGCCCGGCGGCGGCGGGACGCCACCCCGGCGCCCGACCCGGAGCTCGCCGGGGTGCCGCTGCAGATCACCGGGCTGGCGAAGAGGTACAAGGGCTCCGCCGACCGGTACGCGGTGCGCGACCTGTCGTTCCGGGTGGAGACCGGGCAGGTGCTCGGCCTGCTCGGCCCCAACGGCGCGGGCAAGACCACCACGCTGCGGATGCTGATGGGCCTGATCCGCCCCGACGCGGGCGAGGTCCGGGTCTTCGGGCAGGCGATCCGGCCGGGCGCGCCGGTGCTCTCCCGGGTCGGCGCCTTCGTCGAGGGCGCGGGCTTCCTGCCGCACCTGACCGGCCGGGCCAACCTGGAGTCGTACTGGGCCGCCACCGGACGCCCCGTCGAGGACGCCCACTTCGCCGAGGCGCTGGAGATCGCGGGCCTGGGCGAGGCGCTGGAACGCGCCGTCCGCACCTACTCGCAGGGCATGCGGCAGCGGTTGGCCATCGCCCAGGCCATGCTCGGCCTGCCCGACCTGCTGATCCTCGACGAACCCACCAACGGGCTCGACCCGCCGCAGATCCGCGAGATGCGGGAGGTGATGGTCCGGTACGCCGCGGCCGGGCGCACCGTCATCGTCTCCAGCCACCTGCTGGCCGAGGTCGAGCAGTCCTGCACCCACCTGGTCGTGATGGAGCGCGGGCGGCTGGTCGTCGCCGGGCCGACCGCGGAGATCACCGGGGCGGGGCGGCAGTTGCTGGTGTCGGTGGAGGAGGGAGGCGGCGAGGTGTCGCTCGACGCGGTCGCCGGGAAGATCGCGGAGCTGGACGGCGTCGCCTCGGCCGCCGCCGTGGACGGCGGGCTGCTGGTCACCCTGGACGGGATGCCCGCGAGCCGGCTGACCGCCGAACTGGTGCGCCTGGGCGTGCCGGTGGCCGGGATCGGCCCGCAGCGACGGCTGGAGGACGCTTTCCTGTCCCTGATCGGAGGAGCGGCATGAGCACGGTACACAGCCCTGCGGGGAGCCTCGCGGGGAGCCCTGCGGGGGAGAGCGCCGCGCCCGGGTACCGGCCCGGCCGGACGCTGCCGCTGCGGGTCGAGGCGCTGCGCCAACTGCGCCGCCGCCGCACGCTGGTGGTCGGCGGGGTGCTGGCCGTGCTGCCGCTCGTCCTGCTGGCGGCGTTCCAGCTCGGCGGCACGCCCGGGCGGGAGGACCGGACCACCTTCATCGAGCTGGCCACCTCCTCCGGGGTCAACTTCGCCACCACCATGCTGTTCGTCGGCACCGGCTTCCTGCTGGTCATCCCGGTCGCGCTGTTCTCCGGCGACACGGTGGCCTCCGAGGCGAGCTGGTCCTCGCTGCGCTACCTGCTGGCCGCGCCGGTGCCCCGGGCCCGGCTGCTGGTGCGGAAGTTCACCGTCGCGATGGCGTTCTCGGCCGCCGCGGTGGCCCTGCTGCCCGCGGTCGGCCTGGTGGTCGGCACCGCCGCGTACGGCTGGGGCGACCTGAAGCTTCCCACCGAGGCCAGCCTGGGCGCCGCCGAGGCGCTCCCCCGGCTCGGGATCGCCGTGCTGTACGTGTTCCTCGCCGAGATCGTCGTCGGCGCGCTGGCGTTCTGGCTCTCCACCGCGACGGACGCCCCGCTCGGCGCGGTCGGCGGCGCGGTCTTCGCCTCCATCGTCACCGGCGTGCTCGACGCCGTCACCGCCCTCGGCTCGCTGCGCGAGTGGCTGCCCGCGCACTGGCAGTACGCCTGGGCGGACGCGCTGCAGCCGCAACTGGAGTGGGGCGGCATGGTGCAGGGCGTGGTGCTGTCGCTGTCGTACGCGGTGGTGCTGCTGGCGCTGGCGTTCCGCGGGTTCGCGGCGAAGGACGTGGTGTCCTGAGCCGGGGGTGAGGGCCGCTACCGGGCGCCGTCGCGGATCAGAAGCAGGTCCAGGCCGAGGGCGTGCGCCCGGGACGTCCAGACCGGCAGGTGCTCGGTGAGGAACCAGGACGCCTCCTCCAGGTCGTCCTCGTCCAGCGCCTCGACGTCCTGCTCGTGGATCGACTCCGAGGCCAGCGCCGCCAGTTCGACCAGCAGGTCGGCGGTGTCGGTGCGGGCCGCCAGCGTCGGGTACGGCCAGGGCCAGTCGTAGGTCGCGTCGGCCGGGAACGGCCACGGGCGGGACCACAGCGCGGTCAGGGCGGGCAGTTCGAGCGAGGTGAAGACCTCCGTCAGCTCGTCCCAGTGGCGACCGGGGACGGAGACCGCGCCCAGCGGCGTGCCGAGGGCGCCGGCCAGCGCGGGCAGCAGCGCGGTGTAGCGCGAGTCCGCGTCGGCGCGGAGCCGGCCGGAGAGCAACTCGGCGAGCGCGGCGGAGGGCGCCACGCCGGGGAGCACGCGCTCGCCCGAGCCGGGCAGGCGGAGCAGGGCGGCGGCGTCCACCGCGAAGGCGGAGAAGTACTGTTCGGCCATGCCCGCATTCTGCCCCGGGCGGGGGACAACTCCCGCACGGGGGTGGGGGGTTCGGGGGGTTGGTTGTCGGGGGGTCAGGAGAAGCGGAAGAGCTGGGACCTGTCGCCCGCGGTGCAGGTGTCGACGGTGAGGGTGTTGCCGCTGCCGTTGTCGGTCAGGCAACTCTGGGGGCCGTAGCCGAACTTGAGTTGGAAGTTGCCGGAACCGGCGTCGACGGGGTACCAGCTGGTCATGTCGCCGAAGGAGCCGGCGCCCGCGAGTTCGGCGATGTTGGGGCTGCCCGCGTAGCGGGCGCCCAGGCTGATGCCGCTGTCGGCCTTGCAGGCGGTGAAGGTGGTCGCGCCGTTGGCGGCGGACCTGATCCAGCCGTAGGAGGTGTGGCCGCCGGAGACCACCGGGACGCCCGCGCTGACGGCGTCGGAGCCGAGGCCGAGGGTCCGTCCGCTGCCGGTGTTGACCAGGCGACCCCAGCCGGAGCCGCCGCAGCCCGGGGCCGGGCCGGACGGGGTGGTGGGGGCGGGGGTGGTCTGCTTGGGCGGGTTGGGGGCGCTGCCGCCGCCGGAGCTGTTGGTGCCGCCGCTGCCGCTGCCGCCTGAACCGCTGCCTCCGGCGTTGCCGCCGTTGCCCGCGCCCGTGCCGTTGCCCGCGCCCGTGCCGGTGCCCGCGCCCGTGCCGGTGCCCGCGCCCGTGCCGGTGCCCGCGCCCGTGCCGGTGCCCGCGCCCGTGCCGGTACCCGTGCCTCCGGGGCCGGTGGCCTGCTGCGGGTCGGTGCCCGGCGGGACGGGGTTGCCGGCCGGGTCGGTGGCGGGGGCGGAGGAGGTGGGCGGAGTGGGGGCGGCCTGTTCGGTGCCGGAGGGAGCGGGGGAGGCGCCGGACGGGGAGGTGCCGGTGACGGGGGCGCCGGGGGACTGGGTGGAGTCGGCGGTGGTGCGGGTGTCGCCGCCGTGCTGCCAGGGCAGCAGGTGGAGCTGCTGGGCCGTCACGCCGCCGCCGGTGACCAGCACCACGGGCAGGACCAGGACGGCCAGCCGACGGCGTCCGGCGCGCCGGTCCTTCCCGGCGGGGGCCGGTTCGGGGGCGGTGGTTGCGACGGGGGCCGGGGCGGGAGTGGCCGCCGCGGCGGGGGCGGGGACGACGGGCGGGGCCTCGACGGCTTCGGGGAGGGCGAGCACCGTGCCGAGCCCGGCCGGGGTGGACATCGCCTGCCGGGCGGCGACGGCCATCGCCGCTGCGTCCGGGTAGCGGTCGCCGGGCTCCTTGGCGAGCGCCTTGGCGACCACCGCCCGCACCGGGGCGGGCACCTCCGCCGGGAGCTCGGGCACCGGCTCGCGGACGTGCTTGAGCACCACTTCGAGTGGCGTGTCGCCGGTGAACGGCACGGCGCCGGAGAGGAGTTCGTACAGCACCACGCCGACCGAGTAGAGGTCGGAGACGGCCGAGGCGTCCTTGCCCTCGGCGCGTTCCGGGGCCATGTACAGGGCGGTGCCGATCACCGCGTGGGAGGTGGTGATCCGGCTGTCGGCGAGGGTGCGGGCGATGCCGAAGTCGGTGACGGTGATCCGGCCGTCCTCGTCGATCATCAGGTTGGACGGTTTGATGTCCCGGTGCACGATGCCCTGCTGGTGCGCGGCGTGCAGCGCGTCCAGCACCTGGGCGGCGACGTCCAGCGCGCGGTCGGGCGGGAGGGCCTTGCCGTCGCGGGCCCGGTCGAGCGGCTTGCCCGACAGCAGCTGCATCACGATGTACGCGGCCTTCGCGTCCGGCTCGGTGTCGTCCTCGCCGTAGTCGTGGATGTGCACCACGCCGCGGTGGTTCATCGCGGCCAGCACCGTCGCCTCGCGGCGGAAGCGGGCGGCGAAGACCTCGTCCTCCATCAGCGCCGGGAGCACGATCTTCACCGCGACCTGGCGGCCCAGCACCCTGTCCTCGGCGCGCCAGACCTCCCCCATCGCTCCGCTGCCGAGCCGCTCGGTGAGGGCGTACCGGCCCCCGAGTACCGTCCCCCGACCCCACATGTCCCGCATCCCCCGAGCATGTTGTACGACTTGTCAGCAGTGATTCTCGCTGCCCGGGCGCGCGGAGGGAAGCCGGTGCCGCCCCGCACCCCGCCCGACCGCGGTGACTCTACACCGTTGTTCGGCGCAACTGGCCTGCGGTGCGGGCGGGGTGAGGGGTGCTCAGGGACGGCGGTACGGGGGCGGGCCGGTGGGTCAGCGGCGGAGGCGGGCGTCGGCGGCGAGGGAGTCGACCAGGGCGTCGACGCTCTCGGGCGGGAGGCCGCGGGAGACGAACCAGGCGCCGACGTTGCGCACGTCCCGCTCCAGGAAGGAGAGGCCGCGGGGGTTGGCCACCACGTCGACGATCTGCGGGACGTCGATGATCACCAGGCGGCCGCGGTGCACCAGGATGTTGTAGGCCGAGAGGTCGCCGTGAGCGTAGCCGTCGTAGGCCAGCAGGGCGAGGCTGCGGCCCAGTTGCGCCCACAGGTCGTCGATGTCGGCCTCCTCGGCGCGCAGTTGGGCCAGCCGGGGGGCGGCCGTGCCGTTCTCGTCGCCGACGAACTCCATCAGGATCTCGGTGCCGGTGATCTGCACCGGGTACGGCACGGCGACGCCCGCCGACCAGAGCCGGCACAGCGCGGCGAACTCGGCCGCCGCCCACTGGCCGGCGATCGCCTCCTTGCCGAAGGCCGTCCGCTTGGCCATCGCCCGGGTGACCCGGGACTCCTTGTGCTGGCGGCCCTCCAGGTAACCGGAGTCGCGGTGGAACATCCGGTGCTGGGCGTCCCGGTACCGCTTGGCGGCCATCAGGGTACGGCGGGGGGTGCCGGGGACGGCGCGCTCCAGCAGGAAGACGTCCGCCTCCTTGCCGGTCTTCACGATGCCCAACTCGGTGTCGACGGCCGCGAGTTCGGTGACGACCCAGTCGGGGCGCGGCTCGGGGCCCTTCTCGGTCGGGGTGGACTGGTCCCACGTCGACCAGCGGTCGCCCGTGGCGGGGCCGTCGGTCACGGGGGCGGGGTACTGCTGCTCCTCGGACTCGTACTCGGCGTCGGTGCCGAAGTCGAACCCGGTGGAGGCGAAGTAGTCGTACTCGGGCTGGGAGTCGTCGAAGCGGTCGGCCCGGCGGCCGCGACGGGAAGCGCCCTTGGGGCGGATGCGGGAGAAGGAATCGCTGTCGGCAAAGCGCTCGCGCACTGCGGTGGCTCCTGGGGAGTGGCCCACCGGGGCGCGGGATGTCGCGCGGTCAGCCGGTGGGACGAAGACGGGGGGAGGCGGATGGCGCGCACACGAAGGCGCGCCGCGTCACGGCGGCAACCATCGGTCCACACCTCCTCTCGTCGGGCCCGCGAGCGCAGGGCGCGGCGGGACGGGAACACCTTAGGCGCGGGGGTGAACGCGACGCAAAGGGTTTTTCGGGGGCGGGGTGGGGGCGGGGTGGGTGGCTGCGGGGCGTTGGGTGGTCGGGCGCGGAGCCGGAGAGGGGGAGGGGAGGGGGAGGCATGGGACAAGGACGGCGTGGCGGGGATGGATAGTTCTCTATTCGGCTGTACGGTGGGGAGAGATAGGGAAGGATGCGGAGTGAACGATTTCTATTCTGTCGAGGACGTGGCGGAGCTGCTCGGGCTGCACGTGAAGACCGTGCGGGGGTACGTGCGGGACGGGAAGCTCAAGGCGGTGCGGATCGGGAAGCAGTACCGGATCGCCCGGGCGGAGGTGGAGGCGTTCACCGGGGGCGGGGTGTCGGCGGGGCCGGCCCGGGTGGAGGTCTCGGCGGTGGTGCAGGTGGACGGGGTGGCGGCCCGGGACGCGGACCGGCTGGTGACGGGGGTGCTGGCGGCGGCGGCGGCCTGGTCGGGCGGGCCGCGGCCGCTGTGGGTACAGGCGGTGCGGGAGGAGGAGCGGAGCGCGTTGCGGTTCGTGGTGATGGGCCCGCCGCGGCGGGTGTCCGAGGTGCTGGCGCTGATCGACGACCTGACGGGGGGCTTGAAGTGACCGGGGTGCGGGAGCTGGGCGGGGTGCGGGTGATGGTGGTGGCCGCCGAGGGGGAGGCGGTGGCGGGGGAGCGCCAGGCGCTGGACCTGCTGGGCGACGCGTACCACCAGGAGGCGTCCTGGGTGGCGGTGCCGGTGGAGCGGCTGGGGGCGGAGTTCTTCCGGCTGCGCAGCGGGGTCGCGGGGGCGGTGGTGCAGAAGTTCGCGCAGTACCGGACGGGGCTCGCGGTGGTGGGGGACGTCGCGGCGCACGTCGCGGGGTCGCAGGCGCTGCGCGACTTCGTCCGGGAGAGCAACCGCGGCCGGCAGCTGTGGTTCGTCGCGGACCTGCCGGAGCTGGCGGGGCGGCTGGCGGCCTGAGCGGCGGGGTCACCAATCGGAGGGTTATGACCGGCAGTTGACTTGAGGATGGGGTCTTCCGGTGACCGGTGACATGTGCAATTGTACATGTCACGGTCATCGAGGGGTACCTCGGCGGCCACCCCCACCCTCCGCCGTGCCCCGAAACACGGCGTCACATCGGCCCGGAGGCCCCCACGTGCGAACCTTCCGGATCACCCTCGCGTCCGCAGGACGGACGCTGAGCCTGCTGTTGTCCCTCTGCATGGCCCTCGGCCTCCTCGGCGCGCTGGCGCCGGGGGCCCGGGCGGCGACCCAGGTCGAGCGGAAGCCGGCCACGTCCGAGAAGCCCGAGAAGCCCGGGGCCGCCGCCGAGGCCCTCGCGGCCGACCGGGCGGCGAAGGCGGGCAAGGAGGCCCCGCTGAACTCCGCGGCGGCCGAACGCCGCAAGGACTCCGCCAGCAACGTCCGTTCGGATGCCGCCAAGCGCCCGCCGCTGGCGGTGCCGGGCGCGCCCGGCGGGCTGCCGGGCGAGGTGCCCGCCGCGACCACGGCCTGCGACGCCGCGGACTTCACCGGTCGCTCCGGTGCCGCCCTGGTGGCGCAGATCAAGGCGTCCACCGTGGACTGCGTCAACTCGCTGTTCCTGCTGAAGGGCGACGACGCGAAGGCGGCGTTCAACGAGTCGCAGATGGTGACCGTCGCCAACGCGCTGCGCGACCTGTCCGCCGCCTACCCGGGCGACAACTCCACCTCGGCCCACCAGGTCGTGCTGTACCTGCGGGCCGGCTACTACGTGCAGTGGTACAACGCGGACGCGGTGGGCACCTACGGCAGCGCCCTGAAGGGCGCGGTCGAGGGCGGCCTGGACGCCTTCTTCGCCAACGGGCACGCGTGGGACGTCACCGACGCCAACGGCGAGACGCTGGGCGAGGCCGTCACCCTGATCGACAGCTCGCTGGAGAACGCCCGCTACCTGAAGGTCGTCGAGCGGCTGCTGAACGGCTACGACAGCGGCTACGACGCGTCCTGGTACATGGTCAACGCCGTCAACAACACCTTCACGGTGTACTGGCGCGGCCACCAGAACGGCGACTTCCTGCCCGCCGTCCAGGCGGATCCGGCGGCGCTGGACACCCTGCAGTCCTTCGCCACCCGCAACTTCGGCTTGCTCGGCGGCGCCCACGACTTCCTGGTCGCCAACGCGGGCCGCGAGCTGGGCCGCTTCCTCCGGTACCCGGAGCTGCAGGGCAAGGTCCGGCCGATGGTCAAGGGCCTGCTGGACCGCAGCTCGATCACCGGCGGCACCGCCTCGCTGTGGGTGGGCCTGGCCGAGATGACCGACAGCTACGACCAGGCCGACTGCGCGTACTACGGCACCTGCGACCTGGCGGACCGGGTGAGGGCCGCGGTGCTGACCGTCCACTACACCTGCAGCGGCAGCATCGAGATCGTCGCCCAGGCGCTGACCGCCGACCAGCTCGCCACCGCCTGCACGAGCCTCAAGGGCCAGGACGCGTACTTCCACCAGGTGGCCAGGGACAGCGGCCCGGTCGCGGACGACAAGAACACCACCATCGACGTGGTGGTCTTCCACTCCAGCGGCGACTACCAGAAGTACGCGGGCATCGTCTTCGGCATCTCCACCAACAACGGCGGCATGTACCTGGAGGGCGACCCGACCGCGGCCGGCAACCAGCCCCGGTTCATCGCCTACGAGGCCGAGTGGGTCCGCCCGGACTTCCAGATCTGGAACCTCAACCACGAGTACACCCACTTCCTCGACGGCCGGTTCGACATGTACGGCGACTTCGAGGCCGGAATGACCACCCCGACCGTCTGGTGGGTCGAGGGCTTCGCCGAGTACGTCAACTACGGCTACCGGGGCGCCGACTACACCGCCGCGATCGACCAGGCCGGGCGGCACACCTACGCGCTGTCCACCCTGTTCGACACCACGTACGAGAACGCCGACCAGACCCGGATCTACAACTGGGGCTACCTGGCCGTCCGCTACATGCTGGAGCGGCGCCGCTCCGACATGGACGCCGTCCTCGCCGAGTACCGCACCGGCGACTGGGCCGGCGCCCGCAGCATCCTGAAGACCACCATCGGCACCCGCTACGACGCCGACTTCACCACCTGGCTGACCGCCTGCAACACCGGCGCCTGCGGCACCGGCACCGGCACCAACCCGCCCACCACCCCGGGCGGCGAGTGCACCGCCACCAGCCCGCAGCAGCTCGACCTCGGCTGCAGCCGCAAGGACGCCGCCGCCGCGGCGGGCGACTACGCCTACTTCTACCTGTGGGTCCCGGCGGGCACCGCCAACCTGACCGTCAGCTCCAGCGGCGGCACCGGCAACGCCGACCTGTACTACGACGGCAGCACCTGGGCCACCACCGGCGCCAGCACCGCCAGGTCCACCAACACCGGCAACACCGAGACCCTGACGATCGCCAACCCCGTCGCGGGCTGGAACTACGTCAGCCTGTACGCCGCCGGTGACCGGCCCTTCTCCGGCGTCACGATCACCGCCGCCAACGGCACCACCACCCCGCCCGGCGGCACCGGCGGCGAGTGCACCGCCACGGACACCCGCCGGCTCGACAGCGGCTGCGTCCGCAGCAACGTCTCCGCCACCGCGGGCGACTACGCGTACTTCTACGTGTACGTGCCGGCCGGCACCGCCAGCCTGAAGGTCAACGCCTCCGGCGGCACCGGCAACGCCGACCTGTACTACGACGGCAGCACCTGGGCCACCACCGGTGCCAACTCCGCCAGGTCCACCAACGGCGGCAACACCGAGACCCTGACGATCGCCCACCCCGCCGAGGGGTGGAACTTCATCAGCCTCCACGCCGCCCAGGACTTCGCGGGCGCCACCGTCTCCGCCGCCTTCTGAGCGACCCCCGCACCGAACGGCCCGGCCCACCGCACCGGTGGGCCGGGCCCGCACGTGCCCCGGGATGGGCGATCATGGAGGACCGCACCCGCAGCACCGAGGAGCCCGACCCGTGGCCGAGATCGTCCTGTTCCACTCCGCGTACGGCCTGCGCCCCGCCGTCGCCGCGGCCGCCGACCGGCTGCGCGCCGCCGGGCACACCGTGCACACCCCCGACCTGTACGAGGGGAAGACCTTCGACGAGCTGGAGGAGGGCATGGCGTACCGCGACGAGGTCGGCAACGACGAGCTGCTGCGCCGGGCCGTCGGCGCCGTCGCCCCGCTGCTGCCGGCCCGGGGCGGGCTGGTGTACGCCGGGTTCTCGCTCGGCGGGTCGCTGGCGCAGAACCTGGCGCTCGCCGACGAGCAGGCCCGCGGCCTGCTGCTCCTGCACGGCACCTCCGACCTGCGGGAGGACGCCGCGACGGAGATCCCGGTGCAGCTGCACGTCGCCGAGCCGGACGCGTTCGAGTCCGAGGACTGGCTGAACACCTGGTACCTGCTGATGACCCGGGCCGGGGCCGACGTCGAGGTGCACCGCTACCACGGCGCCGGGCACCTGTACACCGACCCCGAGCTGCCCGACCACGACGCCGAGGCCGCCGAGCGGACCTGGGCGGCCGCGCTGGCCTTCCTGGCGGAGCTGGACGCGCAGGAGGGCTGAGACCTCAGGACGCGAACACCACCCGGCGGGCCTCCGCCTCCGGCTCCAGGAAGGCCAGCAGCCGCTCGCCCTCCCGTTCCAGCTCGGCGCGGCGGCCGTGCGGCAGCAGCGGGGTGAGGGTGAGGACGGCCGCGCCGCGCTCGCACGCGTGCTCCCACACGCCCGCGACCAGGCCGTCCACCAGGTAGGAGGCCAGCAGCGTCCCGTTGACGGCCCGGTAGACCTGCGGGTGGATCGCGGCGGGCAGCATCCGGGTGCGGTCGGCGTGCGAGAGCAGGGCGGCGTCCCACTTCGGCAGGAAGCGCACCGGCAGCTCGCCGTCCGGCTCGGCGGGCGGCGGGGCGTCGGGCAGGTCGAGCAGCTCGCGGCCGTCCTCGGCCCGGTAGCGGACCAGCCCGCCCGCCCCGTCCAGCTCGGCCAGCGCCGGGTCGACCTGGCGCAGCCGCAGGCCGGTGAAGTGCGCGAGGTCGGCGCGCGAGGCCGGACCGTACCCCGCCAGGTAGCGGCGCAGCAGGCGGGCGGTGGCGGCCGGTTCGGGCGGCAGCTCGCCGTTCCACAGCACCATCCGGGGCTTGCCGTGCGCCCGCCAGTGCCCGGACGGGGCGACGTGCACCAGCGGGAGCAGCGCCCGCGGGTAGTGCAGCAGGTCCGCGGCGCGGACCCGGCCGCCGGAGGCCTCGGCGGTGTGCTCGCGCAGCTCCTCGGCGCTGCGCGGGACGGCGGTGAAGGCCCGCAGCGAGGCCTCCAGGGCGGCCTCGTCCAGGTCGGCGTCCCGGTGCCGCCCGCGCAGCTCGGTCAGCCAGCGGCGCCGCCAGGCCGCGGCGAGGTGCCCGTAGTCGGCGCCGGGGACGAGGTGCAGGGTGCCGCGCATCAGCGTCGACTTGACCACCGTGCCGTCCCGCAGCGCGGCCTCCAGCTCCCGGTGGTCGAAGCCGGGCAGCCGGGCCCACAGCGCCAGGTGCGGGGAGGGCGAGTACTGGGCCTGCAGCGCGGTCAGCCGGGTCACGGCCGCGGCGGCGCCCAGCGCCTCGGTGCGGTGCAGCAGCTGGCGGCCGAAGTAGGAGGCGGTCAGCTCGCGGTCGGAGAGCGTGCGGGCGGCGGGCGTCACGGGGCCTCCTGGCGGTCGGGCGGGGGGCCCAAAAGTAACAGCCCGTCAGGACGGCGGGGGCGCCCCGGGAGGTCCCCGCGGAGGATTAGACTCGGGGGCGCGATCCCGGAAGCCGTGGTCCGAGCCCTGGTGGTGGCTCGGGCCTTACGTGTTTCAGCCCTCTCCCAGGACCCCGGAGGCCCCGCCTTGAGCGACCAGCCGTACGCGCACCTGCACGTCCACACCGAGTACTCGATGCTGGACGGCGCCGCCCGGTTGAAGCAGCTCTTCCAGGAGGTCGAGCGGCTCGGCCAGACCCACGTCGCGATGACCGACCACGGCAACATGTACGGCGCCGCGGAGTTCCACAAGCAGGCCACCGCGGCGGGCATCACCCCGGTGATCGGCATCGAGGCGTACGTCGCCCCGGACTCCCGGACCAACACCAAGCGCGTCCTGTGGGGCCAGCCGCACCAGAAGAAGGACGACGTCTCGGCGTCCGGCGCGTACACCCACAAGACCATCTGGGCCCGGAACAAGGAGGGCCTGCACAACCTCTTCAAGCTGACCTCGCGCTCCTACGCGGAGGGCTGGCTGGTGAAGTGGCCCCGGATGGACAAGGAGATCATCGCCGAGCACGCGGCGGGCCTGATGGCCACCACCGGCTGCCCGTCCGGCGAGGTGCAGACCCGGCTGCGGCTGGGGCAGTTCGACGAGGCGCTCCGGTCGGCGGGCGAGTACCAGGAGATCTTCGGCAAGGAGAACTACTTCCTGGAGCTGATGGACCACGGCCTGGACATCGAGCGGCGGGTCCGCGACGGGCTGGTCGAGATCAGCCGGAAACTGAACATCCCGCCGGTGGTCACCAACGACTCGCACTACACCACCGAGGCCGACGCGGGCGCGCACGACCTGCTGCTGTGCGTGCAGACCGGCAAGAACCTCTCCGACCCGGACCGCTTCCGGTTCGACGGCACCGGCTACTACATCAAGTCGGCCGCCGAGATGTACGCCCTGGACCCCTCGGACGTCTGGCAGGAGGGCTGCCGCAACAGCCAGCTGCTGGTCGCCGAGCGGGTCGACACCACCGGCATGTTCCAGTTCAAGAACCTGATGCCGCGCTTCCCGATCCCGGAGGGCTTCGCGTCCGAGGCGGAGTTCTTCCGCTCCAAGGTCTGGGAGGGCATGGACTGGCGCTTCCCGAACGGCTACGACGAGGAGCACCGCAAACTCGCCGAGTACGAGATGGACACCATCGTCCAGATGGGGTTCCCGGCGTACTTCCTGGTGGTCGCCGACTTCATCATGTGGGCCAAGAGCCAGGGCATCGCGGTCGGCCCGGGCCGCGGTTCGGCGGCCGGTTCGCTGGTCGCCTACGCGATGGGCATCACCGACCTCGACCCGATCCCGCACGGCCTGATCTTCGAGCGCTTCCTCAACCCCGAGCGCATCTCGATGCCCGACGTCGACATCGACTTCGACGAGCGCCGGCGCGGCGACGTGATCCGCTACGTGACCGAGAAGTGGGGCGCCGACAAGGTCGCCATGATCGTCACGTACGGCACCATCAAGGCGAAGGCCGCGATCAAGGACTCCTCCCGGGTCCTGGGCTACCCGTACGCGATGGGCGACCGGATCACCAAGGCGATGCCGCCGGACGTGATGGGCAAGGGCATCCCGCTGTCCGGCATCACCGACCCCTCGCACCCCCGCTACGGCGAGGCGGGCGAGATCCGCAGCCTGTACGAGAACGACCCCGACGTCCGCAAGGTGATCGACACGGCGCGCGGCATCGAGGGCCTGATCCGCCAGCCCGGCGTGCACGCGGCGGGCGTGATCATGTCGGCCGAGCCGCTGACCGACCACATCCCGGTGTGGACCCGGCACACCGACGGCGTCACCATCACCCAGTTCGACTACCCCACCTGTGAGGGCCTCGGCCTTCTCAAGATGGACTTCCTCGGCCTGCGCAACCTGACGATCATGGACGACGCGGTCAAGGCGATCGAGAAGAACAAGGGCGTCAAGATCGAGCTGCTCCAGCTCCCGCTGGACGACAAGCCCGCCTACGAACTGCTCGCCCGCGGCGACACCCTCGGCGTCTTCCAGCTCGACGGCGGCCCGATGCGCTCGCTGCTGCGCCTGATGAAGCCCGACAACTTCGAGGACATCTCCGCCGTCCTGGCGCTGTACCGGCCCGGCCCGATGGGCGTCAACTCGCACACCAACTACGCGCTGCGCAAGAACGGCCAGCAGGAGATCACCCCGATCCACCCGGAGCTGGAGGAGCCGCTGCGGGAGATCCTGGAGCCGACCTACGGCCTGATCGTCTACCAGGAGCAGGTGCAGAAGGCCGCGCAGATCCTGGCCGGCTACTCGCTCGGCCAGGCCGACCTGCTGCGCCGCGCGATGGGCAAGAAGAAGAAGGAGATCCTGGAGGCCGAGTTCGTCCCGTTCCAGAAGGGCTGCCGGGAGCGCGGCTACTCGGACGCGGCGATCCAGGCGGTGTGGGACGTGCTCGTCCCGTTCTCCGGCTACGCCTTCAACAAGGCGCACACCGCGGGCTACGGGCTGGTGTCGTACTGGACGGCCTACCTGAAGGCCAACTACCCGGCCGAGTACATGTCGGCGCTGCTCACCTCGGTCAAGGACGACAAGGACAAGTCCGCGGTCTACCTCAACGAGTGCCGCAAGATGGGCATCCAGGTGCTCCCGCCGGACGTCAACGAGTCGGACGCCGACTTCACCCCGCACGGCAGCGACACCGTCCGGTTCGGCCTGACCGCGATCCGCAACGTCGGCGGGCCGGTGGTGGAGTCGATGATCCGCACCCGCAAGGCCAAGGGGAAGTACACCTCCTTCCCGGACTTCCTGGAGAAGGTCGAGTCGGTGGTGTGCAACAAGCGCACCGTCGAGTCGCTGATCAAGGCCGGGGCGTTCGACTCGCTCGGACACACCCGCAAGGGCCTGACCGCCCAGTTCGAGCCGATGATCGACAACGTGGTGGGGATCAAGCGCAAGGAGGCCGAGGGGCAGTTCGACCTCTTCGGTGGCGACAGCGTCTCGGACGAGCCGTCCTTCGGGCTGGACGTGGTGTTCTCCGAGGAGGAGTGGGAGAAGTCCTTCCTGCTCACCCAGGAGCGCGAGATGCTCGGCCTGTACGTCTCCTCGCACCCGCTGCACGGCATCGAGCACGTGCTCGCCGACAAGGCGGACTGCGCGGTCGCCGACCTGGCCGACCGGCCCGACGGCAGCATCGTCACCATCGGCGGCATCATCTCCGGCCTGCAGCGCAAGATGACCAAGCAGGGCAACGCCTGGGCGATCGCCACCGTCGAGGACCTGGCGGGCTCGATCGACTGCATGTTCTTCCCCGCCAGCTACCAGCTGGTCTCCTCCCAACTGGTCGAGGACGCCGTGGTGTTCGTCCGCGGCAAGCTCGACAAGCGGGAGGACGTGCCGCGGCTGATGGGCATGGAGCTGTCGGTGCCCGACCTGAGCAACGTCGGGGCGCAGCTGCCGATCGTGATCACCGTGCCGGAGAACAAGCTGACCCCGCCGATCGTCGGCCGGCTCCGCGAGGTCCTCACCCACCACAAGGGCAGCACCGAGGTCCACGTCCACCTGCGCGGGCGGAGCAAGACGGTGGTGCTGCGGCTGGACCGGCACCGGGTGAAGTCCGACCCGGCGCTGTTCGGCGACCTCAAGCAACTGCTCGGGCCGAGCTGCCTGGCGAGCTGAGCGCGCGGGAGGGCCCCGGCGGAGCGTGGTCCCCGCCGGGGCCCTCCCGTTCGTCGGGGCCTCAGGCCTCCTTGACCACCAGGGTCTTGGCGCCCTTGTCGTGGAAGCACTGCTGGAGCGGCTTGTCCCACAGCAGGGACAGGCAGTTGACCAGCGAGAACAGACCGCCGACGATCGGGACCAGGCCCGGGCCGCCGTAGATGCCGGCCCGGGTCCACAGCTCGTTGTCGGTCGGACGGCCGCCGTGCGCCGCGCTGACCACGCGGAGCTTCATCACCTTCTTGCCGACGGTCTGGCCGTGCTGGGTCAGCAGCATGGCGCCCTCGTAGCCGACCACGACGACCGCGACGAGCACGTAGTAGAGGAGGAGGCTCGGCGCGATCAGGTTGACGACGATCAGCGGGACGAGCAGGACCGCCAGGTCGATCAGGCGGGCCAGGAAGCGGTCCGCCGGCGCGGCCAGGACCCGGGTGCCCGGAGCGGGCTGCACGCCGGGCGGCGGGGGCGGGGCCAGCCAGCCCGGGAACCCCGCGCCCTGCGGGTACTGGCCGTACGGCTCCTGCGGAGGCCCGTATCCGGGAGGGGTGTTGCTGCTCATGCGTGCGACTCCAGCTCAACTGTGGGGAATCCTGGAGCCGTTGTACCGGTACGGGGGTGAACGGGGAAGGACGATCCGACAATCGTTACTCAGTGCCAGCGGTAACGGCGCCGCAGCGCGTCGACCACCAGCTGGAACCGGGCCCGGTCCAGGGCGCACGCCTCGCGCCGCATCCCGCCGTCGCGGACCCGGAACACCCGGTCCAGCGCCACCCAGGAGTCCCGCCCGCTGCGGTCCCACGGGCCCGCGCCCAGCGGCACCCAGTCCCGGTCGTCGTCGTGCCCCTTGCTGGACAGCATCACCGTCAGCAGCGAACCGCCCGGCTCCCGCGCCACCACCAGCACCGGCCGGTCCTTGCCCCGCCCGTCGTTCTCCTCGTACGGCACCCACGTCCAGACGATCTCGCCCGGGTCCGGGTCGCCGTCGTGGTCCGGCGCGTACTCGGTGCGCACCGGGCCCACGCCCTCGGCCCGGACCTCCACCGTGGCGTCGGGGCCGAAGCGGCCCGGCTGTTCCTGCTGCTCGTTCAACTGATGCATGGCGGAAGGCTAGCGACCGCCGGTGAACGACGGGAAGGTCAGGTCGCGCGGAGTTCGGCCGGGACGGCCGCGTGCAGGGCCGCCGCGAACGCCGCCACCGCCGGGTGGGCGGCGCCGCCGGCCCGGAAGGCGGTGCGGGTGCGCCGGTACAGCGGCAGACGGGTCAGCGCCACGCCCGGCGGGCACCGGTCGGTGCCCAGGTGCGGCACCAGCGCCACGCCCTGGCCCACCGCGACCAGGGCCAGCTGGGCGGCGAAGTCGTCCACCCGGTGGCGCACCCGCGGGCTGAACCCGGCCGACTGGCACACCCGTTGGACCATCGCGTGGCAGAGCGTCCCGGGCGGGGAGACGATCCACGGGCTGTCCCGGTGCCCGGCCAGGGTGCCCGTCGAACGGGCCGCCAGGTACAGCGGCTCGGCGAACACCGGGCCGGTCAGCGCGATCCCGTCCTCCGGCTCGCCCGGCACCAGGTCGTACTCGTGCACCAGGGCCACGTCCAACTCGCCCGCGCGCAGCGCCCCCGCCACCGCCGCCGGGTCCACCTCGCTCACCATCGCCTCCAACTCCGGGTGCCGGGAGGACAGTTCGGCCAGCGCCGCGGGCACCAGGGCGCGCACCGCGGACGGGAAGGCGCCGATCCGCAGCGGCCCCGCCAGCCCCCGCCGGGCGTGCGCCAGCTCGGCGTCCGCCCGTTCCAGCAGCTCCAGCACCGCCTCGGTGTGCCGCACCAGGTTCCGGCCCGCCGGGGTCAGCGCCACCCGCCGCCCCGTCCGCTCCAGCAGCGGCACCCCCGCCTCCCGCTCCAGCACCGACAGCTGCTGGGACACCGCCGAAGGGCTGAACGCCAACGCCTCCGCGACCGCCGCGATCGTCCCGTGGTGGGCCAGTTCGCGCAGCAACCGCAACCTTCGCACATCGAGCATCGGCCCAGCTTACGAGAAGCATCGGAAACGTGAACTGGACCTGCACGGTCGCCGCCCGGCAGGCTTCCCGCATGGAACTCCACGGCATCCACGTCCCCCTGGTCACGCCCTTCGACGCCGACGGCGCCCTCGCCCTCGACGCCCTGGAACGGCTCGCCCGCGACAGCCTGGAGGCCGGAGCGGCCGGACTGGTCGCCCTCGGCACCACCGGCGAGCCCGGCTCGCTGACCGACGCCGAACAGGACGCGGTGATCGAACTCTGCCGCCGGGTCACCACCGACTACGGCGCCGTGCTCACCGTCGGCGCCGGGCACGGCGGCACCGCCCGCACCGCCGAAGCCCTCACCGCCCTCGCCGGCCGGGCCGACGCCGCCCTGGTCGCCGTCCCCGCCTTCGTCCGCCCCGGCGCGGCCGGCGTCCTCGCCCACTTCCGGGCCCTCGCCGAGCACAGCCCGCTGCCGCTGGTGATCTACCACATCCCGTACCGCACCGGGCAGCCGCTGGACGCGGCCACCCTGCTGGAGCTGCTCGCGCTGCCCGCGGTGGCCGGGACCAAGTACGCGCCCGGCGGCATCGACGAGGAGACCGTCGCCCTGCTGGCCGCCGGACCGCGCGGCGTCCTGGCCGGGGACGACCTGTTCCTCTCCCCGCTGCTCGCGCTCGGCGCCGACGGCGGCATCCTCGCCTCCGCCCACCTGGAGACCGCCCGCTTCGTCGCCCTGCACCGGGCCTGGCAGGACGGCGACGCCGCCCTCGCCCGCAAGCTCGGCGCCGAACTCGTCGAGGTCTCCCGCGCCGCCTTCGCGGGGCCCAACCCGACCGCGCTCAAGGCGCTGCTGCACCGCGCCGGGCGCATCCCGACCCCCGCGGTGCGGCTGCCACTGCTCGCGCACGCCTGAGCGGCGGCGGATCGCACGCAGGATTTCCGGTGGGAAGGGGCCCGCGCAGGAGGGATTGCCGCCCCGGACGGCAAGCGTTCACGCTTTGGGACGCCCCCGCCGAAACCCGTTCTGACAAGGCATGATGGGCCGGGACAACCGGCCCAACCGGTAGCAGGAGGAGAGACGGATGAGGATCGGCATCGTAGGTGCCACCGGTCAGGTCGGCGGCGTGGTCCGCGAGATCCTGGCGGAGCGGAACTTTCCGGTCGAGCAGCTGCGGCTGTTCGCCTCGGCCCGCTCGGCGGGGCGCACCCTGCCCTGGAAGGACACCGAGGTCACCGTCGAGGACGCCGCCACGGCCGACTACAGCGGCCTGGACGTCGTGATCTTCTCGGCGGGCGGCGCCACCTCCAAGGCGCTGGCCCCCGAGGTCGCCGCCGCCGGAGCCGTCGTCATCGACAACTCCTCCGCCTGGCGCCGCGACCCCGAGGTCCCGCTGGTCGTCGCCGAGGTCAACCCCGACGCGATCGCCGAGCGCCCCAAGGGCATCATCGCCAACCCGAACTGCACCACCATGGCCGCGATGCCCGTGCTGCGCCCGCTGCACGAGGAGTCCGAGCTGGTCGCCCTGGTGGTCTCCACCTACCAGGCGGTCTCCGGCTCCGGCCTGGCCGGCGTCTCCGAGCTGCACGAGCAGGCCCGCAAGGTCGTCGACGGGGCCGCCGCCCTCGTCCACGACGGCGCCGCCGTCGAGTACCCGGCGCCCGGCGTCTACCGGCGCCCGATCGCCTTCAACGTCGTCCCGCTCGCCGGGTCGATCGTCGACGACGGCAGCAACGAGACCGACGAGGAGCAGAAGCTCCGCCACGAGAGCCGCAAGATCCTCGGCATCCCCGAGCTCAAGGTCTCCGGCACCTGCGTGCGCGTCCCGGTCTTCACCGGCCACTCGCTGCAGGTCAACGCCCGCTTCGCCCGCCCGCTCGCCCCCGAGCGCGCCGTCGAGCTGCTGACCGGCGCCCCCGGCGTCGCGCTCACCGACATCCCGACCCCGCTGCAGGCCGCGGGCCAGGACCCGAGCTACGTCGGCCGGATCCGCGCCGACGAGACCGTCGAGCACGGGCTGTCGCTGTTCCTGTCCAACGACAACCTGCGCAAGGGCGCGGCCCTCAACGCCGTGCAGATCGCCGAGCTGGTCGCGCAGGAGCTGCGCGGCTGACCGTCGGGTCGTGCCGCGCCGCGCCGCGCCGTGAGGGCCCCGGGCCGCTGCCCGGGGCCCTCACGCGTCCGCCCGCTCACTGACCCGGGTGCGGCGCCGCCCCGTCGAGCGCCAGCGGCAGCTCCGGGGAGACCGCGGAGGCCGTCCACTTGTCGCCCGGCGCGTACCACTGGAACGCCCCCGGCAGGCGGACCGGGACGTTCAGCGACAGCACGCCCCCGGCGTCCGTGGTCGCGGCGGCCAGGGTGGTCCAGGTGCTGCTCCCGGCCGCGCGGAACTGCAGGTACGCGGTGGCGCCCTGCTGCGGGACGTCGGTGTTGCCGTCCCAGTCGGCGCGCTGCAACCGGCCCCGGACGGTCACCGCCTCCCCGGCGGTCGCCCGGGCCGGGGCGGCGGCCTGGTCGATCAGGGCGCGGTGCTTGAGCGAGAAGCCCGCGGCGTTCTTCGACACGTAGCGGTCGCCGTCGCGGGCCCGGACCCGCAGGTCGACGAACCAGCTCCCGGCCTGGTCGTCGAAGAGCGCCCGGGCGGTGGCGGCGAGCGTCGCCTCACCGAGGCAGCGGGCCGTCGTCCCGGACCCGTCCAACGGCGTGCAGGTCATCGGGCCCACCTTCAGGGCCGCGTAGTTCGGACCCCACAGGCCGATCGGGTCCACCGCGCGGATGCCGGAGTCGTCGCGCGCCGTCACCTCGACCGTGACCGTACGGGTCTCGGCCGGGCCCAGCTCGACCGTCCGGCCCTGGTCGACCACGACCGACAGCAGCGCGGTGTCCCCGCTGGACATCTCCGGCGCGGTCGCGGGCACCAGCACGACGGCGACCGCCCCGACCGCCGCCACCGCGCACAACGCCACCGCACTCTTCCGCACGGTGTCCCAGTATCCAGGGTCGGTGGGGTGGGGTCGGGTGGCCGGGGTGCCTGGCGGCGGGCCGGGGCCGGGGGAGGAGGACGGGGCGTCCGGGTGGTGAGGGTGGAAGTGGTGGGGCGGGTGTGGGCGGTTCGGCGGGCGAACGGGGGGTAAAGGTGTGCCCAACGGTCGCCGGGCCGCCGGGCGGGGCCCCACCGCCGGGCCGGGCCGAGAGGGAGGTGCCGGAGATGGACCGCTGCGTCGTCCTGGTCGACGCGGGCTACCTGCTGGGCGCGGCCGCCAGCCTGCTCGCGGGGGAGCCGGGCCGTTCCCGGATCGCGGTCGACCACCCGGTGCTGATCGGTGCGCTGCGCGAGCGGGCCGAGGAGGAGACCGGCCTGCCGCTGCTGCGGATCTACTGGTTCGACGCGGCCGTCGACCGCCGTCCCGCCCCCGAGCACCGCAGGCTGCGGGTGCTGCCCCGGGTCACCGTCCGGCTGGGCGCGCTGACCAGGGCCGAGGGCCGCTGGGTGCAGAAGGGCGTGGACGCGGCGATGCACGCCGAGCTCAGCGAGCTGGCCCGCAACCACGCCTGCGCCGACGTGGTGCTGGTCACCGGCGACGGGGACCTGCTGCCCGGCGTCGTCTCCGCCAAGGAGCACGGCGTCGCCGTCCACCTGTGGGCGCTGGAGGCCGCGGACGGGGACTTCAACCAGTCCGAGGAGCTGGTCGGCGAGGCCGACGAGCGCCGGGTGCTGGACCGGAAGTGGATCGAACGCTGGGCCCGTCCCAAGGAGACCGCCGAGCCCGTCCCCCGGGTGCTGCCCGTCGCGGTGCTGCCCACCGCCGCGCCCCGCCCCCGTCCCGTCCCGCTGGTGCCCGCGCCCGCCGCCGTCGCCGCCGCGGCCCCCGCCCCGCCCCGCGGGGCCCCGCTGCGGGTCATCCCCACCCCCAAGGACCTCGCCGGGCGCGCCGCCACCGGCCCGCCCGCTCCCGTCCCCGCCCCCGCTCCCGTCGGGTCCGTCGGGCCGGTGCTGCGCTGGTCCTCCGACCGCGGCTGGGTCGACCGCGCCGACACCGCCACCGCCGCCGACGCCCTGCCCACCTTGGACCGGCTCACCACCTCCGCCCAGCGCTGGGCGGACCGCGAGGAGGACATCACCAGCGTCGGCGGCGACCCGCAGGAGGTCGGCCAGGTCTTCGCCCGCCGCTGGCTGGACCGCCTCCCCGCCGCCGAGCGCCCCGAGCTGCTGTGGACCGACCACCCGCGCATCCCGCACCGCCTGGACGGCGAACTGCTGCGCTACGCCGCCCGGTTCGGCCTGCTCGCGCACAAGGAGGACCAGATCGACGAACAGGACAGGTACGCGATCCGGGAGGGCTTCTGGAAGGAGCTCGCCGCCCGCGTCCCCGACGCCCGGCACCGCCCGGAGGCCCTGCAGGAGGACTGACCCCCGGGCCGCCGCCCGGACCCCGCGTGTCCGGAACGCCCCTTACGGCGCGTAGAGTCTTCCGACGTGAGCAAGGCACCTCAGGGCTGCTGCACGGTCAGCGGCCTGGTCAAGACCTACCGGACGGGCGGCACCGAGGTCAGGGCCAACGACGGCATCGACCTCGACGTCCGGCGCGGCGAGGTCTTCGGCCTGCTCGGCCCCAACGGCGCCGGGAAGTCCACCCTGGTGCGCCAGCTCACCGGCCTGCTCCGCCCCGACGCCGGCCGCATCGAGCTGCTCGGCCACGACGTCGTCCGGCACCCCGAACGGGCCGCCCGGCTGCTCGGCTACCTCGGCCAGGAGTCCACCGCCCTCGACGAGCTGACCGTCGCCCTGGCCGCCGAGACCACCGGCCGCCTGCGCGGCCTCACCCGGGCCGCCGCCCGCGCCGAGACCGCCGAGGTGATCACCGAACTCGGCCTGGAGGCGATCGCCCACCGCCCGCTCGCCAAGCTCTCCGGCGGCCAGCGCCGCCTCGCCTGCTTCGCCGCCGTCCTGATCGGCGAACGCCCGCTGCTCGTCCTGGACGAACCCACCACCGGCATGGACCCCGTCGCCCGCCGCGCCGTCTGGAGCGCCGTCGACCGCCGCCGGGCCGAACGCGGCACCACCGTGCTGCTGGTCACCCACAACGTCATCGAGGCCGAGACCGTCCTCGACCGGGTCGCCGTGATCGACGCGGGCCGGGTCATCGCCTGCGACACCCCCGGCGGCCTCAAGGCGCTCGTCGACGGCCACGTCCGGCTCGACCTGGTCTGGCGCACCGACGCCCCGCTCACCGTCCCCGCCGTCGCCGCGCTCGCCGAACGCGCCGAGTGCACCGGCCGCCGCTGGACCCTGCGCACCACCCCCGACGAGGCCCGCGAACTGGTCGCCGCCGTCACCACCGGCCCCGCCTTCGCCGCCCTCGACGACTTCACCCTGGCCACCCCCACCCTGGAGGACGCCTACCTCCGGCTCGGCGGCCGGACCGGAGGACTCGCCCGATGACGCTGCTCGACGCCCCCGCCGTCACCACCGCCCCCGCCCCGCTCGCTCCCGCCGCCCGGCTGCTGCCCGCGCTGGCCGCCGTCTACCGCGCCCAGCTGGCCCGCGCCAAGGTCTCCCGGATCCCGCTGCTGTTCGTCGCGAGCTTCCAGTCCGTCGGCATCCTGGTCATGATGCGCGGGGTCGTCGACCCCGGCGACAACCCCTCCGCGCACGCCGTGGTGGCGGGCTCCGCCGTCCTGGTCGTCGCCTTCGTCGCGCTCAACCTGCTCGCCCAGTACTTCGGCAGGCTCCGCGCCACCGGCGGCCTCGACCACTACGCGACCCTGCCGGTGCCGCCCGCCTCGGTGGTCCTCGGCACCGCCGCCGCGTACGCCTCCTTCACCGTCCCCGGGGTCTTCGTGACGGCCGGGATCGGCAGCTGGATGTTCGACCTGCCGGTCGCCCGGCTGTGGATCCTGCTCGCCGTCATCCCGCTCTCCGGCGCCGCGCTCGCCGGGCTCGGCGCCGCGCTCGGGCTGCTCGCCCCCCGCCAGGAGCTGGCCACCCTCGCCGGACAGCTCGGCATGTCCGCGGCCCTGCTGCTCGGCGTCCTGCCCGCCTCCCGGCTGCCCGGGCCGGTGCAGTGGCTGCGCGACCTGCTCCCCTCCAGCTACGGCGTCGACGCCTTCGCCCTCACCTTCGCCCCGCACCCCGACTGGGCCCGCGTCCTGCTCGACCTCGGCGTCTGCGGCGCGGTCGGCCTGGTCGCGCTGACCCTCGCCACCTGGGCGTACCGGCGGGCCGCGAGCTGAGGGTGTTCCGTGCGGGAGCGCTCCCGGACGGAGATCGACAGCTTTCCGGCGCGTCGTGAAACGATGGGGTCGTGACCGTACCGAACACACCTGCGGGCAGCACGCCCGGGCCGGACCCCTACGCCCCGGTCTTCCCGCCGCAGCCGCCCGTCCGCGCGGAGCGGCCGCCGCTCGGTCCCGAACTGCGGATCGGAGCGGTCGTCACCGCCGCCGGGGCCGTCCTCGGCGTCGTCCTCGGGCTGCTGTGGCTCTGGCTCGCCCCCCGGGTCGGCTACGCCGTCCAGGACAACCACATCCTGTACCGCAACCCCGAGGGCGAGGAGCTGATCGGCGCGGTCGGCGTCTTCTCCCTGCTGGGGCTCGGCCTCGGCGTGCTCACCTCGCTGGGCGCCTTCCTGTGGACCCGGGCCCGCGGCGGCGGCATCGCCGTCGCCGTCGGCCTGGCCGCGGGCGGCCTGCTCGGCTCCGTCATCGCCTGGCAGCTCGGCACCCACCTCGGTGCCACCCCCGACCTGCGCGCCCACGCGCTCTCGGTCGGCAACGGCGGCACCTTCGACGGGCCGCTGGAGCTCACCGCGAAGGGGGCGCTGATGGTCTGGCCGATGACGGCGATGATCGTGCTGCTGTTCCTCTCCGCGGCCTTCGGCAAGCGGGAGCCGGACCGGCCGCCGTACTGGGCGACGCCGGGGCCGGTCTCGCTGCAGAAGCCCTCGGAGGAGTAGGCGCGAGCGGGCGGGCACGCGCAGCGGGGGCGCGAGGGAGCGGTGGGTTGCTGCTTCCTCGCGATCCTGCGGTCGGCGCCTGGCTGGGCGCGCAGTTCCCCGCGCCCCTGGTGGTGCGCTCTTTGGCGGTGCGCTTTTGGGCGGTGCGCCTGCTCAGGGTTTCGCGATGGGGGCGGTGAGGGCCGCGGTGAGGCGGACGAGGTCGGCGGGGGCGAGTTCGACCTCGGTGCCGCGCTTGCCCGCGGAGACGAAGACGGTGGGGTGGGCGAGGGCGCCGGAGTCGACGACGGTGCGGAGCTTGCGGCGCTGGCCGAGCGGGGAGATGCCGCCGACCACGTAGCCGGTGGAGCGTTCGGCGGCGGCGGGGTCGGCCATGGCGGCGCGCTTGGTGCCGAGGGCGGCGGCGAGGGCCTTGAGGTCGAGTTGGCCGGAGACCGGGACGACGGCGACGGCGAGGGTGCCGTCGGTCTCGGCGAGCAGGGTCTTGAACACGCGGTCGGGGGAGACGCCCATCGCCTCGGCGGCCTCGGCGCCGTAGGAGGCGGCGGCCGGGTCGTGGGCGTACTCGTGGACGGTGAACGGGACGCCCGCGGTGTCGAGGGCGACGGTGGCGGGGGTGCCGCCGGTGGTCTTCTTCTTGGCCAAGGGGGGTCCTCAGTTGGGGCTGAACGCCTGGCGGGTGAGGTCGACGGCGGGCAGGGAGGGGAGTTTGGCGAGGACCGCGCTCTCGTGGCGGAGCAGGGCGAGTTCGCGGGTGAGGCGCTGGGCGTTGTCGGGGCAGGCGAGGAGCTCCTGCTTGACCTTGGTGGGGAGCGAGGTGGCGGCGGCGACCAGGTAGGAGAGCACCTGCGGGTCGTCGGGGAGCTCGGGTTCGCCGCTGAGGGTGGCCTCGCGGGCCCCGGCCAGGCGTTTCTGGTAGGTGCGGAAGGCGCGTTCCACGCCCGCGGCGAGCGCGCCGGAGCCCTCGCCGGGCTCCTCGGGCAGGACGGAGACCTCGCCGACCAGGTAGGGGCCGGTGGCGTCGAGGGCGCGCAGCCGGAACCGGGTGGTGCCGGTGACGAGGAGTTCGTAGCGGCCCTCGGGCTGCTCCCGGACGGAGGCCACGTCGGCGACGCAGCCGACCGGGTAGAGGGCGTCCAGCGGGTCGTCGCCGGGCGTGCCGATGCCGTCCAACGGGCCTGCGGGGTCGTCGAGTTCGCGGACGGGCGCGGTCTCCCGGCCGTCCTTGACGGCGACCACGCCGAAGCGGCGCGGTGCGTCCTCGGGCTGCTGCAGCAGGTCGGCGACCAGGCGGCGGTAGCGCTCCTCGAAGACGTGCAGGGGCATCACCAGGCCCGGGTACAGGACCGTGTTGAGCGGGAAGAGCGGGAGCCGATCAGTCACGGCGGACAGCGTAGTTGGCGGCGGGCCGCCGCCGCGCCGCAGTTCTCCGCCGCCGGGCGCGTCAGCCGCGCTGGAGCAGCCTGGTGACGCCCGCGACGGCGGTGGTGGCGAGCACCCAGCCGGTCAGCACGAGGGCGGTGGCGACCCACTGGCCGGGGCGGTCGGGGTTCCAGCCGTTCTGGCCGAGGTCGATCAGCGGGAGGACCTTGCCGGCCGCGTACAGGGCGGGGTTCCACAGCACGGTCTCGTCCGGCTTGACCGGCGCGGGCCTGTGCTCGGCGAAGTAGGCGGTGCCGAGCACCCAGGCGAGGACCAGCCAGGTGGCGGCCCGGCCGGGCCGGTAGCCGTAGCCGACGGCGGCGTCCTGGAGGTGGCCCCAGAGCCGGCCGGGCAGCGGCAGGGTGCGGCGGCGGCGGCGCTGCTTGGCGTAGAGGACGGTGCGGGCGTCCTCGTCGGCGCCGTCGCGGCGCAGGGCGGCGGCGAGCTGCTCGTACGCCTCGGGGCGGAACTCCTGACCGGAGTCGACCCAGGCGATTCGGCGCTCCAGCGGGAAGGGGACGGTGGGGCGCAGCGACTCGTAGGTGAAGCCGGTGAGCGAGACGTGGTGCTCGGTGGGCCAGGCGGTGGGGGCGTCGACCAGGTTGCCGATCCGGGCGCGGGCGAGGCGGACCGGGCCGGTGGGCGGGGTGTCGCAGGTGAAGCGCAGCTCGGGGGTCTGGATCCGGCTGAGCGCGAGTTCCTCGTCCTCGCCGAGGTGGATCTCCGCGCCGGTGATCAGGCAGGCGTTCTCGAAGCGGCCGTCGGAGAGCCGGATGCGGCCCCAGGAGCGGAACGGGGTCTGGCTGGAGTCGCTCCGCGCGATGCCGGTGGGCTCGCCGTACCCGGCGCCGTAGACGGTGCGCGAGCCGGCCCAGGTGCTGTCCTCGGAGGCGGACAGGTAGAGGGTGTGGCCGACGGTGATCTTGGCGGCGTTGAGTGCGTAGGGGTTGCCGGTGACGGCCCGCAGCGTGCCGCCGCGCAGTGCCAGCCGACCGCCGATCCGGGCCGAGCGCAGGCTGGTCTCGCCCAGCACGTCGAGGCGCTCGGCCTCGCAGTCCTGGTTGACGGTGATCCCGTCGGCGGAGACCGCCCGCCCGTACGCGTCGGGGCCGATCGAGGACTGGTTGAGCAGCAGGTCGGTGCCGACCCGGGCGTCGGTGAGGCGGACGCCGCGGGGTATGCCGCAGCGGGCCAGGTGGACGTCGCCCTCGGTGGCGAGCCGGGAGGCCTCCAGCCGGGGGAGGGCGCAGGAGACGATCCGCAGGGTGCCCGCGGCGGCCTCGGAGAGCAGCAGCTTGCGCTCGAAGCGGCAGAGCTGGAACTCGACGTAGCAGCCGATCCGGCCGCCCGCGAGGGTGAACTCGCCGGTGATCCGGGCGCCGGTGAGCTTGAGCGCGGCGACCTTGCCGGGGGCGGCCTCCGGGCCGTGCAGCAGCAGCCGGGCGATCACCTCGGCGCGGACGGTGCGCTCCGGGCCCCACTCGGCGGCGGTGAACGGGTCGTCGGGGCCCAGGCCCTCGCCGTCGGGGCGGACGGCCTGCCCGGCGGGGGCGGGCAGCACGAACTCGGCGGGGCCCTCGCCGACCCGCAGGTCGTACACCTCGCCGTGCCGGAAGGCCTCCCACAGGCCGCGCTCGGTGTCGGTCCAGTCGTCCGGCGCCTGCTCCACCGCTCCCCCTGATGATCTTGGTTCCGTCTCACCCTTCGTATCACGGACTGAAATGCCGGGCTGTCGCTTTTCGCCACTCCTTACACTTGGGCCTGTGATCTCTCGAATCGACCTCCGCGGCTCCTCCACGGACCCGCGCGACGTGCTCCCCCGTGCCGAGTTCGACGTCGAAGCCGCCCTGGAGAAGGTCCGGCCGATCGCGGAGGACGTGCGCCATCGCGGGGTCGCGGCGCTGATCGAGATCACCGAGCGCTTCGACGGCGTCCGGCTGGAGTCGACCCGCGTCCCGGCCGGGCAGATCGCCGAGGCGCTGGAGCAGCTGGACCCGAAGGTCCGCGCCGCGCTGGAGGAGTCGATCCGCCGCGCCCGCGCCGTCCACGCCGACCAGCGCCGGGTCGGGCACACCACGCGGGTGGTGCCCGGCGGCACCGTCACCCAGCGCTGGGTGCCGGTCGACCGGGTCGGCCTGTACGTGCCCGGCGGCCTCGCCGTGTACCCGTCCTCCGTGGTGATGAACGTGGTGCCCGCCCAGGAGGCCGGGGTGGCCGGGATCGCCGTCACCTCCCCGCCGCAGAAGGCGTTCGGCGGCCGCGTCCACCCGACCATCCTGGCCGCCTGCGCGCTGCTCGGCGTCGACGAGGTCTACGCGGTCGGCGGCGCCCAGGCGGTGGCGATGTTCGCCCTCGGCACCGAGGAGTGCGAGCCGGTCAACCTGGTCACCGGCCCCGGCAACATCTACGTCGCCGCCGCCAAGCGCCTGTTCGCGGGCCGGATCGGCATCGACTCGGAGGCCGGTCCGACCGAGATCATGGTCCTCGCCGACGACACCGCGGACGCCGCGGAGGTCGCCGCCGACCTGATCAGCCAGGCCGAGCACGGCCCCACCTCCGGCTCCGTGCTGGTCACCGCCTCGCCGCTGCTGGCCGACGCGGTGGAGGCCGAGCTGAAGGCGCAGGTCGCCCGCACCCGGCACTCCGAGCGGGTGGCCGAGGCGCTCGGCGGCCCGCAGTCCGGGATCATCCTGGTCGACGACCTGGAGCAGGGCCTCGCCGTGGTCAACGCCTACGCCGCCGAGCACCTGGAGATCCAGACCGCCGACCCGCACGCCGTCTCCGAGCGGGTCCGCAACGCGGGCGCGATCTTCCTCGGCCGCTTCACCCCGGTCTCGCTGGGCGACTACGCGGCCGGCTCCAACCACGTGCTGCCCACCGGCGGCTGCGCCTGCCACTCCTCCGGCCTGTCCGTGCAGACCTTCCTGCGCGGCGTCCAGGTCGTCGAGTACGACCGCGCGGCGCTGGCCGGGATCGCCGCGCACGTGGTCAACCTGTCCGAGGCCGAGGACCTGCCCGGCCACGGTGACGCCGTCAAGGCCCGTTTCATCGGAGATGAACAGAATTGGCACAGCGACTGGAGTGTCCCCAGCTCGTGACGAAGATCGACGACCTCCCGGTCCGGGACGAGCTGCGCGGCCAGTCCCCGTACGGCGCGCCGCAGTTGGACGTGCCCGTCCAGCTCAACACCAACGAGAACCCGTACCCGCTGCCCGAGCCGCTGGTCGCCCGGATCGCCGAGCGGGTCGCCGAGGCCGCCCGCCACCTCAACCGCTACCCGGACCGGGACGCGGTCGAGCTGCGCACCGGCCTGGCGCGCTACCTCAGCGACACCACCGGCTTCGCCGTCGGCACCGAGCAGGTGTGGGCCGCCAACGGCTCCAACGAGGTGCTCCAGCAGCTGCTGCAGACCTTCGGCGGCCCCGGCCGGACCGCGATCGGCTTCGAGCCCTCGTACTCGATGCACGCCCTGATCGCCCGCGGCACCGGCACCGGCTGGGTCTCCGGCCCGCGCAACGCCGACTTCACCATCGACGTGGACGCGGCCCGCGCGGCCATCGCCGAGCTGCGCCCGGACGTGGTGTTCGTCTGCTCGCCGAACAACCCGACCGGCACCGCCGTCGAGGCCGACACCGTGCTCGCCCTGTACGAGGCCGCGCAGGCCGCCGGGCCCAGCATGGTGGTCGTCGACGAGGCGTACGTCGAGTTCTCGCACCGCGCCTCGCTGCTGCCGCTGCTGGAGGGCCGCCCGCACCTGGTGGTCTCCCGCACCATGTCCAAGGCGTTCGGCGCGGCCGGGCTGCGGCTCGGCTACCTCGCCGCCGACCCGGCCGTGGTGGACGCGGTGCAGCTGGTCCGGCTGCCCTACCACCTGTCGGCCGTCACCCAGGCCACCGCGCTGGCCTGCCTGGAGCACACCGACACCCTGCTCGGCTACGTCGACCGGCTGAAGTCGGAGCGCGACCGGGTGGTGCGCGGGCTGCGCGAGCTCGGCTTCGAGGTCACCGAGTCCGACGCCAACTTCGTCCAGTTCGGCCGCTTCGCCGACACCCACGCGGTGTGGCGGGCCGTCCTCGACCAGGGCGTGCTGATCCGCGACAACGGCGTTCCCGGATGGCTGCGCGTCTCCACCGGCACCCCCGCCGAGAACGACGCCTTCCTGAGCGCCGTCGCTACTGTGAGCAAGGAGCTGTAACCCCGCATGTCCCGCATCGGCCGCGTCGAACGCACCACCAAGGAGACCTCCGTCCTGGTCGAGATCGACCTCGACGGAACCGGCAAGACGGACGTCTCCACGGGCGTCGGGTTCTACGACCACATGCTCGACCAGCTCGGCCGCCACGGCCTCTTCGACCTCACCGTCAAGACCGAGGGCGACCTGCACATCGACACCCACCACACCATCGAGGACACCGCCCTCGCGCTCGGCGCCGCCTTCAAGCAGGCGCTCGGCGACAAGGTCGGCATCTACCGCTTCGGCAACTGCACCGTCCCGCTGGACGAGTCGCTCGCCCAGGTCACCGTCGACCTCTCCGGCCGCCCGTACCTGGTGCACACCGAGCCGGAGAACATGGCGCCGATGATCGGCTCGTACGACACCACGATGACCCGGCACATCCTGGAGTCCTTCGTGGCCCAGGCCCAGGTCGCCCTGCACGTGCACGTGCCGTACGGCCGCAACGCCCACCACATCGTCGAGTGCCAGTTCAAGGCGCTCGCCCGGGCGCTGCGCTACGCCTCCGAGCGCGACCCGCGCGCCGCGGGCATCCTCCCGTCGACCAAGGGCGCGCTCTGATGGCCACGCTGTTCATCGTCCTCGGGCTCTTCTTCGCGGGCGGCGTCTGGTCGTTCTGGAAGCAGAAGCTGCCCAAGGGCGTCGTCCTCGTCCTCGGCTTCGCCTCGGCCATGTGCCTGGCCGCCGGCATCATGCGCCTCTAGGGAGACCCACCGATGTCCAAGAACGTCGTGGTGCTGGACTACGGCTCCGGCAACCTGCGCTCCGCCCAGCGCGCGGTCGAGCGCACCGGGGCCACCGTCACCGTCACCTCGGACTTCCAGCGGGCGCTGGACGCCGACGGGCTGCTGGTGCCCGGCGTCGGCGCCTTCGAGGCGTGCATGCGCGGCCTGAAGGCCGTCCGCGGCGAGCAGGTGATCGGGCGCCGGCTGGCCGGCGGCCGACCGGTGCTCGGCATCTGCGTCGGCATGCAGATCCTGTTCGAGAAGGGCGTCGAGCACGGCGTCGAGACCGCCGGGTGCGACGAGTGGCCCGGCGTGGTCGAGCCGCTGGACGCGCCGATCGTCCCGCACATGGGCTGGAACACCGTCGACGCCCCCGAGGGCAGCCGGATGTTCGCCGGGATGGACCCGGAGACCCGGTTCTACTTCGTGCACTCCTACGGCGTGCGGCACTGGGTGCTGGAGACCCACTCCGAGAAGATCCGCGCCCCCAAGGTGACCTGGGCCACCCACGGGCAGCCGTTCGTCGCCGCCGTGGAGAACGGCCCGCTGTGGGCCACCCAGTTCCACCCCGAGAAGTCCGGCGACGCCGGAGCCGCCCTGCTGACCAACTGGGTCGACACCCTCTGACGACGGAAGAGTCCTTCAGAACATGACCAACCGCCTCGAACTGCTGCCCGCCGTCGACGTCCGCGACGGCCAGGCGGTCCGCCTGGTCAAGGGCGCCTCCGGCACCGAGACCTCCTTCGGCGAGCCGCTCGCCGCCGCCCTCGCCTGGCAGAACGCCGGTGCCGAGTGGCTGCACCTGGTCGACCTCGACGCCGCCTTCGGCACCGGCAGCAACCGCGAGCTGCTCCGCGAGGTCACCGGCCGCCTCGACATCAAGGTCGAGCTGTCCGGCGGCATCCGCGACGACGAGTCGCTCGCCGCCGCCCTCGCCACCGGCTGCACCCGGGTCAACCTCGGCACCGCCGCCCTGGAGAGCCCCGAGTGGGTCGCCAAGGTCATCGCCGAGCACGGCGACAAGATCGCCGTCGGCCTCGACGTGGTCGGCACCACCCTGCGCGGCCGCGGCTGGACCCGCGACGGCGGCCAGCTCTACGACGTGCTGGCCCGCCTCGACGCCGAGGGCTGCGCCCGCTACGTGGTCACCGACGTCAACCGCGACGGCACCCTGACCGGCCCCAACCTGCAGCTGCTGCGCGACGTCTGCGCCGCCACCGACAAGCCCGTCGTCGCCTCCGGCGGCGTGTCGTCGCTCGACGACCTGCGGGCCATCGCCACCCTGGTACCGGAGGGCGTCGAGGGCTCGATCGTGGGGAAGGCGCTCTACGAGCAGAAGTTCACCCTCGAAGAGGCCCTGGAGGCTGTGTCCCGATGACCGACGAAACCCCGGCACCCACCACCGCCCGCACCTCCGGCGAGTCCCCCTACGAGGACAGGTACGGATTCTCCCGGGCGGTGGTGGCCGGGGACTTCGTCCTGGTCTCGGGGTGCACCGCCTACGACGACGGCGTCCCCGTCCACGAGGGCGACCCGTACGAGCAGACGCTGGCCGCCTTCGCGGTCGCCCTCGACGCGCTCGCCCGCCACGGACTCACCGCCGCCGACGTGGTCCGCACCCGGATGTACCTCACCCACGTCCGGGACTGCGACGAGGTCGGCCGCGCGCACAAGGAACTCTTCGATGCGGTCCGCCCGGTCGCCACCATGGTGGTCGTCCAGGGCCTGACCGACTCCCGGATGATGGTCGAGGTCGAGGTCGAGGCCCACCGGCCCGGCCTGGCCCGGACTTTGGAAGGCACCCCGCAGTGACACTCGCAGTACGCGTCATCCCCTGCCTGGACGTGGACGCCGGACGCGTCGTCAAGGGCGTCAACTTCCAGAACCTGCGCGACGCCGGGGACCCGGTCGAGCTCGCCAAGCTCTACGACGCCCAGGGCGCCGACGAGTTGACCTTCCTCGACATCACCGCCTCCTCCGGCTCCCGCGAGACCACCTACGACGTGGTCCGCCGCACCGCCGAGCAGGTCTTCATCCCGCTCACCGTCGGCGGCGGCGTCCGCGCCGTCGAGGACGTCGACCGGCTGCTGCGCGCCGGGGCCGACAAGGTCGGCGTCAACACCGCCGCCATCGCCCGCCCCGAACTCGTCCGCGAGATCGCCCGGCGCTTCGGCCGCCAGGTCCTCGTCCTCTCGGTCGACGCCCGCCGCTGCCCCGAGGGCACCGAGACCGCCTCCGGCTTCGAGGTCACCACCCACGGCGGCCGCCGCGGCACCGGCATCGACGCCGTCGAGTGGGCGGTGCGCGCCGCCGAACTCGGCGCGGGCGAGATCCTGCTCAACTCGATGGACGCCGACGGCACCAAGGACGGCTACGACCTGGAGATGATCCGGGCCGCCCGCAAGGCCGTCTCCATCCCGGTCATCGCCTCCGGCGGCGCCGGGAAGCTCGCCGACTTCGCCCCCGCGGTCGACGCCGGGGCCGACGCGGTCCTCGCCGCCAGCGTCTTCCACTTCGGCGACCTGACGATCGGCCAGGTCAAGGACGAACTCCGGGCCACCGGCCACCCCGTCCGCTGAGGCGCGGGCCCCGCCGGACGAGCGCCAGCGCTACCGGCGGGGCCCCTCCGGCTCCAGCAGCGCGAACTGGGCGCCGAACGGGTCCGCCAGCACCGCGATCCGGCCCACCGTCGGCACCCGCTCCGGCGGCACCAGCACGCTCCCGCCCAGCCGCCGCACCTCGTCGGTGGCCAGCAGCGCGTCCGCCACCGCGAAGTGCACCAGCCAGCCCACGTCCACCCGCGGGTGCACGCCCGCGATCCCGCCGAACTCCTCCTCGCCGTCCGCCGGGCGCAGCACCGTGTCCTCCACCCCCGGCACGTCCGCGCTCCGGCTCCGCCAGCCGAACAGGCCCCGGTAGAAGCGCAGCGCCCCCGGCGGGTCCGAGGTGTGCAGCTCCGCCCGGCACAGCGCGCCCCGCTCGCCCACCGCCTCCAGCCCGGCCGTCCCGCCCGCCTCCCACACCGCGAACCGGCCGCCCGTCGGGTCGGTCAGCTGCGCGAACCGGCCGTGCCCCGGCACCTCGGTGGGGCCGACCCGGACGACGCCGCCCGAACGTTCCGCCGCCGCGGCCGCCCGCGCCGCGTCCGCCGCGGCGAAGTACACCGTCCAGGCGGGCAGCGGCTCCGCCTCCGTCAGCGGGCCGACCCCCGCCACCGTCCGGCCCGCGCTGCGGAAGAAGCCGTAGCCGTTCGGGCCGGGCGGGCCCAGCTCCCAGCCGAACACCGAACCGTAGAACAGCTCGGACTCGGCGAGGTCCGCACTGCCCAGGCCGATCCAGTTCGGCGAACCCGGACGGAAGTCGCTGCTCACCATGGTCGTGCGCTCCTGGGGGTGCGGGGGAGGGGTCTGGGGCCAGGCTGGCACACCCACCGACCGCACCGGACGGACCGACGCGCCGTCAGGCCACCGGCTCCGCGCCCGGTTCCGCGCCCGGCTCCGCGCCCGGCTCGGTGCTCGGCTCGGGCAGCGGCAGCACGTGCGCCAGCGTCTCCACCGCCTCCGGCTCGCCCTCCGCCACCACCGCGGCCCGGGCGCCCCGCCCGTACAGGAACAGCACCAGCTCGCCCGGCTCCCCGCGCACCGTCACCACCGGCGTGCCCTTCCGGCGCACCGAGACCTCCCGGCCGTCCGGGCGCACCAGCCGCAACGAGAGCGGCGCCCGCGCGTCACCGAACCGGGCCACCGCAGGGACCCGCTTCCACAGCGCCTCCGCCAGCTCCGGCGACGGCAGCTCCGGCTCGAACGGCACCGCGCGGCGGACGTCCTCGGCGTGCACGAAGAACTCCACCAGGTTCGCCGCGCCGTCCACCCCCGGCAGGTTGAACGGCGACCAGGCCGGCGGCCCCGAGCGGAACGACTTCACCAGCGCCTCGTACCCCCGCCCCGCGACCTTCCCCTGCACCCGCTCCGTCCATCCCGCCAGCGCCCCCACCCGGATCCCCGCCGCCGCGTCCGGCCGCCCCTCCCGCACCACCAGGTGCGCCGCCAGGTCCCGCGCCACCCACCCCTCGCACAACGTCGGACCCTCCGGCCCCGCCGCCGCCAACAACCGACTCAACCGGGCGCGTTCACCCTGCGCAAGACTCACCATGGGCCCAGCCTAAGGGTCAGGGGTGGAGCGGGCCGGTCATCTTCTTGGGCTCCTGCCCCACCCGGACGGTCACCGCGCAGCTGACGTCGCGGTACCCCTGCCGGTAGAACGCCGAGAGCGGGACGAGCGGGCTGTTGACGTACGGCCCGCCGCCGTCCTGCCGTTGCTTGACGGTGGTGAACTCGGCTTTGCAGAGCTCCAGCGTGGCCTGGATGATCGAGTGGTCGTCGGTCAGGCCCTCCGGCAGCACCGCGTTGCCGATCGTCTCGGAGTCGTGCGGCTGCTCGCACGGCACGGGCGTGTACGTGTCGACCGGACTGTCCCGGACCCAGGGTGCCAGCAGGCAGGTGCCGGGCGCGAAGAACGCGTACGGGTACGTCTTGGACGGGCTGGGGCTCGGGGTCGGGGTGGGGCTGGGGGTCGGTGGGGGCGGGGCCGCGGCCGGTTGCTTCGGGTCGGGCCACAGCAGCACCGCTGCCACGACGAGGACCGCGGCCACCAGGCCCGCCAGGAACGCCTTCTGCCGTCCGCTCATGCCAACCCCCCTGATTCGAAGGCTATTCTGATGGCACAACAGGTGCCACGTCAGTCCTTTTCGGACATTCGTTTGCCCTTCCTTTGCATGCTGATCAGTAGGATGACCGGCCTGTCAGAGGGATGGCAGGAGAACGTCGGAGAAAGGCAACTGCCATGGGGGACAACGGGTTTCGGGTCGAACCCAGTGCGCTCGACCGGTACTCGTCGCTGCTTGCCGAGCAGGCCGAGCAGCTGAGCCGGATCGCGGAGGCGACCGCCGCGATCACGATCTCGTCGGACGCGTTCGGGCACCTGCCGAACGCCCAGAACCTGGCCTCGGCGTACCAGGAGCACGCCGGGGCCAGCCGCGAGAACGTCGGGCTGATCGGCAGGGCGGTGGACGGCACTTCGCGCGGGCTGTCGGGGGTCTCGCGGAACTACACGGACCACGAGGACCACGTGGTCGGCACCCTGGGGGGTAATCGCTGATGGCGGTGCACGGCAGCACGGGCAGCAGGAGGGGTTCGAGCGGCGGCAGTTCGAGCGGGTCGCAGCGGCGCGACCCGCGGGAGAGCTACGCCCAGCAGCACCCGCGGGTGAGCGACCCGAGCACGGTCGGTGCCTCCAGGCACCCGCAGGCGCAGCCGCAGCCGCAGACGCCCCCCGCGGGCCACGGCGGTACCGGTGGCACCGGGCGGACGCCGACGGTGGGGAACCCGGAGGAGATCCGCCCGGGTGCGGCGCGTCCGGCGGGGGACGGCGGCGGGGAGGCCGGTGGCGGTGCGTCGGACGAGCCGGAGGCCGTGCAGGGGAGCTGGTTCGGCGGTGCGCTGAAGGAGGCCGCGAAGAACGCGGCCACCGGCGCGGCCGGCAGCTTCGGGAGCAAGGCCGGCGAGTGGGCGGGGCAGAAGGTGTTCGGCTCCTCCGAGGAGCCGGAAGGGGGGCCGGAGGGAGAGGATGACTCCCCGGCGGCGACGGGGTTGGCCCGTGCCACGATGGGGGCGGTGCGCGAGTACCAGGCGGAGCGCGCCGGGCCCACCACGCAGCCCGGGGCGGGGGGTTGGAGCACCCAGCCGGCGTACGTGTCGGGGCCGGGGGCGGAGCTGCTGAACAGCGGGAGCGACGCGTACGCGTGGGCCCGGGCGCAGATCCAGGAGTCGATCGGGAACCTGCCGGAGGCGGAGCACAAGTCCCGGGGCGGTCTGAGCGGGGCGCTCGACGAGATGGTCGAGTGGGCGCTGGAGAAGTCCGGCCTGCTGGACATGCTGGAGGAGGTCACCGGCAACCTGGCGGAGCTGAACAACGCGACGATGGAGTGGCAGGCCCAGGCCTCCGCGGTGCGGTCGGTGGCGGCCGAGCTGCGCTCGGGCGTGATGCCGGTCGCGGAGAGCTGGGCGGGGGCGGCGAGCGACGCGTTCGGCGGCCACATGGGCAACGTCGCGGACGCGCTCGACCAGACCGCCGAGGAGATGATGCAGACCGCGCAGATCATCAACTCGGCCGCGCAGGAGTGCGCGATGGCCGAGGGCATGGTGATCGAGATCATCACCGAGGCGATCGAGTCGCTGATCGTGTCGCTGGCCGCGGAGGCGGTGCTCTCCTTCGTCACCTTCGGCGCGGCCGCGGTGGTCGGCGCGCTGCTCGACGAGGCGGAGATCGACGTCTTCGTGGCGCGGGTGGCGCGGGTGTCCACCAAGCTGGCGAAGGCGCTGGAGGAGCTGCTGAAGGCCCTGCAGGAGATGGGCAAGGCGGTGAAGGCGACCCGCAAGCTCGGCGACATCAGCAAGGTGATGCAGAAGATGGAGAAGGTCGAGACGGCCTTCAACAACGTCCGGAAGCTGGAGGAGGGCGAGAGCAGGGCCGCCAGGATCGCCCAGAAGATCGACGACAAGGTCACCGAGAAGGCCACCGGCTGGGCCGAGGACAGGATCAAGGCGGGGCTGGGCATCGACGAGGAGGACCGCGAGGGCGTCGAGCGCGGCGACGGCACCCTCAAGGGCAACCTCAAGGCGGCCGGGAAGTCCTCGCTGGGCGCCCTCAAGGAGGGGCTCACCAGCGAGACGAACAAGAGCGCGCTGGAGCAGGAACTGCTCAACGACATCGGGCTGAACCAGGAGCCGGACCCCTACCGGGTGGACCGCTCGCGGATCCAGACGGCGTTCGGCTGAGCCCGTCGGCCCCGCCGCCACGGCGGCGGGGCCGACCGGCCCGGAGCCCGGAGCCCGGGTCAGCGTCCGCCGACGGCGGCGCGGAAGGCGTTCAGGTCCTCCTCGCCGTCGAAGGCCAGCGCGATCCAGGAGCCGTCCGCGAACACCAGGTCCTGCCGCTGGGCCCAGACGTCGTTGGGGGTGTCGGGGCGCAGCCACCAGGTCCCGGCGGGCAGTTCGAGCAGCGGGGTGGCCCGGTAGTGGTCGTTGTACTGGCCCTCGGTCCAGCGGCTCAGGACGAGCATCCGGCGGTCGGTGACCAGCATGGTGAACAGGTCGTGGTCGGCCTTGAGCTTCTCGCCGGCGGTGGTGCGTACGGCCCGCCAGAACAGCCGGGCGGTGGAGCCCTCGGGGCCGTGCCAGGAGCCGCCGTGCAGCGGGCGGCGCAGGGCCCGGTAGGCGCGCCGGGTCAGCGAGAGGCCGTACGGGCGGCGCCCGTAGGCGTCCGGCCCGAAGATCTCGACGAACCAGCGCGGCAGGAAGTACAGCCACAGTCCGCGCCAGATCGACTTGAGGGAATTCATCGCCCAGACGAGAGGAGCGAAACCGGCGGCGCGAACGGTGTCGCGGTCCCACCAGAGCGGCAGTAGGCGGTCGAGTTTCACCGCCCACGTGCCGATCATCGGCTCGCCCGGATACAGGTGCTCACCTGCGGTTCGCTGCAGTCGGTAATCCCCGTACGCAACCGTCGGAAGCGGTTGCGGCTGATATGCGCTCATTCGACGGAACCCCCCATTTCCCCAAGCAGTTCGGTTTTCGGCGGGGATCAAACTACCGGGTGGGGGAGGCGTTTTCGACCGCCTCCGGAAGTACCGTCCCGGTACGGTCCGACGGCCCGGCGCGGCCTGCGAGAATGGGGGCATGTCGACCTCTCCCGCCGCCCCCGGCAGCACCGCCCTGGACCCGGCGATCGCCGCCCGTCTCAAGCGCACCCCGGACGGCCTGCTGCCCGCCGTCGCCCAGCAGTACGACACCGGCGAGGTGCTGATGCTCGGGTGGATGGACGACGAGGCGCTGCACCGCACCCTGACCACCGGCCGCTGCACGTACTGGAGCCGCAGCCGGGCCGAGTACTGGGTGAAGGGCGACACCTCGGGCCACGTCCAGCACGTCAAGCAGGTGGCCCTGGACTGCGACGGGGACACCCTGCTGATCAAGGTCGACCAGGTCGGCGCGGCCTGCCACACCGGCGACCGGACCTGCTTCGACGCCGACGTGCTGCCGCTCGCCGAGTAGCCTGTCCCCCGACCAGACCTCCCTCCCATCCGATCGGTGTCCCATGGAACTTGAGGCTTTCCGCACGCTCGCCGCCGACACCCGGGTCATCCCGGTCACCCGCAGGCTCCTGGCGGACGGCCTCACCCCGATCGGCGTGTACCGCAGCCTCGCCGCCGAGCGGCCCGGCACCTTCCTGCTGGAGTCCGCCGAGCAGGGCCGCAGTTGGGCCCGGTACTCCTTCGTCGGGGTGCGCTCCGGCGCGGTCCTCACCGTCGGCGAGGACGGCGGCGCCCGCTGGCTGGGCGAGCCCCCCGTCGGCATCCCCACCACCGGCGACCCGCTGGAGGTGCTGCGCGCCACCCTCGCCGCCCTGCACACCCCCCGGCACCCCGACGACGGCCTCCCGCCGCTCACCGGCGGCCTGGTCGGCTACCTCGGCTACGACGTGGTGCGGCGCCTGGAGAAGCTCCCGAACCTCACCCCGGACGACCTGAAGCTCCCCGAGCTGACCCTGCTGCTCGCCACCGACCTGGCCGTCCTCGACCACGCCGACGGCACCGTGCTGCTGATCGCCAACGCGGTCAACCACAACGACCTGGCCACCGGCGTCGACGAGGCCCACGCGGACGCCGTCGCCCGCCTCGACGCGATGGAGGCCGACCTGCGCCGCCCCGTCGACCCCGGCCTCGCCACGTACACCCCGACCGCCGTCGACGCGCACTCGCCGTTCGGCGGCGAGCCGTACCGCAAGGCCGTCGACGTGGTGAAGGAGCGGATCCGGGCGGGCGAGGCCTTCCAGGTCGTCCCCTCGCAGCGCTTCGAGGCGCCCTGCCCGGCCTCCGCACTCGACGTCTACCGCGTCCTGCGCACCACCAACCCCAGCCCCTACATGTACCTGTTCCGCTTCCCCGGCCCGGACGGCGGCGCGGAGGGCGGCTTCGACGTGGTCGGCTCCAGCCCCGAGGCGCTCGTCAAGGTCGCCGGGGGCGAGGCCATGCTGCACCCCATCGCCGGCACCCGGCACCGCGGCGCGACCCCGCACGAGGACGCCGAGCTCGCCGCCGAACTGCTCGCCGACCCCAAGGAGCGGGCCGAGCACCTGATGCTGGTCGACCTCGGCCGCAACGACCTCGGCCGGGTCTGCGCGCCGGGCTCCGTCGAGGTCGTGGAGTTCATGACCATCGAGCGCTACAGCCACGTCATGCACATCGTCTCCACCGTCACCGGCAAGGTCGCCGCCGGCCGCAGCGCGCTCGACGTCCTCACCGCCTGCTTCCCGGCCGGCACCCTCTCCGGCGCGCCCAAGCCGCGCGCCATGCAGATCATCGAGGAACTCGAACCCACCCGCCGCGGGCTGTACGGCGGCTGCGTCGGGTACCTGGACTTCGCGGGCGACTCCGACACGGCGATCGCCATCCGGACGGCGGTCATCCGCGACGAGACCGCGTACGTCCAGGCGGGCGCGGGCGTCGTCGCGGACTCCGACCCGCACGCGGAGGACACGGAGTGCCGCAACAAGGCGGCGGCGGTGCTCAGGGCTGTCGCCACGGCGAACACGCTTCGCTGACGCGGGCCCTGCCCCGCCCACCCACCCGTGCGCCTGCCGCTGGGCTGGACCCGGCTCCGCCGGTGGGTGGGGGCGGGGGTGTGCGGCTGCGCTGGGTTGGGCTCGGCTCCGCCGGTGGGTTCGGTGAGGGCGGGGGTGCGCGGCTGCGCCGGGCGGGGAGCGGTCTGCCTGCGCTTCGCTCGGCCTGTCCCGGGGTTGTTGGGCGGAGGCCGGGGGCTCCTGGGCGTGCCGGAGGGGTGGGGGTCGGGGGTGGGGTGAGGTCGGGGACACTGGGGGGGTGAGTGAGACGTCTGCTTCCCCTTCCGGTGGTTCCCCTGCTTCGGCTTCGCGCGGTGCGTTGGGGTTGATGCTGCTGTTGACGGCGGTCGGTGCGGGGTTGGTGCTGACGGCGGTGGGGCGCACCTGGGCGGAGGGGGTGGCGGCCGGGATGGGGGGGAGCCGGGTCGCGGTGAGCGCGAGCGGGAGCAGGCTGACGGCGCTGCCGACGGCGATGGCGCTGACGGGGATGGCGGCGGCGGTCGTGGTGTTCGCGGTGCGCGGGTGGGTGCGGGTGCTGGTGGGGGCGTTGACGGTGCTGGCGGGGGTGGGCGCGGTCGCGGGGGCGGTGATCGGGTACACGGACACCGCGGGGTTGCACGCCGTCGCGGCGGGGCAGTTGGCGTTGAGCAGCGGCCGGGCGGAGGAGATCACCCGGACGGCGTGGCCGTGGGTGGCGCTGGCGGGCGGGGTGCTGCTGGTGGCGGCGGGGGCGTTGACGGCGTGGTTCGGACGGCGCTGGCCGGTGATGGGGGCGCGGTACGAGGCGCCGACCCGGAAGGCGCCGGTACGGGCGGACAGCCCGGCCGACCTGTGGAAGGCGCTGGACCGGGGCGAGGACCCGACGGGCTGACACCGACCGGCCGGGTGTGCGCGGCACCACGGCCGCCCCGGCTTGGGGCTGCCGTGTTCGGCCCGGCACAATGGAGGGGTCAACCCGTCGAGCGCCGCCCAGGACCGCCCGACCGGGCCCCGGAGAAACAAGGAGCACCAACAAGATGGCTGCAGCAGCGCACGGCCACACCCCCGCCGCGTGGACCGGCGTGGTCATTGCTTTCGTCGGCTTCTGCGTGTCCGGCGTCGCGATGATCATCCCGAACGTCGTGCTGGTCATCGCGGGCCTCGCCGTGGTTCTGATCGGCGGCGTGGTCGGCAAGGCCATGTCGATGGCGGGCATGGGCAAGCAGCCCAGCAAGAACTTCGCCCCGGCCCCCACCGAGGAGCGCAGCGCGGTCACCGCGGGCTGACCCGGCGGAGCACGACGGACGGACGGCGGGCCGGGTGCCCGCCGTTCGGCGTTTCCGGGCTCCCGGGCGGGGCGGCACAGGCCTCCGGCGGCTTCCGGGCTTCCGACGGCTCACGGGCTTCCGGGCGGGGCGGCCCGGGGGCGGTGGCCGGGCGGGGGCACAATCGTCCCGTGAACGCTCCTGCCGCCCCCGGCCCCGCCGCGTCCGGTCCCTCCGCCGCCCCCGGCGGTCCCGTGGTGCGGCGGCTGGTCCGTCCGCTGGCGGCGTTGACGGCGGTGGCGCTGCCGACGGCGTTCGTGGGGCTGGTGGACCCGAACGCGCCGGGGCACTACCCGACGTGCCCGTTCCTGCAGTTGACCGGCTGGTGGTGTCCGGGGTGCGGGGGGTTGCGCTGCGTGCACGCGCTGACCAGGGGGGACGTGCTGACGGCGGCGCACGACAACCTGCTGGTGGTGGTGCTGGCGCTCGGGCTGGCGGTGCTGTGGCTGGGCTGGCTGGTGCGGTCGGTGCGGGGGGCGGGCGGTCGGCCGGGGTGGCGGCCGCGGATGTCGCGGCGGCGGACGTGGGCGCTGGTGCTGGTGCTGCTGGTGTTCACGGTGGTGCGGAACCTGCCGGTGGGCGCGGGGCTGGCCCCGCCGGGGGTGTGAACGGGGCGGGCGCGCCGTCCGCCGGGCGGTCCGCGAGTCGAGACGCGCGCCGGGTGGATGCGGAGTGCGCCCCCCGCGCCCGATACCATCGAAGGGCCGGGGCCGCGTTCGACGCCCCCGGCCTCACCGCCGAAACACGATGGGGGCGCACGCGTGACTGTGCTCGACGAGATCATCGACGGGGTCCGGCAGGACCTCGCCGAGCGACAGGCCCGAGTCTCCCTGGACGAGCTCAAGAAGCTCGCCGCCAAGGCCCCCGAGGCGAAGGACGGCGTGGCCGCGCTGCGCGGTGACGGCGTCCGGGTGATCTGCGAGGTCAAGCGCTCCAGCCCGTCCAAGGGCGCGCTGGCGGCGATCGCCGACCCGGCCGCGCTGGCGGTCGACTACGCGGCCGGCGGTGCCGCCGCGATCAGCGTGCTGACCGAGCAGCGCCGCTTCGGCGGTTCGCTGGCGGACCTGGACGCGGTGCGCGCGGCCGTGCCCACCCCGGTCCTGCGCAAGGACTTCATCGTCACCGCGTACCAGCTGTGGGAGGCCCGCGCGCACGGCGCGGACCTGGCGCTGCTGATCGTGGCCGCGCTGGAGCAGCCGGCCCTGGTCTCGCTGATCGAGCGGGCCGAGTCGATCGGGCTGACCCCGCTGGTCGAGGTGCACGACGAGGAGGAGATCGCCCGCGCGGTGGACGCCGGCGCCCGGATCATCGGCGTCAACGCCCGCAACCTGAAGACCCTCGAGGTCGACCGGAACACCTTCGGCAACGTGGTGGACGCCATCCCGGCGCACGTCGTGAAGGTCGCCGAGTCGGGCGTGCGCGGGCCGCACGACCTGATCACCTACGCCAACCAGGGCGCCGACGCGGTGCTGGTCGGCGAGTCCCTGGTCACCGGCCGGGACCCGAAGGCCGCGGTCGCCGACCTGGTCGCCGCCGGGGCGCACCCGGCGCTGCGCAACAACGGGCGGGGCTGAGCCTCCGCCGTGTCGATCGCCACCCGTCTCGCCCCCGGCTGCCGCCCGCGCGGCTGCCGCGCGCCCGCACGCCGGGTGCTGGGGCGGCGGGTGCGGTACGTGATCGGCTGCGAGCCCGGACAGGTCCCCGGACGCCGATGGCGCGGTACCCGCGGCTGACGACCCGCCGCGCGTCCCACGTCCACGCCGTCAATCCTTCATCCGAGGACGGATCATGTCCGAGCACTACCTTCCGGGCGCCCAGGTGCCCGACGCACGCGGTTACTTCGGCGCCTACGGCGGCCGCTTCATCCCGGAGGCGCTGGTCGCCGCCGTGGAGCAGGTCGCCGAGGAGTACGAGAAGGCCAAGAACGACCCGGCGTTCGCCGCCGAGCTGGACGTCCTGCTCAAGGACTACACCGGTCGGCCGAGCCCGCTGACCGACGTCCACCGGTTCTCCGCGGAGGCTGGCGGGGCGCGGGTCCTGCTCAAGCGCGAGGACCTCAACCACACCGGCTCGCACAAGATCAACAACGTGCTGGGCCAGGCGCTGCTGACCCGCCGGATGGGCAAGACCCGGATCATCGCCGAGACCGGCGCGGGCCAGCACGGCGTGGCCACCGCCACCGCCTGCGCGCTGTTCGGCTTCGACTGCACCATCTACATGGGCGAGGTCGACACCGAGCGCCAGGCGCTGAACGTGGCCCGGATGCGGATGCTGGGCGCCGAGGTGATCCCGGTGACCTCCGGCAGCCGCACCCTGAAGGACGCCATCAACGAGGCGTTCCGGGACTGGGTCGCCAACGTGGACTCCACCCACTACCTGTTCGGCACGGTGGCCGGTCCGCACCCGTTCCCGATGATGGTGCGCGACTTCCACCGGGTCATCGGCGTCGAGGCCCGCCGGCAGGTGCTGGACCGCACCGGGAAGCTCCCGGACGCGGTGGTGGCCTGCGTCGGCGGCGGTTCCAACGCGATGGGCATCTTCCACGAGTTCATCCCGGACGCGGGCGTCCGGCTGATCGGCTGCGAGGCGGCCGGCGAGGGCGCCGAGACCCCCAAGCACGCGGCCACCCTGACCAAGGGCGACCCGGGCGTGCTGCACGGCTCGCGCACCTACGTGCTGCAGGACGAGGACGGCCAGACCATCGAGTCGCACTCGATCTCGGCCGGCCTGGACTACCCGGGCGTCGGCCCGGAGCACGCCTGGCTGAAGGACACCGGACGGGCCGAGTACCGCCCGGTGACCGACGCGCAGGCGATGGAGGCGCTGCGGCTGCTGTCCCGCACCGAGGGCATCATCCCGGCGATCGAGTCCGCGCACGCGCTGGCGGGCGCGCTCGAACTCGGCCGCGAGCTCGGCCCGGAGGCGACGATCCTGGTCTCGCTCTCCGGCCGCGGCGACAAGGACATGCACACCGCTGCCGAGTACTTCGGCCTCTACGACGCCGAGGGGACCAACTGACATGGCCGACACCAAGCTCACCACCGTGCTGGCCGCCGCGAAGGCCGAGGGCCGGGCGGCCCTGATCGGCTACCTGCCGGCCGGCTTCCCGACCGTGGACGGTGGCATCGCCGCGGTCAACGCCCTGATCGAGGGCGGCTGCGACGTCGTCGAGGTCGGCCTGCCGCACTCGGACCCGGTGCTGGACGGCGCGGTCATCCAGACCGCCGACGACATCGCGCTGCGCGGCGGCGTGAAGATCAAGGACGTGCTGCGCACCGTGGCCGAGGTCGCGGCGGCGCACCCGGCCGTGCCGGTCCTGGTCATGACGTACTGGAACCCGGTGGACCGCTACGGCACCGCCCGGTTCGCCGCCGACCTGGCCGCGGCCGGGGGAGCGGGCTGCATCCTGCCGGACCTGCCGGTGGAGGAGTCCGAGGAGTGGCGCAAGGCCGCGGCCGAGCACGGGCTGGACACCGTGTTCGTGGTCGCCCCGTCCTCCAGGGACCACCGGCTGGCCGAGGTCACCGCGGCGGGCTCCGGCTTCGTGTACGCGGCCGCGGTGATGGGCGTGACCGGCACCCGCGCGGCGGTCGGCAACCTGGCCGAGGACCTGGTGGCCCGCACCCGCGCCACCACCGCGCTGCCGGTCTGCGTCGGTCTGGGCGTCTCCAACGCGGACCAGGCCGCCGAGGTGGCGGCCTTCGCGGACGGCGTGATCGTCGGCTCGGCGTTCGTCCAGCGTCTGCTGGACGCCGAGCAGTTGGCGGACGGCACGGCCGCGGTCCGGGCGCTCGCGGGCGAGTTGGCGCAGGGCGTCCGCCGCAGGTAGCCGAGCAGCGCGGCACGGCCGAGGGCCGCCCGGGGAGCAACTGCCGCTCCCCGGGCGGCCCTTCGCGTTGCGGCCCTTCGCGCGGCCGACCTACTCCGCGAGGGTGAAAAACCGGCGGGCGCGGGTGCTTCCCGGCGGGTTGACGCCGTTGAACCCTCCGGCGGTTCGTCGGCGAGAGGGCATCCGGATGGCGCGGGTTCACCGGGCGGTGCTGCTGCGGGCGCTGGCGGCCGGGCTGGCGCTGGCCGCCGCGCTGGTCGGGAGCGGGGGCGTGGAGCGGGAGTTGGCCCGCCGGGGGGCGGAGCGGGCGGTGCTGTGCCAGCAGTCGGAGCGGGGTCCGACGGCGGGCTGCGACGCGCCGGAACGATGATCCAGAAAATCGGACGTATGACCGTTTAAGGTCCCTCATACGGCGTAACTCGCCAATGTGGAGGAACCACCCGCCATCCCCTACGGTTCATCAGGCAGGAAACGGTGGAACGCGCCCGAGGGGGAACCGAACTGATGGCCAGTCAGCACGTCGAACGCGGCCGGACGGACGGGTGGCGCCGGGCGGTGGACGGCGCGGCGGCCGAGTGGTTCGGACTGGCGGTGCGGCTGGGTCTGGCGGTGGTCTGGGGCTGGGCCGGCCTGGCGAAGGTCTCCGACCCGGCCGAGGCGGCCCAGGCGGTGCGCGCGTACGAGATCCTGCCCGAGTCGCTGGTGAAGCCGGTCGGCTGGGGGCTGCCGTTCCTGGAGCTGGCGCTGGCCCTGCTGCTGGTGCTCGGGCTGGGGACGCGGATCGTCGCGGTCGTCTCGGCGGTGCTGCTGCTGGTGTTCGTCGCGGGCATCTCCTCCGCGTGGGCGCGCGGCATCTCGATCGACTGCGGCTGCTTCGGCGGCGGCGGCGCGGTGGACGAGTCGCAGACCAAGTACCTGCAGGAGATCCTGCGCGACACCGGGTTCCTGCTGCTGTCGGCGTGGCTCGTCTACCGCCCCCGGACGAAGCTCTCGCTGGACGCCTGGCTGGCCGCCTGAGCCGCCCGCCGCCCCCGACGACCCCAACCACTGGACTGGCAAGAGCACCCCATGAGCGAGAAGAACCGAGAAGGCAAGCGCAACGCCCGGGACAAGATGCGGGAGGCCCGGGCCGCCGAGGAGGCCAAGGCGCGGCGGACCAGGAAGCTGGTGGTCGGCGGCGTGGTGGTCGCGGTGATCGCGGCCGCCGTGGTGGTCGGCGTGGTGGTGCAGAACCAGCGCTCCAAGCCGGAGACCCCCACCGCGGCCCCGGCCGGGACGACCGGCGACAAGAACCTGGTGATCCCGGTCGGCGCGGCCGACGCCCCGTCCACGCTGACGGTCTACGAGGACCCGCGCTGCCCGGCCTGCGGCAGCTTCGAGCGGAGCTTCTCGCCGACCGTCGACCAGCTGGAGGACGCGGGCAAGATCGTCGTCGACTACCACATCGTCTCGTTCATCGACCGCTCGCTGGGCGGCAGCGGCTCCAAGTACGGCGCCAACGCGCTGGGCTGCGCGCAGGACGCCGGGCACTTCCGCGACTACCACGACGTGCTGTACCGCAACCAGCCGGAGGAGACCGAGGACTCCTTCGGCACCAAGCAGACCCTGATCGACCTGGCCAAGCAGGTCCCCGGGCTGGACACCCCGGAGTTCCAGGCCTGCGTCAACGACAACAAGTTCGGCGGCTGGGTCTCCGCGGTGCAGCAGGACTTCGACAAGTCCAGCTACAAGTCGACCCCGACGGTGCTGCTGAACGGCGAGCCGGTCTACCCGAAGAAGGGCAACGAGCAGATCAGCCCGGAGAACCTGGTCAAGTGGGTGGACGCGGCCAACCAGGGCAAGCAGCTCGGCACCCCCGGCTCCCACGGGCAGAGCCCGGCGCCCAGCTCGACCGCGGGCGAGTCCAACACCCCGCCCTCGCCCTGACCCGGCCGGGGCCGCGTGACGCTACCGTGACCCGCTCCGGTGCCGGTGGTGCCGGTGGGACACGGTAGCGTCGAGAGTGCCATGGATCTCGCATACATTCCGAGCCCGTCGCGGGGCGTCCTCAACCTGGGGCCCATCCCGCTGCGCGCCTACGCCTTTTGCATCATCATCGGTGTCGTCGTGGCCGTGTGGCTCGGCAGCAAGCGCTGGGTCGCCCGCGGCGGCGGGCGGCACACGGTCGGCGACATCGCGGTCTGGGCGGTGCCGTTCGGCCTGGTCGGCGGTCGGCTCTACCACGTCGTCACCGACAACCAGCTGTACTTCGGCGAGGGCAAGCACCCGATCGACGCGTTGAAGATCTGGGAGGGCGGCCTCGGCATCTGGGGCGCCATCGCCCTCGGCGCGGTCGGCGCCTGGATCGGCGCCCGCCGCCGCGGCGTCCCGCTGCCCGCCTACGCCGACGCGATCGCCCCCGGCATCGCGCTGGCCCAGGCCTGCGGCCGCTGGGGCAACTGGTTCAACCAGGAGCTGTACGGCCGGGAGACCACCCTGCCCTGGGGCCTGAAGATCGACAAGACCCTCCCGGACGGCACCGTCGTCCAGGGCGTCTACCACCCGACCTTCCTGTACGAGTCGATCTGGTGCGTGCTGGTCGCGGTCCTGGTGATCTGGGCCGACCGGCGCTTCACCCTCGGCCACGGCCGGGCCTTCGCGCTGTACGTCGCCGCCTACACCCTCGGCCGGTTCTGGACGGAGTGGCTGCGGATCGACGAGGCGCACCGCTTCTTCGGCCTGCGCCTGAACGACTGGACGGCGATCCTGGTCTTCGTCGGCGCGATCGTCGCCTTCGTGCTCTCCGCCAAGCTCCGCCCCGGCCGCGAGGACCCGGACGCGATCGACCCGCAGGCCACCCGGGAGCGCGCCGAGACCGAGGCGGCCGCGGAAGAGGCCGAGCAGCCGCGGGACACCGCCCCGGCCGCGCCCGCGCAGGAGGCCGGGGACGACTCCGTGAAGCTCTCGAAGGACTCCGAGAAGCCCTCCTGAGCCGACCCGTTCGACCCCGTCGGGGCCGCCACCGCCGAGAGGGGCGGAGGCGGCCCCAACTGCCTTTGGGCAGGCTTACTTTGCTGGAAAGCAGCAGGTCAAACAGCTACGTTCGAAGAGCACCAGCGAGCCCGGCCGACGCGCGGCCCGGGGGGATCCGCCGTGCCCGGAAGGGGAGCCGCCCGCATGAGCACCGTCACCGCAGAGCCGCAGACCGACAGCCCGCAGCCGCCCCGCATACCCGAGGCCGACCACCACCGGGACGTCAACGGCGGCTGGCTGCGCCCGGCCGTGTTCGGGGCGATGGACGGCCTGGTGTCGAACTTCGCGCTGATGACCGGCGTGGTCGGCGGCGACGCGGCGCCGAGCACCGTGGTGCTCACCGGCCTGGCCGGGCTGGCGGCCGGCGCGTTCTCCATGGCGGCCGGTGAGTACACCTCGGTCGCCTCCCAACGCGAGCTGGTGGAAGCCGAGTTGGAGGCCGAGCGGATCGAGCTGCGGCGCAACCCGCAGGGCGAGCTGGCCGAGCTGGCCCAGTTGTACGTGGCCCGCGGCGTCGACCCGGAGCTGGCCCACGAGGTGGCCCGGCAACTGTCCGCCGACCCGGACACCACGCTGGCCGTGCACGCCCGCGAGGAGCTCGGCGTCGATCCGGAGGACCTGCCCTCGCCGCTGGTCGCCGCCCTCTCCTCGTTCGGCTGCTTCGCGCTCGGCGCGCTGCTGCCGGTGCTGCCCTACCTGCTCGGCGCGACCGCGCTGTGGCCCGCCGCGCTGCTGGCGGTGCTCGGCCTGTTCGGCTGCGGCGCGGTGGTGGCCCGGGTGACGGCCCGCAGCTGGTGGTTCTCCGGCCTGCGCCAGCTGGTGCTGGGCGGGGCCGCGGCGGGCGTCACCTACCTGCTGGGACGGCTGATCGGCGGGGCGATCGGCTGACCGGCCGCCGGTCCGTCACTCGAACAGCCTTGTACGAAAATCCAGAGCTCTGTATAGTTATGCCATGGAACGCGTGATGTTCCGCACATGGGCCCGAGCCTGCGCCTTGCCCTAGTCTCGACATCCGGCTGTCGACCCCCGCAATCAAAAGCGGGGGCGGCGTCGACTTCGAAGATTCCCAGGTGGAACACCTGAGGCGTGTGTGGCGAGGGGGTTTCGCCCCTGTTTCACGCCCTTCGGGGCAGGGCACACTGGAGGGAACGCGCGACGCTGCGCCTTCTCCCCATCCGCCCCCTGACCTGGGGATCAGTCCGGGATGTGGACGCAGGAATCCACTTCCCGGTCCAGGCGGCATCATGTAACCTGCACCGACAAATCGCATCAGGGCCAACGTCGTCCCTTTGCATGAAGCAACTGTTTACGACGACGGGAGAGCCGATGCTGTCTGCATCCATGCACTCCGGCCACGAGGACGCCAAGGCCACCGGCCCCTACGCCCTCGTTCCGGACGCGCGTCCCCAGGCCCAGGGTCTCTACGACCCGCGCAACGAGCACGACGCCTGCGGTGTCGGCTTCGTGGCCACGCTGACCGGCATCGCCGACCACAAGATCGTCGAGCAGGCGCTGACCGTCCTGCGCAACCTGGAGCACCGCGGCGCCACCGGCGCCGAGCCGGACTCCGGTGACGGCGCGGGCATCCTGACCCAGGTCCCGGACGCGTTCCTGCGCGCGAACGTGGACTTCGAGCTCCCCGCCGCCGGCTCCTACGCCGTCGGCATCGCCTTCCTCCCGGTCGAGGACGAGGCGGCCGCCGCCGCGGCCACCCGGATCGAGGTCATCGCGGCCGAGGAGGACCTGACCGTCCTCGGCTGGCGCGACGTCCCGGTCACCCCCGACCTGCTGGGCGCCACCGCCTGCTCCGTCATGCCGCGCTTCCGCCAGCTCTTCGTCACGCACGCGGAGCGCACCGGCATCGAGCTGGACCGGGTCTCCTTCGTGCTGCGCAAGCGCGCCGAGCGCGAGGCCGGGGTGTACTTCCCCTCGCTCTCCGCCCGCACCCTGGTCTACAAGGGCATGCTGACCACCGGCCAGCTGGAGCCCTTCTTCCCCGACCTGTCGGACCGGCTCTACGCCTCCGCGATCGGCCTGGTGCACTCGCGCTTCTCCACCAACACCTTCCCGAGCTGGCCGCTGGCCCACCCGTACCGCTTCGTCGCGCACAACGGCGAGATCAACACGGTCAAGGGCAACCGCAACTGGATGACCGCCCGGGAGTCCCAGCTCGCCACCGACCTGATCCCCGGCGACCTGGGCCGGATCTTCCCGGTCTGCACCCCGGACCACTCCGACTCGGCGTCCTTCGACGAGGTCCTGGAGCTGCTCCACCTCGGCGGCCGCTCGCTGCCGCACTCGGTGCTGATGATGATCCCGGAGGCGTGGGAGAACCACGCCACCATGGACCCGGCCCGCCGCGCGTTCTACCAGTACCACTCCAACCTGATGGAGCCCTGGGACGGCCCGGCCTGCGTGACCTTCACCGACGGCACCCAGATCGGGGCGGTCCTGGACCGCAACGGCCTGCGCCCGGCCCGGTACTGGATCACCGAGGACGGCCTGGTCGTGCTCTCCTCCGAGGTCGGCGTGCTCGACATCGACCAGGAGAAGGTCACCAGGAAGGGCCGCCTGCAGCCCGGCCGGATGTTCCTGATCGACACCGCCGAGCACCGCATCGTCGAGGACGAGGAGATCAAGGCCGCCCTCGCCGCCGAGCACCCCTACGAGGAGTGGGTCGCCGCCGGGCAGATCCAGCTCGCCAAGCTCCCCGAGCGCGAGCACATCGCCCACACCCACGCCTCCGTCACCCGCCGCCAGCAGACCTTCGGCTACACCGAGGAGGAGCTGCGGGTCATCCTCGCGCCGATGGCCAAGACCGGCGGCGAGGCGCTCGGCTCGATGGGCACCGACTCGCCGATCGCCGCGCTCAGCGAGAAGCCGCGCCTGCTGTTCGACTACTTCACCCAGCTGTTCGCCCAGGTCACCAACCCGCCGCTGGACGCGATCCGCGAAGAGCTGGTCACCTCGCTGCACAGCAACCTCGGCCCCGAGGGCAACCTGCTGGACGCCAGCCCGGCGCACTGCCGCTCGGTCGGCATCACCTTCCCGGTGATCGACAACGACGAGCTGGCCAAGCTGATCCACATCAACGTGGACGGCGACCAGCCTGGCCTGAAGGCCGTCACCCTCTCCGGCCTGTACAAGGTCGCCACCGGCGGCGAGGGCCTGGCCGCCCGCCTCGCCGAGATCGCCGCCGAGGCCGACGCCGCGATCGCCGACGGCGCCCGCATCATCGTCCTCTCCGACCGGCACTCGGACGCCGAGCACGCGCCGATCCCGTCGCTGCTGCTCACCTCGGCGATCCACCACCACCTGATCCGCACCAAGCAGCGCACCCAGGTGTCGCTGCTGGTCGAGGCCGGTGACGTCCGCGAGGTGCACCACGTCGCGCTGCTGATCGGCTACGGCGCCGGCGCGGTCAACCCGTACCTGGCCATGGAGTCGGTCGAGGACCTGGTCGCCCAGGGCGTCTTCGTCCAGGGCATCGAGCCCGAGAAGGCGATCAGGAACCTGATCTACGCGCTCGGCAAGGGCGTCCTGAAGGTGATGTCCAAGATGGGCATCTCCACCGTCGCCTCCTACCGCGGCGCGCAGGTCTTCGAGGCCATCGGCCTCTCCCAGGAGCTGGTGGACGCCTACTTCGCGGGCACCACCACCAAGCTCGGCGGCATCGGCCTGGACGAGATCGCCAAGGAGACCGCCGCCCGCCACGCCAAGGCCTACCCGGCCTCCGGCATCACCGCCGCGCACCGCGCGCTGGAGATCGGCGGCGAGTACCAGTGGCGCCGCGAGGGCGAGCCGCACCTGTTCGACCCGGAGACGGTCTTCCGCCTCCAGCACTCGACCCGCACCAAGCGCTACGACATCTTCAAGCAGTACACGGACCGGGTGAACGCCCAGTCCGAGCGCCTGATGACGCTGCGCGGCCTGTTCCAACTCGACGGCCTCGGCCGGACCCCGGTCCCGATCGACGAGGTCGAGCCGGTCTCCGAGATCGTCAAGCGGTTCTCCACCGGCGCGATGTCCTACGGCTCCATCTCGATGGAGGCGCACGAGACCCTCGCCATCGCGATGAACCAGCTCGGCGGCAAGTCCAACACCGGCGAGGGCGGCGAGGACCCGGAGCGCCTGTACGACCCGGCGCGCCGCTCGGCGATCAAGCAGGTCGCCTCCGGCCGCTTCGGCGTCACCTCCGAGTACCTGGTCAACGCCGACGACATCCAGATCAAGATGGCCCAGGGCGCCAAGCCCGGCGAGGGCGGCCAGCTGCCCGGCCACAAGGTCTACCCGTGGGTGGCGAAGACCCGGCACTCGACCCCGGGCGTCGGCCTGATCTCCCCGCCGCCGCACCACGACATCTACTCCATCGAGGACCTCGCCCAGCTGATCCACGACCTCAAGAACGCCAACCCGGACGCCCGCATCCACGTGAAGCTGGTCTCCGAGGTCGGCGTGGGCACCGTCGCGGCGGGCGTCTCCAAGGCGCACGCGGACGTGGTGCTGATCTCCGGCCACGACGGCGGCACCGGCGCCTCCCCGCTGACCTCGCTCAAGCACGCGGGCGGCCCCTGGGAGCTCGGCCTCGCCGAGACCCAGCAGACCCTGCTGCTCAACGGCCTGCGCGACCGCATCGTCGTGCAGACCGACGGCCAGCTCAAGACCGGCCGCGACGTGGTCATCGCCGCCCTGCTGGGCGCCGAGGAGTTCGGCTTCGCGACCGCCCCGCTGGTGGTCTCCGGCTGCATCATGATGCGGGTGTGCCACCTGGACACCTGCCCGGTCGGCGTCGCCACCCAGAACCCGGTGCTGCGCGAGCGCTTCTCCGGCAAGCCCGAGTTCGTGGTCAACTTCTTCGAGTTCATCGCCGAGGAGGTCCGCGAGATCCTCGCCGAGCTCGGCTTCCGCTCGATCGAGGAGGCCGTCGGCCACGCCGAGCACATCAACGCCCAGGCCGCCATCGACCACTGGAAGGCCGCCGGGCTCGACCTGGCCCCGCTGTTCCACGTCCCGGAGCTGCCCGAGGGCGCGGCCCTGCGCAACACCACCGGCCAGGACCACGCCCTCGACAAGGCCCTCGACAACCAGCTCATCGAGCTGGCCGAGGACGCCCTGGAGCGCGGCGAGGCCGTCCGGATCCAGCTGCCGATCCGCAACGTCAACCGCACCGTCGGCACCATGCTCGGCCACGAGGTGACCAAGCGGTACCGCGGCGCGGGCCTGCCCGAGGGCACCATCGACGTGACCTTCACCGGCTCGGCCGGCCAGTCCTTCGGCGCCTTCGTCCCCAAGGGCGTCACGCTGCGCCTGGAAGGCGACGCCAACGACTACGTCGGCAAGGGCCTGTCCGGCGGCGTGCTCGTGGTCCGTCCCGCCCGGGACGCCGCCGCGATCGGCGCCGACGCGCAGAACCACGTCATCGCCGGCAACACCATCGGATACGGCGCCACCTCCGGCCGCATCCACCTGCGCGGCAAGGCCGGCGAGCGCTTCGCGGTCCGCAACTCCGGCGCTACCCTGGTGGTCGAGGGCGTGGGCGACCACGGCCTGGAGTACATGACCGGCGGCCGGGTGGTCATCCTCGGCGAGACCGGCCGCAACCTGGCGGCGGGCATGTCCGGCGGCATCGCCTACGTGCTCGACCTGCGCCCGGCCAACGTCAACAGCGGCATGGTGGGCATCGAGGCCCCCAGCGCCGCCGACCGCGAATGGCTGCGCGAGACCGTCCAGCAGCACTACGAGGAGACCGGCTCCACCGTCGCCGCCGAGCTCCTGGCCGACTGGGGCAGCGGGGTCTCCCGCTTCTCCAAGATCATGCCCACCGACTACAAGGCTGTGCTCGCCGCCAAGGACGCCGCTGAGCGCGATGGCCTCTCCGAGGTGGAGACCACTCGCAAGATGATGGAGGCGGCAAATGGCTGACCCCAAGGGCTTCCTGACCACGCCCAAGCAGCTGGCGGAGCGCCGTCCGGTGGACGTCCGCATCCGCGACTGGAACGAGGTCTACGTCGAGCGCAGCCTCCTTCCGATCATCAGCAAGCAGGCCGGTCGCTGCATGGACTGCGGCATCCCGTTCTGCCACAACGGCTGCCCGCTCGGGAACCTGATCCCCGAGTGGAACGACCTCGCCTACCGGGACGACTGGTCCGGCGCGATCGAGCGGCTGCACGCCACCAACAACTTCCCGGAGTTCACCGGCCGCCTGTGCCCGGCTCCGTGCGAGTCGGCGTGCGTGCTGGGCATCAACCAGGACGCGGTGACCATCAAGAACGTCGAGGTCACCATCATCGACAAGGCCTGGGACCGCGGCGGGGTCACCCCGCAGATCCCCGAGCGCCTGTCCGGCAAGACCGTCGCCGTGATCGGCTCCGGCCCGGCCGGCCTGGCCGCCGCCCAGCAGCTCACCCGGGCCGGGCACACCGTGGTGGTGTACGAGCGCGCCGACCGCATCGGCGGCCTGCTGCGCTACGGCATCCCCGAGTTCAAGATGGAGAAGCGCCACATCAACCGCCGCATCGAGCAGATGCGCGCGGAGGGCACCCGCTTCCGCACCGGCGTCGAGGCCGGCGTCGACATCAGCGGCCAGGACCTGCGCTCGCGCTTCGACGCGGTCGTCATCGCCGCCGGTGCCACCACCGCCCGCGACCTGCCCGTCCCCGGCCGGGAGCTGAACGGCGTCCACCAGGCGATGGAGTACCTGCCGCTGGCCAACAAGGTCCAGGAGGGCGACTACGTCGACTCCCCGATCTCGGCCAAGGGCAAGCACGTCGTCGTCATCGGCGGCGGCGACACCGGCGCCGACTGCGTCGGCACCGCGCACCGCCAGGGCGCCCTCTCCGTCACCCAGCTGGAGATCATGCCGCGGCCGTCCGAGGACCGCCCGGCCAACCAGCCCTGGCCGACCATGCCGATGACCTACAAGGTCACCTCGGCCCACGAGGAGGGCGGCGAGCGGATCTACTCCGTCTCCACCACCCACTTCGCGGGCGACGAGGACGGCAACGTCCAGGAACTGCACCTGGTCGAGGTCGAGTTCAAGGACGGCAAGTTCGAGCCCGTCCCCGGCAGCGAGAAGGTCATCCCGGCCCAGCTCGTCACCCTCGCCATGGGCTTCACCGGCACCGACGTCAAGAACGGCCTCGTCGAGCAGCTCGGCGTCGACCTCGACGCCCGCGGCAACGTCGCCCGCGACGGCAAGTTCGGCACCAACGTCGACGGGGTGTACGTTTGCGGTGACGCCGGTCGCGGTCAGTCGCTGATCGTCTGGGCGATCGCGGAGGGCCGTTCGGCCGCCTCGGCGGTCGACAGGTACCTGGGTGGCAAGACCGCGCTCCCCGCCCCGATCAAGCCGACCGACCGCTCGCTGGTGGTCTGACCGACCACCGCCCCGAGAACGCCCACGCCCCCCGCGAGGGGGGCAAGGCCGACAAACACCGACCCGCCAGAGCCGCCGGGACCCGGTCATCACGACGCCTGCCCACTCCCCGACCAGGTAAGGGCAGGCGTCGTTGTCGTTCTCGGAACGGTGCGCGCCGCTTCAGGCGGTCGGGACCTTGTCCAGGAAGCCGACCACGGTGGCGATCCGGCCGTCCGGCGTCGCGGTGAGGACGTCGAAGCCGATCACCAGCGGCTCGGGGGCGCCCTCCGGGGCGAGCTCCCAGGTGAAGCGGGCGACGTCGTGGTGGGCGTCGACCGGGCCGAGGCGGAAGACCAACCCGGCGAACTGGGCCTGGACGGCGGCCAGGGTGGCGTCGAACTGCTCGTGACCGACCGCCTCGACCAGCGGGTCGACGTAGCGGCCCCCGGGCGCCCAGGTCTCCTCGACCAGCTTGCGGCGGGCGGCCGGGTCGGTCTCGTTCCAGGCGGCGAGGTAGCGCTCGGCGAGGTTCTGCAGGTCCATCGGGGGCTCCTTCTGCGGGTGTTCTGCGGTGTTCTGCGGGGTGGTTCCCCTTGCAGGACAAGAAGTTACGGAGATCGCCGCCCCGGGGAATCGGTCACGTATAGGTAGGGTCGACCCATGCTGTACGGACGGGGGACGGAACGCGCGGCGATCGACCGGCTGTTGGCGGACGCGCACGCCGGGCGGGCCGGGGCGCTGCTGCTGCGCGGCGAGCCGGGCATCGGGAAGAGCGCGCTGCTGGACGCGGCGGCCGGGGCGGCCGCCGGGTGGCGGGTGCTGCGGGCGGCCGGGGTCGAGTCGGAGGCCCGGCTGCCGCACGCCGTGCTCAGCCAGCTGCTGGCCCCCGCACTGGACCGGCTCGACGCCCTGCCCGGACCGCAACGGGCCGCGCTGGAACGGACGTTGGGGCTGGCCGACGGCCCCGCCGGGGACCGGCTGCTGGTCGGGCTCGCGGTGCTGACCCTGCTGGGCGACCTCGCCGAGCAGCAGCCGGTGCTGCTCCTGCTGGACGACCTGCAGTGGGCCGACCCGGAGTCCGCGGCGGCGCTGCGGCTCGCGGTGCGCCGCCTGGGCGCCGAGCGGGTCGCCGTGCTGCTGGCGACCCGGGAGGACGGGGTCGAGGCGTCCGGGCTGCCCGAGCTGCCGGTGGGACCGCTGGCGGAGCCCGACGCGGCCCGGCTGCTGGCCCAGATCGCCCCCGAACTCGCCGACCCCGCAAGGGTGCTGGCCGCCGCCGCGGGCAACCCGCTGGCGCTGCGCGAACTCCCGCGGGGCGAGGGCTCCGGCGCGCTGCCGCCCGACGGACGGCTGCGGCTCGCCTACCACGGCCAGGTCAGCCGACTGCCCGGCCGCACCCAGCGCTGGCTGCTGCTGGCCGCGCTGGAGGAGACCGGCGAGGCGGAGGTGCTGCTGCGGGCCGCCGCGGAGAGCGGGCTGGACGCCGCCGACCTGGCGCCCGCCGAGGCCCGGGGCCTGCTGCGGATCGACCTGGCCACCGGCCGGGCCCGGTTCCGGCACCCGCTGCTGCGCTCCGCCCTGGTCGACCGGGCCCCGCTCGCCGACCGGCTGGCCGCGCACCGGGCGCTGGCCGCCGCGTACGGGCCGGGCGAGCCGCTGCGGCGCGCCTGGCACCGGGCGCTGGCCGCCACCGGGCGGGACGCGCAGGCCGCGGCGGACCTCGCGGCGGCGGCCGCCACCGCCGCCTCCCGCGGCGGCCACCAGGGCGCCTGCGCCGCGTACGAGCGGGCCGCCCGGCTCAGCCCCGACCCCGTGCTCGCCCGCCGCTGGACGGTCGAGGCGGTGGAGGCCGCGCTGGAGGCGGGCGAGGTGGAGCGGGCCGAGCGGCTCGCGCTCGCCGCCGACCGGCCGGACGCCGACCCGGTCACCCGGGCGCACCTGCTGTTCGCCCGCGGCGTGGCCGAGTTCTGGCGCGGCGAGCACGCCTCCGCGCACGCCCGGCTCACCGAGGCCGCCGCCCTGGTCGCCGCCGCGCACCCCGGCCCGGCCGCCCGCGTCCTGGTGCAGGCCGTGCACGTCGCCTGGTACGACGGGCTCCCGGCCGTGCGCGGCAGCCTGGACGCGCTCGCCGCCCTGCCGCTGCCGGACGGCGACCCGCTCGGACCGGTCGTCCGCTACCTGGCCGCCGCGCTCGGCGGGGCGGACGGGCCGACGCTGCCGGAGGCCGAGCGGGCGGCCCGGGCGGCCGGGGCGGCCGTCCCGGTCGACCTGGTGCTGCCGTGCGGGGCCGGGCTGGTGCCCGGGCACGACGCCGAGGTGCTGGACCTCGCCCGCCGCCTGGTCCGGGAGGCCCGGGAGGGCGGCGCCTTCGGGACGCTGCCCACCCTGCTGTTCTTCCTCGCCGAGGCCGAGCTCTTCGACGGCCGCCCGGCCGCGGCCGCCGACCACGCCGCCGAGGCGCTGCAACTGGCCCTGGACAGCGGACAGCCGCTGTGGACCGGCCAACTGCACGGCTTCCAGGCCTACGTGGCGGCCGCCCGGGGCGAGGCGGAGCCCTGCCGGGAGCAGGCCGCCGCGGCCTTCGCCCGGGGCGGCGCGGGCGCCCCGTGGGCCCGCTGGGCGCTCGGCCTGCTCGACCTGGGCGAGGGCCGGGCCGAGGACGCGCACGGCCACCTCGCCGCGCTCACCGGCGGCCCGTACGGCTACCAGGTCGCCGCCGTCCGCGCCGTCCCCGACCTGGTGGAGGCGGCGGTGCGGCTGCGCCGCGGCGAGGAGTGCGCCGGGGCGCTGGCCCGGTTCGAGCGGTGGGCCGAGCGCGTCGACCGGCCGTGGGCCCGCGCCCTGGTGGACCGCTGCCACGCGCTGCTGGCCCCCGACGAGTTCGCCGAGGAGCTGTACCTGCGGGCGCTGGCCCGGCACGCCGAGCAGCCCCGCCCGTGGGAGCAGGCCCGCACCGAGCTGCTGTACGGCGAGTGGCTGCGCCGCGGCCGCCGCAAGGCCGAGGCCAGGGTGCCGCTGCGCTCCGCCGAGCAGGCGCTGCGGCGGCTGGGCGCCGTCCCGTGGGCGGAGCGGGCCCGACTCGAGCTGGACGCCACCGGCGCGCCCGCCGCCTCCGGCCCGGCCCGGACGGTGGTGGCCGGGCTGACCCCGCAGGAGTCGCAGATCGTCCGGCTGGCCGCCCAGGGCCTGTCCAACCGGGACATCGCCGCGCAGCTGTTCCTGAGCGCCCGCACGGTCGGGCACCACCTGTACAAGGCGTACCCGAAGCTCGGGGTGAGTTCGCGCACCGATCTCGCGGAGGTCCTCCCGGAGCTGTCCTGAGCGGAGTCGAAACCCTCGCTTCTGCAACGGATTGGCCAAATGCCGGAAGGCCCTCGCGGAGTGTCGTCGCGCAGTGGCAGACTGCTTCCCACGAGGTCCACTTGGCGTTCCTGGGGCGGAGGATTTGCATGACGGGCCTGCAGACGGGCAGCGGTGCGACCGCGCGTCGCATCCAGCTGGGCGCCCAGTTGCGGCGCCTGCGCGAGGCCCGCGGCGTGACCAGGGAGGACGCCGGGTACTCGATCCGGGCGTCGGAGTCGAAGATCAGCCGGATGGAGCTCGGCCGGGTCGGCTTCAAGCAGCGCGACGTGGCGGACCTGCTGACGCTGTACGGCGTCGACGACGAGGAGTCCCGCGCGGCCCTGCTCGGCCTGGTCGGCGGCACCAACGCCCCGTCCTGGTGGCACGGGTACGGGGACGTGGTGCCCGGCTGGTTCCAGACGTACCTCAACCTGGAGGACGCGGCCGACCTGGTCCGCAGCTACGAGGTGCAGTTCGTGCCCGGGCTGCTGCAGACCCCCGAGTACGTGCACGCGGTGATGCGGGCGGGCAGCCCCGCCGCGCCCGCGGAGGAGATCGAGCGCCGGGCCGCGGTCCGGCTGCGCCGGCAGGAGCGCTTCCTCGCCGAGGGGGCGCGGGCCCGGCTGGAGCTGATCGTCGACGAGACGGCGCTGCGCCGCCCGTGCGGCGGGCCCGAGGTGATGCGCGGCCAGTTGGAGCGGCTCGCGGAGCTGTCGCTGCGCGAGAACGTCAGTCTGCGGGTGCTGCCGCTGGGGATGGGCGCGCTGGCGGCCGACAGCGGGGCGTTCACGGTGCTGTGCTTCCCCGAGCCGGACCTGTCGGACGTGGTCTACGTCGAGCAGTTCACCACCGCGCTGTACCTGGACAAGCCGGCCGAGGTGGCCGAGTACGCGAGCGCGCTGGAGCGGGTGTCGGCGGCGGCGCTCTCCGAGGAGGAGACCCGGGGACTTCTCGCGGAGCTCCTCCAAGTCCTCTGACCCCCAACTAAGATGACGATCCGTCAGTAGGTGTTATCCAGCGCCGAGAGGGATCGCATGTCCTTGATCGCGGAACTCGCCCAGCAGTACATCGACGGCCGGTGGCAGCCGGGCACCGGCTCCTGGGACATCGTCGACCTGGACCCCTACAGCGGGGAGAAGCTCGCCTCCTTCACGGTCGCCACCGCCGAACAGGTCGACCTCGCCTACCGCGCCGCCGAGCGCGCCCAGCCCGCCTGGGCCGCCACCAGCCCCTACGAGCGCCGCCTGGTCCTCGAACGCGCCCTGCGGGTCGTCGAGGAGCGCGAGGCCGAGATCCTCCAGGTGATGACCGCCGAACTCGGCGGCACCCTGATGAAGTCCGGCTTCGAACTCTCCCTGGTCAAGGACATGCTGCGGGAGGCCGGTTCGCTCGCCCTGCGCTCCGAGGGCCGGATCCTGCCCTCCCCGGTGCCCGGCAAGGAGAACCGGCTCTACCGGCTGCCGGTCGGCGTGGTCGGCGTGATCAGCCCGTTCAACGCCCCCGTCTTCCTCTCCCTGAAGGCCGTCGCCCCCGCCCTCGCCCTCGGCAACGCGGTCGTCCTCAAGCCGCACCAGGACGCCCCGGTGGCCGGCGGCACCCTGATCGCCAAGGTCTTCGAGGAGGCCGGCCTGCCCGCCGGGCTGCTCAACGTCGTCCTCACCGACATCGCCGAGATCGGCGACGCGTTCATCGAGCACCCGGTGCCCAAGGTCATCGCCTTCACCGGCTCCGACCGGGTCGGACGGCACGTCGCCACCGTCGCCGCGAGCCACCTCAAGCGCACCGTCCTCGAACTCGGCGGCAACAGCGCCCTGGTGGTCCTCGACGACGCCGACCTCGACTACGCGGTGGACGCCGCCGTCGCCAGCCGCTTCGTCCACCAGGGCCAGATCTGCATGGCCGCCAACCGGATCCTGGTCGACCGCGCCGTCTTCGCCGAGTTCAGCGAGAAGTTCACCGCCAAGGTCGCCTCGCTCTCCGTCGGCGACCCCGGTGACCCCGCCACCGACCTCGGCCCGCTCATCAACTCCGCCCAGGCCGAGGCGATCACCGCCGAGGTCGAGCGCGCGGTGGCGGCCGGGGCCCGCGCCCTGCTGCGCGGCGCCACCGTCGGCACCCTGGTCCGCCCGACCGTCCTCACCGACATCCCCGCCGACGACCCGATCCTGCGCCGCGAGGTGTTCGGCCCGGTCGCCCTGCTCATCCCCTTCGACGGCGAGGACGAGGCCGTCCGGATCGCCAACGACACGCCCTTCGGCCTCTCCGGCGCGGTGCACACCGCGAACGTCGAGCGCGGCGTGCGGTTCGCGCAGCGGATCGACACCGGCATGATCCACGTCAACGACGGGACGATCGCGGACGAGCCGATCGTGCCGTTCGGCGGCGAGAAGAGTTCCGGCGTCGGGCGGCTGAACGGCGACACCAGCGTGGACGCGTTCACCACGGTGAAGTGGATCTCGATCCAGCACGGGCGCTCGCGCTTCCCGTTCTAGGGCGCGAGGGTCGTACGTACCGCGAGGTCGCGGGGTTGCTCGCGCAGTTCCCCGCGCCCCTGCGTGCGGCGTCTGCCCGTACTCACGGCCGGGGGAGTTGCGGGCGGCCGTCGGCGAGGCCGAGGACGGTGCGGGTGCCGAGCGGGCGGGACAGGCGGAACTCGACCGGGGCGATCTGCAGGGAGGCGTCGCAGACCTCGCCCGGGCCGAGCCTGCGCGGGGTGGCGTGGCCGATCAGGACGACCGCCAGGTCGGTCTCGTAGACGGTGCCGGGATCGGCGGTGGCGCAGCCGAGCGGGACGCCCGCGGTGAGGACCAGCCCGTCGGGGGAGACCGCGCGCAGCGCGGTCGGGATGCCGTCGCCGGGCCGGTCCGGGGGTGCCGGGGTGGTCGGGACGGGCGGCTGCTGGGGGAGGACGGCGGGGTATCGGAACGTCCCGGCGTAGCCGTCGAGGGTGAACTCCCAGGTGGGGATGGTGGCTTGGCCGCGACTGGTGGTGACGGCGGCGGTGCCGGGCCGGACGGCGGTGACGGCGAGCCGGGTGCCGCAGTCCACGGAGCAGGAGTCGCTGCGGTGGGTGAGCGAGGTGAGGACCTCCCGGGCGGAGCGCTGCGGCAGGGCGAGGACGGAGCCGTCGGCGAACCTGACCTCGGTGAGTCCGGAGACCGGGACCGGCAGGGTGGTGCGCAGGTCGATCCGGCCGTCCAGGTAGGCGGCCTTGTCGCCGCTGCTGCGGAAGGCCCCGTCCGGCAGCCACTCGGTGGGGGCGTCGACCGGGAAGTAGCCGTGCTCCCAGACCTGTTGGAGCTCGGAGCCGGGCCAGGCGGCGGCGACCTCCGCGGCCCGTTCGGCGGCGGCGCCGGTCGCGGGCCGCACCTCGGGCCCGGCGGTGACCCGGTCCGTTCCCGGCTGGACGGTCGGCATCGGGTCGTTCGTCCTGCTCGGTCCGCAGCCGCCCAGCAGCAGGGCCGCCGCGACCGCCGTGAGCACCGCTCGTGCGCGCATGTTCCGTCATCCCCCTGGGTCGTGGTCCGTGGTCCGTGATCCGTGATCCGGACGGGGGTTGGACGGGGCCGGGCGGGAGGCGGTTCCCGGGGCCGTCCGGGGTGGAACTCCCGGACGGCCCCGGGCGGTCGGCCGTTAGAAGACCGGCACGCCGGCCCGGACCAGGCGCCAGCCGCCCTGGCCGGAGAAGTCGGCCGGGTCGATGACGCCCTTGGCCTTCACCCAGGCGATCATCGTGTTGCGGATCTCGTCGGAGTCGGCCCACACCTGCTGGGCGGCGGCGACGTGCGGGAAGTTGCCGCCGCCGTTGGCGCGGTAGTTGTTGACGGCGAGGACGAACTGCGCGGCCGGGTCGACCGCCGTGCCCCGGTACGACAGGTTGACGATGCGGCTGCCGACCGGCTGCGCGATGTCGATGTCGTAGGACAGGCCGTAGATCGAGTCGTAGTTGTAGTCGGGGGTGTTGTTGGCCTGGTTGGTCAGGGCGTCCAGGTCGATCGCGGCCCCGGGGGCGACCTGGGCGTAGTACTTGGCGGAGTACTCCAGGTAGTCCTTGAGCTGGGCGCCGGTCAGGATCCGGGCCTCCAGGGTGTTCTCGTAGATGTACAGTCCGGCCGCGTCGCGCAGCTTGACCTCGCCCGCCGGGATGACCGCGGTGCGGTTGAACGGCGCGGCCTGGGCCAGCACCGGCAGGGCGGCGTACGGGCCGCCGGCCAGGGCGTCGCGCACCGCGTCGGCCTGGACGCGGCCGATCAGGTCGATGATCGGGGTGTCCTTGAACCGGGCCTCGGCGATGGAGAGGGTCTCCTTGCAGGTGCCGATGACCTGGTTGACGTAGGCGACGACCTTCCGGTGCTGCTCCTCGACCAGCCGGACGATCTCCGGGTCCTCGGCGACGGTGTTGGAGTTCAGCAGCCGGGCGCTGACGCCGGTGACGGTCCACTGGCCGCGGGCGAACTCGACCTCGAAGTCGAAGCAGGTCAGCCGCTCGCCCCAGAGCGCGGGCTCGGAGAGGACGACCTCCTTGCCGGTCCGCTCGTTGACCACGATCCGCTGCGGGATCTCCTTGTGGGCGTGGCCGACCAGGATCGCGTCGATGCCGGGGACGGTGGCGGCGGTCTCGGCGCCCGCGTTCTCCGAGAACGGCAGCTGGTCGCCCCAGGAGGAGGCGCCGTCCACGCCGGTGTGCGCGGTGAGCACGACCACGTCGGCGCCCGCCGCGCGGACCTTGGGCACCCACTTGGCGGCGATCTCCGGGATGCCGGGGAAGGACAGCTTGCCCTGCACGTTGGCCTTGTCCCAGATGGCGATGCCGGGGTTGGTCAGGCCGAGGATGCCGACCCGGATCGGGCGGCCGTGGCCGAGGTGCAGCTCGCGGATGACGTACGGCGGGAAGGCGGGCTTCTCGCTCTTGGCGTCGACCGCGTTGGCGCCCAGCAGCGGGAACTCCAGCTGGTCCTGGTAGGCGCGCAGCAGCGGGATGCCGTAGTTGAACTCGTGGTTGCCGAGGGCGGCGGCGTCGTAGCCGATGGCGTTCATCGCGGCGGCCATCGGGTGGCGCGGGGCCTTGGTGCCGGTGATCGGCTCGACCCGGGCGAAGTAGTAGGAGAGCTGGGTGCCCTGGATGGTGTCGCCCGCGTCGATCAGCAGGGTCCGGCCGGGGCCCTGCTCGGCGCGGACCTGCTCGACCAGGGTGGAGATCTTGGCCAGGCCGACGTCGTTGTGGGCCTTGTCGTCGTACTCGGAGTCGGTGAAGTACTCCCAGTTGAGGACGTGGCCGTGCAGGTCGGTGGTGCCCATCACGGTGAAGGCGGCCTTGAAGGGGGTGGGACCCTTGCCGCGGGCGTCGTCCCGCTTCTGGTCCGCGGCGGCGGCGGTGCCGGTCGCGAGGCCGCCGGCCAGGGCGGCACCGGCCGCGGTGGCGGCGGAGCGGGTGACGAAGTCACGGCGGTTCAGGGACATCGAGGACTCCAAGTCGGGCGGTGCGGGCGGTCAGCGGGCGTCCGGGGCGGGGCAGGTGACACCCCGCCACCCGTGGTGACGCGCGTAGAAAACGTGTGTGGCAGTCTGCCGCTTTCCGGCCGCCGGGGCCAGACCCCCAGGCCGTCCAACAGGTGAGGGGCGGATGACCCCCGAGTGTCGCCGACCCGCCCGCGACCGCCCTCACGACCACCCGCGCGGCCGCCCCCGGGGCCCGGCCGGGCGCACGCGCGTGCGTCAACGGGGGCGGTGGGCGCTCACCCGGGTGCCACCCGCCGCGCGGCGCGGGTCCGTTCACCGAATCTTCTGTCAACTGCCATGGAGGGACTGGCCGGAACCGCTCTGTTACGTCCCGGTAATGCCTAGGCTCTGCTGTATGCGCCGAGCAAAAATCGTTTGTACTCTCGGGCCTGCCGCGGACTCGTACGACCAGATCAAGGCCCTGGTCGACGCGGGCATGGACATCGCCCGACTGAACCTCAGCCACGGCTCCCACGCGGAGCACGAGGACCGTTACCACCGGGTCCGCAAGGCCTCGGACGAGACGGGCCGCAGCGTCGGGGTGCTGGCCGACCTGCAGGGCCCGAAGATCCGCCTCGCCACCTTCGCCGACGGGCCCGTCCTGCTGGAACGCGGCGACGAGTTCACCATCACCGTCGACGACGTCCCGGGCGACCGGGAGATCTGCGGCACCACCTACAAGGGCCTGGCCGCGGACGTCTCGCGCGGCGAGCGGATCCTGGTCGACGACGGCCGGGTCTGCCTGGAGGTCACCCACGTCGAGGGCCCCCGGGTGCACTGCATCGTCATCGAGGGCGGACTGGTCTCCGACCACAAGGGCCTCAACCTTCCCGGCGTCGCCGTCTCGGTGCCCGCGCTCTCCGACAAGGACGTCGAGGACCTGCGCTGGGCACTGCGGACCGGGGCCGACCTCGTCGCGCTGTCGTTCGTGCGCAGCGGGAGGGACGTCGAGGAGGTGCACCGGATCATGGCCGAGGAGGGCCGCCGGATCCCGGTCATCGCCAAGATCGAGAAGCCGCAGGCGGTGGAGAACCTGGAGTCCATCGTGGACGCCTTCGACGGCATCATGGTCGCCCGCGGCGACCTGGGCGTCGAACTCCCGCTGGAGCAGGTGCCGATCGTCCAGAAGCGCGCCGTCAAGCTGGCCAAGCGCAACGCCAAGCCGGTCATCGTCGCCACCCAGATGCTGGACTCGATGATCAACGCCTCCCGGCCGACCCGCGCCGAGGCGTCCGACGTCGCCAACGCCGTGCTGGACGGCACCGACGCGGTGATGCTCTCCGGCGAGACCTCGGTCGGCAAGTACCCGGTCGAGACGGTGAAGACCATGGCCCGGATCGTCGAGGCCGCGGAGGAGGACGTGCTGGCCGCGGGCCTGCCGCCGCTCACCGACAAGAACAAGCCCCGCACCCAGGGCGGTGCGGTCGCCCGGGCCGCCGCCGAGATCGGCGACTTCCTGGACGCCAAGTACCTGATCGCGTTCACCCAGAGCGGCGACACCGCGCGGCGGCTGACCCGCTACCGCTCGCCGATCCCGGTCCTGGCGTTCACCTACGAGCCCGCCGTGCGCAGCCAGTTGGCGCTGACCTGGGGCGTGGAGACCTTCCTCGGCCCGTTCGTCACCACCACCGACGAACTGGTCGCCCAGGTCGACTCCGCGCTGCTCAGCCTGGGCCGCTGCAAGCCCGGCGACGTCGTGATCATCACGGCCGGCTCCCCGCCCGGCCTGGCCGGCTCCACCAACCTGGTGCGGGTCCACCACGTCGGCGCGCTCGACAACTGACGCCCGCGCCGCCGGGCCCGCCCCCGCGAACCGGGAGGCGGGCCCGACAGCCCGTCAGGCGGGCGGCCCGGGGCCTGACGCGTTGTCGGTAGCATGCCCTGGGCGGCGGCCGCGCGGGTCGGGCCCGTGTCGCGACCGGGGAGAAGACACAGCTTGATACGCCGCCTCGCCGTGGCCTGCGCCGCGGCCGTCCTGACCGCCGGGTGCACCCCCTTCGGCGCGGACACCCTGCAGGCGGTGCCCTCCGGCGGTCCGGCGGGTCCGTCCCCGCGCACCGTCCTGCTGGACCGGACGGCCTGGTGGGGCGGCAGCTCCTACCGGCTCACCGGCGTCACCACGACCGCCCAGCCGGGCGGCCGGAGCCGGGTCGAACTCGTCCTGGAGGTCGGCGTCGAGTCGCCGGTGCCGGTCGCGGCCGCGCTGCCCAGGGCCGCCCTGGAGTCCGACGGCGTCGCGGTCAGCGGCCCGCTGGAGGTGCAGCCGCCGCCGTACGGCCGGGCCTCGCTCAGCGTCACGGTGCAGGACGTCGGCGCCCCCGGGCAGGAGCTCGACCCGGACCGGCTGGCCCTGGTGCTGACCGCCCCCGGCGCCGCCCGCGCGGTGCTGCCGGTCGGGGCGCACCCCGGGCAGGAGGCCGCGGACCTCCGGCCCACCCCGCTGCGGGCCTCCGCCGACAGCCTGCAGGCGGGCCCCCACCGACTCGTGCTGGCCTCCGCCCGGCTGCGCGAGGACTGCACCGGCAGCCCGGTGCCCGCCCCCGCCGTGCCGATCGGCAGCACGCCCGTCGTGCCCCGCCCGCTGCGCGCCCTGAAGCCCGGCCAGCACACCGTCGAGCTGCTGTTCGAGGCCCCCGCGGGCACCGGCGGCGACCGGCTCGCGCTGCGGCTGACCCTGCCCGACGGGCGGCGCCTGGACCCGTCCCTCCCGCTCGGCACCACCGCGTACCCCGACCGGACGGGCCGGGTCAGCCTGGCGGCCTGGTTCGACTTCTACGGCGACACCACCGGGACGTACACCCTGGAGGCGCTGGACCGGGACGCCGCCGACGCCCCCGCGGCGCTCACCCTGGTGGCGGGGTGAGCAGTCCCGCTCCGGGGGCAGGCCCTGCTGACGCCGCGCCAGTAGGCTGCGGGGCGCCCGCCCCACGTCCTCGGGGGGACCACCTTGGGAAACCGCCTCAGCACGGCCGCCGCCGGGGCCCTGACCGTCCTGCCGGTCGGCGACCGCGGCCCGGAACCGGTGGCGCCTGTCCCGCTGCACCTCTCGGCGGCGACCCTGGATACCGTCCGCTTCCACCTGCGGGCGGCGGACGGCTCGGCCGCGCCCGCGGTGATCGCGCTGGGAACCGGCTGACCCGGCCGGGAACGGCAACGGTTCCGAGGCCGGGCGGCCTCGGAACCGTTGGAAGTGCGGTGCCCCGAGTGGGATTCGAACCCACACCGGACGGTGTTTGAGACCGTTGCCTCTGCCGATTGGGCTATCGGGGCCCAGCGGATCGAAGGTCGGACCCCCCACCCGTGGTGCACCCAACATACCGTGTCTGGGTAGGCTCATGCATGCAGCACCCCGCCGGACCGAGGAGCCCCGTGAGCACTGCCGACGAGCAGGCCCAGCCGCTTGACACCGACTCGCCCCAGATCACCCGAATCGTCATCGCCGAGGACGAGGCGCTGATCCGCCTCGACCTCAAGGAGATGCTGGAGGAGGAGGGCTACACCGTCGTCGGTGAGGCCGGCGACGGCGAGACGGCGGTCAGGCTGGTCGAGGAGCTCAAGCCCGACCTGGCCATCCTGGACGTGAAGATGCCGGTCCTGGACGGCCTCTCGGCCGCCGAGCGGATCCACGAGCAGCACCTCGCGCCGGTGCTGATGCTGACCGCGTTCTCCCAGCGCGAGCTGGTCGACCGGGCCCGCGACGCCGGGGCGATGGCGTACATCGTCAAGCCGTTCAGCAAGAGCGACCTGGTGCCCGCGATCGAGATGGCGGTCTCCCGCTACACCGAGATGCGCACCCTGGAGCAGGAGATCGCGGACCTCTCGCAGCGGCTGGAGACCCGCAAGCTGGTCGACCGCGCCAAGAGCGTGCTGCAGACCAAGTTCGGCCTGAACGAGCCCGCCGCGTTCCGCTGGATCCAGAAGACCTCGATGGACCGCCGGATGACGATGGCCGCCGTCGCCGAGGCCGTGATCGAGGAGGGCGCCGCCCAGGACCGCAAGAAGGCGGAGTCCACCGAGGGCTGAGCCGCCCCGCGCGCACGCGAACCGCCCCGTCCGATCGCTTCGGACGGGGGCGGTTCGCGGTGCGGGAGCGGGTGCGGGTCAGTCCTCGCCGAGGTACTGGCGGCGCACCGACTCGTCGTGCAGCAGTTCCGCGCCGGTGCCGGAGAGGGTGATCCGTCCGGTGGTCATCACGTAGGCGCGGTCCGAGAGGGAGAGCGCGGCCTGGGCGTTCTGCTCCACCAGCAGGATGGTGGTGCCCCCGGCCTTCAGCTCGACGATGGTCGCCATGATCTTCTGCATCATCAGCGGCGACAGGCCCATCGACGGCTCGTCCAGCATCAGCAGCTTGGGCCGGGACATCAGCGCCCGCCCCATCGCGAGCATCTGCTGCTCGCCGCCGGAGAGGGTGCCCGCGGCCTGCTTGCGGCGCTCGGCGAGGATCGGGAACAGCGTGCAGGCCCGGTCGACGTCCTCGGCGATGCCCGCCGCGTCGCGCCGCAGGAAGGCGCCCAGCAGCAGGTTCTCCTCGATGGTCATCCGGGGGAAGATGTGCCGTCCCTCGGGGGAGTGGGCCAGGCCCAGGGCGACGATCCGGTGCGCGGGCACCGTGTCGATCGCCTGTCCGTCGAACAGGATCTTGCCCGAGGTCGGCCGCAGCAGCCCGGACAGGGTGCGCAGGGTGGTGGTCTTGCCGGCGCCGTTGGTGCCGATCAGGGTGGTGACCTCGCCCTGCTCGACGGTGAACGAGACGCCCTTGACGGCCTCGATCTTGCCGTAGGCGACACGGAGGTCCTCGACCTCCAGCAGAGCGGTCACTGGCCGTCCTCCTGAGCTGCGGTGGTTCCTTCGAGCGGGGCGCCGAGGTACGCGGTGACGACCCGTTCGTCGTTCTGGACGGTCTCCCGGTCGCCCTCGACGATCTTGCGGCCCTGCACCAGCACGGCGGTGCGGTCGCACAGGTTGAAGATGAACTTCATGTCGTGCTCGATCACCAGCACCGCGATCCCCAGGTCCCGGATCGCGAAGACCAGTTCCTCGGCGGCCCGGGTCTCCTGCGGGTTCATGCCCGCGGTCGGCTCGTCCAGCAGCAGCAGGCCGGGGTCGGAGGCCAGCGCCCGGGCGATCTCCAGCTTCCGCTGCTCGCCGTACGGCAGGTTGCGGGCCAGGTGGTCGGCCTTCGCGCCGAGGCCGCAGAACTCCAGCAGCTCCCGGGCCCGCTCCCGGCTCTCCGCCTCGGCCCGCCGGTAGCCCGGGCCGCGCAGGATCGCCGAGAACAGGCCCTCCTTCGTCCGGGTGTGCCGACCGACCAGGACGTTCTCCAGCGCCGTCATGTTGGCGAACAGCCGGATGTTCTGGAAGGTCCGGGCGATGCCCGCCTGGGTGACCAGGTGCGGCTTCGGCGGCAGCACCGTGCCCTTGTACTTCACGGTGCCCTCGGTCGGGACGTACAGCCCGGTCAGGCAGTTGAAGAAGGTCGTCTTCCCGGCGCCGTTCGGGCCGATCAGGCCGACGATCTCGCCCTGGCGGACCGTCAGGTCGACGTCGTTCACGGCCGTCAGGCCGCCGAAGCGCATCACCACGCCGGAGGCCTCGAGCACCGGCTCGGCGGCGGGGGCGGCGGCGGTCTCGGTTGCGGTCTCGGTGGTCACGGCGCTCACGCCCCTGCCTTGGTCGGTACGTCGTCGGCCGGGGCGGCCGGTGCGGGCAACTGCACGTCGTGGAACTCCAACTGCTGCCGGCGGCCCGCGATCAGGCCCTCCGGGCGGAAGCGCATCAGCAGGATCAGCGCCACGCCGAACGCCAGCAGCTGGTAGGACTGCAGGAACTCCAGCTTCGCCGGGATCAGGAACAGCAGGGCCGCGCCCACCAGCGGGCCGCTGATGGTGCCCATGCCGCCCAGGATCACCGCGGCCAGCAGGAACGCCGAGTTGGGCGGCGTCGGGCTGCTGAACAGGTACTGGTCGGGCGAGACCGCGCCCGACACGTGCGCCTGCACCGCACCGGCCAGGCCGGCCAGGGTCGCGCCCAGCGCGAAGGCGATGAGCTTCACCCGGAAGCCGTTGATGCCCATCGCCTCGGCCGCCGTCTCGTCCTCCCGGATCGCCACCCAGGCCCGGCCGATCCGGGAGTTGGCGACCCGCGCGAACACCGTCACCACGATCGCGGTGGCCACCAGCATCAGCAGCAGGTAGTTGCCGTTCTTGCCCAGGTGCAGCGCCCCGAAGTCGTGCGCCTCGCCGAAGTCGAAGCCGAACAGGCTGACGTCCGGGATCGCCGCGATGCCGTTCGGGCCGTTGGTCAGGCTCGGGCCCGAGGTGCCGTCCAGGTTGTTCATCGCGATCCGGAAGATCTCGCCGAAGCCCAGCGTCACGATCGCCAGGTAGTCGCCGCGCAGCCGCAGCGTCGGCGCGCCGATCACCACGCCGAACACCAGCGCCGCCGCCGCGCCGATCAGCACCGCGACCGGGAACGGCAGGTGCAGGTCCCGGAAGACCGAGAACTTCGACCCCGAGACCAGCGCGGCCGCGTACGCGCCCACGCCCAGGAAGGCCACGTAGCCGAGGTCCAGCAGGCCCGCCAGGCCGACCACCACGTTCAGGCCCAGCGCCACCGTCGCGAAGATCAGGATGTTGGTGCCGATCAGCACGTACGTCTCGCTGCTCTGGGTGAACGGGAACGCGCCCGCCGCGGCGAACGCCGCGCCCGTGGTCACCGCCCGGTGCCGGGAGGTCAGTTCGCGCAGCCGGCCCACCGCGCCGGAGGCCAGCAGGGCCGCGGTGGCGAAGGAGACCAGCAGCAGGAAGCCGACGAACAGCTCCCCGTACTCGGTGGAGACGCCGAACTCGACCACGCCCAGGCCCACCGCGAACACCGCGGTCACCAGCAGGATCTCCGCCCAGCCGGGCAGGGCGCGGGCGGCGGGCAGCGGGCGCTCGATCCGGCCGATCCGCAGCCAGCCGTCCAGCAGCCGCCACAGCCGGAAGAGCGCGATGACCACGGGCAGGGCGACGAAGAACCACAGGTTCTCGCTGAAGATCGGCCGGATGCCCGGCGGCACGGCGTCCAGCGCCCAGCCCTGGCCGAAGCCGACCCGCAGCAGCACGGAGGCGGCCAGCGCCGCGTACAGGCCCCAGTGCAGCTCGGGGTGGCGGACGGTGCGGCGGCGGTCCAGCGGCAGGCCGAGCGCGCCCAGGACGGCGAGAAGCGAACCGACCGCGGCCAGCCAGCCGCCCGGGTCGAGGTTGACCAGGCCGTCCAGCTCCACGGCGATCGCCACCACCGCGTACCAGCACACCGCGAAGGTGCCCAGCGCGGCGAACAGCACGCCGTTGTTGCTGCCCGACGGGCTCAGCCAGCGCAGGCCCTTCAGCCCGCGGGCGGCCAGCGCCAGCAGCGCGGTCAGCGCGCCGCCGACCAGCGCCAGCCACTGCAGGCCGGCCGGGGAGCCGTAGTACGTCAGGTCGCCGGGGAAGTCCGGCGTCCAGGTCCAGGACATCGCCGCGGAGGCGGCGGCCAGCACCCCGCCGCCGACCGCCGCGCCCAGCGCGAGGTGCGCGGGCAGCGGCAGGACCGGGGAGGTCTCGTGGGTCGTGCTCTCGGTCATCGTCCTCACACCCGATCCGCGACGCGCTCGCCCAGCAGGCCCTGCGGCCGCACCAGCAGGACGACGATCAGCAGCACGAACGCCCACACGTTGGCCCAGGCGCCGCCGCCGAGCTGGTGCATGCCCGGGACGTCCTGGACGTACGCGGTGGCCATCGACTCGGCGACGCCCAGCACCAGGCCGCCCAGCATCGCGCCGTAGATGTTGCCGATCCCGCCCAGCACCGCCGCGGTGAACGCCTTCAGCCCGGCCAGGAAGCCCATCGTGAAGTCGACCTGCCCGTAGCGCAGGCCGTGCGCGACCGCCGCGACGGCGGCGAAGGCCGCGCCCAGCGCGAACGCGACCACGATGATCCGGTCGGTGTCGATGCCCATCAGCTTCGCGGTGTCCGGGTCCTGCGCGGTGGCCTGCATGGCCCGCCCGGTGCGGGTCAGCCGCACGAAGGCGGCCAGCACCAGCATGCACAGCGGCGCCGCGACCAGCAGGAACAGGTCGTTGCGCTGCAGGTGGAAGGAGCCCAGGCCGATCGGGTCGCCCGCGAACTGCGGGAAGGACAGCGCCTTCTTGCCACCCGGGTAGAACGCCCACACCACCTGCTGCAGCGCGATCGACAGGCCGATCGCGGTGATCAGCGGCGCCAGCCGGGGCGCGGTGCGCAGCGGCCGGTAGGCGAAGCGCTCGGCGGCGGTGGCGGTGAGCACGGAGGCGAGCACCCCGCCGAGGATCATGACCGGCAGCGCCAGCCAGAGGGAGGTGCCGTGCGGCAGCGCGGCGTAGGCGGTCAGCGCGCCGAAGCCGCCGATCATGAAGATCTCGCCGTGGGCGAAGTTGATGAGCTGGACGATGCCGTAGACCATCGTGTAACCGATGGCGATCAGGCCGTACATCAGGCCGAGCATCAGTCCGTTGGCCAGGTTTTGCGGCAGTTCGTGCACCGCGGGCCTCCGTGGATAGGGGGGTACGAGCAGGCGGAGGGCACTTGTGGTGCCCTCCGCCTCACGGGTGTCTGAGCGGGGGAGGTGCGGTGCGGTCAGCCGCTGTACGTACCGCTCTTGACCTTCTTCCAGGCGCCGGACTGGACGCTGTAGACGGTGAGCTGCTTGTTGGTGGTGTCGCCGAACTCGTCGAAGGCGACCGGGCCGGTGACGCCGGTGAACTTCACCTTGCCGAGCTCCGCCAGCACCTTGGTGCGCAGGTCGGACGGGACCTTGCCGCCGTTGTGCTCGACCGCGGCCTTGACCGCCTCGATGATCGACCAGGCGGCGTCGTACGAGTAGCCGCCGTAGGCCGCGTACGGGTCCTTGTAGCCGGCCGCGGCGTAGTTGGCGACGAACTCCTTGGCGCTGTCCAGCTCCTCGACCGGGACGCCGACCGAGGTGGCCAGGTCGCCCTCGCCGTTGCCGTTGGCGAGCTTGATGAACTCCGGGTCGTAGATGCCGTCGCCGCCGAACAGCGGGACCTTCGCGCCGCCCTTCTTCAGCTGGTCGCTGAGCGGGCCGGCGTCCGGGTACTCGCCGCCGTAGTAGACCGAGTCGGCGCCCGCGCCGGCCACCTTGGTGGCGATCGCGGAGAAGTCCTTGTCGCCCGGGTTGATGTGGTCGGTGCCGACCACGGTGCCGCCGAGCCGCTTGAACTCGTCCGCGAAGATGGCGGCCAGGCCCGCGCCGTAGGTCTTCTTGTCGTCGATGACGTAGACCTTGGTCTTCTTGGCGTCGTTGTACAGGTACTGGGCGGCGAACTTGCCCTGCACCACGTCGGTGGTGGCGGTGCGGAAGTACGACTGGTACTGGCGGACGAACTTCTTGCTGCCCCAGTCCGGGCCCAGCGAGAGGTCGGGGCTGGTGTTGGCGGGGGAGACCTGGGCCAGCTTGGCGTCGTCGAAGACCTTCTGCATGGTCAGCGAGACGCTGGAGTTGAGCGGGCCGACCACGCCGACGACGCTCTTGCTGTCGACCAGGGCGGTGGCGTTCTGCTTGCCGGTGGTCGGGTTGGCCTGGTCGTCCTTGGCCTCGATGGAGAAGGTCACGCCCGGGACGTAGTTCTTGGCGTTGGCCTGCTTGGTGGCGAGTTCCACCGAGTTCCGGATGCCGAGGCCCAGGGCCGACAGGCTGCCGCTGATCGGGGCGTCGATGCCGATCACGACCTTGGTGCCGCCACCGCCGCCGTTGCTGGCGCCCGCGTTGTCCGCGCCGGAGTCGGACTTGCCGCCGCGCGAACCGCAGGCGGACAGCGTCAGCGCCGCGGTCACCGCAATGGTCACGACAAGGAGTGAGCTCTTTCGCACGACGAGGGTCTCCTTCTGGATCTGGAGGACACGCGCACAGGGCTGGCGGTGCCGGATCGCGACGGCCCAGCCCGAAAACCGGACGGCGCGGTAACTGGGCGTGACTCTAGACCGCCGGTGCCGACTCGGGCAGTGGGGCAGGGGAGGCTGTGATTCTCTTGTTATGACCATTGCGGAAGTTGATCTCACATCATGGTCGGAAAACCGCGCGTGGAGCCCGAGATTCCGGCCGTCGTCCCGCGCTGCGGATGCGCGCTCCCGTCAACTCGCTGGTCACGAACCGGATCTCCGATTATCGAACAGGTTTGTCCGGACCCGTGGCGCTGGTCGTCGGCGTCCGATTATCGGTGATGTCGCAGGCCGAGTGCAGCGCTGCGGAGAGATCCCGGGCGTAGGCGTCCCCCGGGATCTGGCTCACCGTCTCGATTGCACGCGTGTTACGCAGCGTTACATCCAGGAAAGGGAAGGTCGCGTCCGCGGGCGCCCCCGAGCAGTCCGTCACCCGCAGGTCCACCCGCAGCGACACCGTCCCGCCGGGCGGCACCGTCCGCGGCAGCCAGCCCGCCACCAGCACGGTCACCCCCCGGTAGCCCTGCCGCACCTCCAGCACGTCCAGCGGGCCGGGGCCGGTGTTGTGCACCGCCAGCTCCAGCGCGAAGGCCTCCGGACCGCCCGCGACCGGGCCGACGTACGTGACCCGGGCGGCCTGCGAAGGAAAGGGGACCGTCTGCGGCGGAGGCGAATTCGCCGCCTGCTCAGGGTAGTTCGCGATGCGCAGGATGGTCAGTGCCAGTGCGAGAAGCAGCAAGAAACTTGCCAGCAGGTACTTCTGACGCCTGCTCAGCAGCCGGGGCGGGCGCTCCGGGGGCGGTGCGGGGCGCAGCACGAGCGGGGCCCAGGTGCCCTCGCCCGGCTCCACCGGACCGAGGAACCCCCCTGGGCCGCTCCGCGGTGCGCGCTCTCCGGCCATGCGGTGCCCCCTCGTCCAGCCGAGGTTGCCCCCGGCCGACGGCCGCCAAACCGGCCGGACGGGCCGCCGCCCGGGCGGCGCGCCGACGGCTGCGGGCGGCGGCGGGCGGCTCCCGGGCGGTTCGTCGGCGGCCTACAGGTCGCGCAGCATGCAGGTCAGTCGGCAGGAGGTGATCCGGCGGCCGGTGTCGTCCGTCACCGCGATCTCGTACGTCGCCGCGGTGCGCCCCTTGAACACCGCCGTCGCCACGCCCGTCACCAGCCCGGAGGTCGCCGAGCGGTGGTGCGTCGCGTTCAGGTCCACGCCGACCGCGTAGCGGCCGGGCCCGGCGTGCAGCATCGCCCCGACCGAGCCCAGCGTCTCGGCCAGCGCCGCCGACGCCCCGCCGTGCAGCAGCCCGTACGGCTGCTGGTTGCCCTCCACCGGCATCGTCCCGACCACCCGGTCCGGGGAGGCCTCGACGATGGTGATGCCCAGCTTCTCGCCCAGGTGGCCGCCGGAGAAGGTCTCCGGGCTCACCCCCAGCTTGGCGAAGTGCTCCAGCACGTCCTGGGGCACTTTCAGTACGGGCGCCGCGTCGGTCATGGTGCTCCCTGCTTCCGGGTTCGCTTCGTTGCGCGTCGATCGTACGACTGTCTACCCGCCAGTAGGGAGGCGCTCCGCGCCGCGCCGGAGATGTCCGTCCCGCCCCCTAGGATCGGGGAGGCAGTGCAACCGGCAGGACGGGACGTGACGTGGCGACACAGGGTGCGGGTAAGAGGGCGGCCGAACGGCCCCGGCTGATGCTGCTGGACGGGCATTCGATGGCCTACCGGGCCTTCTTCGCCCTGCCGGTGGAGAACTTCTCCACCGCCACCGGCCAGCACACCAACGCCGTCTACGGCTTCGCCTCCATGCTGGCCAACACCGTGCGGGACGAGCGGCCCACCCACCTCGCGGTGGCCTTCGACCTCTCCCGGCAGACCTTCCGCTCAGCCGAGTTCCCCGAGTACAAGGCCAACCGCTCCGCCACGCCGGACGAGTTCCGCAGCCAGGTCCCGCTGATCGGCGAACTGCTCGACGCCATGCGGGTGCCCCGGATCACCGCCGAGGGCTTCGAGGCCGACGACGTCATCGCCACCCTGGCCACCGCCGCCGCGGCCGAGGGCTTCGAGGTGCTGATCGTCACCGGCGACCGGGATTCGCTCCAGCTCGTCAACGAGCACGTCACCGTGCTGTACCCCACCAAGGGCGTCTCCGAGTTGACGCGCTACACCCCGGAGAAGGTCGTCGAGAAGTACGGCGTCCGCCCCGACCAGTACCCGGACCTCGCCGCCCTGCGCGGCGACCCGTCCGACAACCTGCCCGGCATCCCCGGCGTCGGCGAGAAGACCGCCGCGAAGTGGGTCAACCAGTTCGGCTCCTTCGCCGAACTGGTCGAGCGGGCCGACGAGGTCAAGGGCAAGGTCGGCGAGAAGCTCCGCGAGCACCTCGACTCCGTCAAGCGCAACCGCTTCCTCACCGAGCTGGTGAGGGACGTCGAACTCCCGCTCGGTGTCCAGCAGTTGGAGCGCGCCCCGTTCGACAAGGACGAGGTCGCCCGGCTGATGGAGGCGCTGGAGTTCCGCAACCCCAACTTCCGCGACCGGATCGCCGGGATCGACCCGGCCGGGGCCGAGGGCGCCGCCGCCGTGGAGGTCCCGGCCGGGCCCGCCGTCGACGGCGACCTGCTCACCGAACCCGGCGCGCTCGCCGCCTGGCTGGAGCAGCACGCCGGCGAGGACGCCCGCACCGCGCTCGCCGCCGACTACACCTGGGCGCTGGGCAGCGGCAAGGTCGACCAGATCGCCCTCGCCACCGGCACCGCCGCCGCCTGGTTCGACCCCGCCGCGCTCGCCGAGGACGACGACCGCGCCTTCACCGCCTGGCTCGCCGACCCCAAGCGCCCCAAGGCCCTGCACATCGCCAAGCAGGTCATGCGGGCCTTCGCCGAGCAGGGCTGGCAGTTCGCCGGCGTCACCGCCGACACCGCGCTCGCCGCCTACCTGGAGAAGCCCGGCCGCCGCGCCTTCACCCTCGACGTCCTCGCCGAGGAGTACCTCGGCCGCTCGCTCGCCCCCGCCGCCCAGGCCGAGACCGGCCAGCTCAGCTTCGACTCCGACGAGCCCGACCCGACGGCCGGCGCCCAGGCCCTGATGACCGAGGCCCGCGCCGTCCACGACCTCGCCGCCCTGTTCGACGCCCGGCTCGCCGAGGTCGGCGCGGTCGAGCTGTTCCACGACATGGAACTGCCGATCGCCGAACTCCTCGCCCGGATGGAGCGCCACGGCATCGCCGCCGACCGCGCCTGGCTGCAGGGCCTGGAGGCCCAGTTCGCCGCCGAGATCCAGCGCTGCGTCGAGGAGGCGCACGCCGCGGCCGGGCGCGAGTTCAACCTCGGCTCGCCCAAGCAGCTCCAGGAGGTCCTGTTCGGCGACCTCGGCCTGCCGAAGACCAAGAAGATCAAGACCGGCTACACCACCGACGCCGACGCGCTCACCTGGCTCGCCACCCAGACCACCAACGAGCTCCCGGTCATCCTGCTCCGCCACCGCGACCAGGCCAAGCTCCGCACCACCGTCGAGGGCCTGCTCAAGACCGTCTCCCCGCAGGGCCGGATCCACACCACCTTCAACCAGATGGTCGCCGCCACCGGCCGCCTCTCCTCCCAGGACCCGAACCTGCAGAACATCCCCGTCCGCACCGAGGAGGGCCGCGCCATCCGCCGCGCCTTCGTGGTCGGCGAGGGCTACGAGACGCTGCTCACCGCCGACTACTCGCAGATCGAACTGCGCATCATGGCCCACCTCTCCGAGGACGAGGCCCTGATCGAGGCCTTCACCAGCGGCGAGGACCTGCACACCACCGTCGCCTCCCAGGTCTTCGCCGTCGCCCCCGGCGCCGTCGACGCCGAGATGCGCCGCAAGATCAAGGCGATGTCCTACGGCCTCGCCTACGGCCTCTCCGCGTACGGCCTCTCCCAGCAGCTCGGCATCAAGCCCGCCGAGGCCCAGGGCCTGATGGACACCTACTTCGAGCGCTTCGGCGGCGTCCGCGACTACCTGCACGACGTGGTCGAGGAGGCCCGCGCCGTCGGCTACACCGAGACGCTGCTCGGCCGCCGCCGCTACCTGCCCGACCTCACCAGCGACAACCGGCAGCGCCGCGAGATGGCCGAGCGGATGGCCCTCAACGCCCCCATCCAGGGCTCCGCCGCCGACATCGTCAAGATCGCCATGCTCCGGGTCGACGAGGCGCTGCGCGCCGCCGGGCTCGGCACCCGGATGCTGCTCCAGGTGCACGACGAGATCGTCCTGGAGGTCGCCCCCGGCGAGCGCGAGCAGGTCGAGGCCCTCGTCCGCGAGCAGATGGCCGGCGCGTACCCGCTGCGCGCCCCGCTCGACGTCTCGGTCGGTGCCGGAGCGAACTGGGAGACCGCGGCGCACTGACACCCCGTCGCGGGATCGAACGGCTTGCGGGCGTAACGGCTTGCGGGCGTAAACGGTTTGCGGGCGTCCGGCCGGTCCTCCGAGACTGGCCGGATGCCGACCTTCACCACGTTCGCGGAGAAACCCACCCTGGTGGGCGACAAGGCCCTCCTGCGGCCCGTCCGGCCGGAGGAGGACCTCCCCATGCTCCGGGCCATGATCAACGACCCGGAGGTGCTCCGCTACACCTCGCAGGCCTACACCCCCGAACCCCCCGAGTGGGACGAGGCGATGGAACGTCGCGTCGTCGACTGGTACACCACCCGCAACGACCAGACCGACCGCCTCGACCTGATCGTCGTCGACCGCGCCACCGGCCGCGGCGTCGGCGAGGTCGTCCTCAACGAGTGGGACGAACCCAACCGCGCCTGCAACCTCCGGATCGCCCTCGGCCCCGACGGCCGCGACCGCGGCCTCGGCACCGAGGCCGTCCGCCTCCTCACCGACCACGCCCTCCGCGCCCTCGGCCTCAACCGCGTCTCGCTCTCCGTCTACGCCTTCAACGGCCGCGCCCAACGCGCCTACGAGAAGGCCGGGTTCAAGGTCGAGGGGGTGCGGCGCCAGGTGCTGCGCCACGCGGACGAGTGGATCGACGACATCGACATGGCGGCGCTGGCGGAGGAGTGGGGCTGACGGCCCCCTTGCCCCCTGCCCCCGCCCGCCCACCCGCGCACGCGCGGCAGAGGCGCACCCGAGAAACGAAGAGCGGCGCCAGGTGACGCGGCGTCACCTGCGGGGATTGGCGCGGCGGGTGGCCTCCGCCGTGGTGGGGTCCTCGGGCCAGGGGTGGCGGGGGTAGCGGCCGCGGAGGTCGGCGCGGACGGCCGGGTAGCCGGTGCGCCAGAACGCGGCGAGGTCGCCGGTGACGGCGGCCGGGCGCCCCGCGGGGGAGAGCAGGTGGACGGTGAGCGGGACCTTGCCCCCGGCGAGGGCCGGGGCCGCGTCCCAGCCGAACAGCTCCTGCAGCTTGACGGCCAGGACCGGGCGTTCGGGGTCGGACGCGTAGTCGACCCGGATCCGGCTGCCGCTGGGCACGGTGATCCGCTCCGGGGCCAGCTCGTCCAGCCGTCCGGCCTGGCCGCTCGCCCAGGGCAGCAGGCGCTGCAGGGCGGCGGCGGTGTCGATCCGCTCCAGGTCGGCGCGGCGCCGGGCCCGGGAGAGTTCGGGCTCCAGCCACTGCTCGGCGGCGGCCAGCAGCGCGGCGTCCGTGACGTCCGGCCACGGTTCGCCGATCGTCCGGTGCAGGAAGGCGAGCCGCTCGCGCAGCCCGCTCGCGGCCGGCGGCCAGCTCAGCAGCGCGGAGACGCCCTCGCGTTCCAGGCCCTCCAGCAGCGCGGCCCGCAGCAGCGCCGGATCGGGCGCCGCCAGCGGCACGGCCGCCAACTCGATCGCCCCCAGCGCCTCCACCCGCCGGGCGGTCACCTCCCGCTGCCGCGCCGACCAGCGCACCTCCTCGCGCGCCGCCAGCAGCGGCGCGGCCGCCCGCCGGGCCGTCGCCTCGTCCACCGCCACCGCCCGCAGCACCCGCGCGGACGGCGCCCCGGCGGGCCGGTCGGCGACCGCGACGGCCAGCCAGCCGCCGGACGGCAGCCGCGAGCCGGGCGACAGCTGCGCGGCCGTCCCGGACGCCATCAGGTACGCCCCCTCCCCGCCCTCCCGGGCCCGCGCGACCCGCTCCGGGTACGCCAGCCCGACCACCAGCCCGGCCGCGACGGCGTCCGACAGCCCGGCCGCGGCGTCGCCGCTGCCGCTGCCGCTGCCGCTGCCTTCGCCGTTCGGTTCGCCCGTTCCGTCCGGGAGGGTCAGGGCGCGTTCCAGGCGGCGGGTCTCGTCCTTCCAGCGGCGGGCGTACGGGTCGGTGGGGGAGCGGCGGACGGTGCGGTGGATCTCGGCGAGGTCGTCGCCGAGGGCGCGCGGGGGTTCCTCGGAGAGCAGGGCGACGAGTTCGGCGGCGCGGCGCGGGCCGACCGCGGGGGCACCGTCGAGCAGGGCGCGGGCGAGGCGGGGGTGCAGGCCGGTGCGGGCGATGGCGCGGCCGCGGTCGGTGGGGCGGCCGTCGGGGCCGACGGCGGCGAGGGCGTGCAGGACGCCGCGGGCGGCGGCCATCGCCCCGGCGGGCGGCGGGTCGGGGAGGGTGAGGCCGGTGGCGTCGGGGTCGCCCCAGCAGGCGGCCTGGAGGGCGAAGGAGGTGAGGTCGGCGAGGGCGATCTCGGGGGTGGGGAAGCGGGCGGCGCGGGCGTCCTCGGCCTCGGCCCAGCAGCGGTAGACGGTGCCGGGGGCCTCGCGTCCGGCGCGTCCGGCGCGCTGCCGGGCCGCGGCCAGCGAGGTGCGGACGGTGACCAGCCCGGACAGGCCGCGGGCGTGGTCGGTGCGCGGTTCCCTGGTCAGCCCGGAGTCGACCACGACCCGGACGCCCGGCACCGTCAGCGAGGACTCGGCGACCGAGGTGGCCAGCACCACCCGCCGCCGCTGCCCGGCGGTCAGGGCCGCGTCCTGCACGGCCTGCGGCGCCTGCCCGTGCAGTTGCAGGACGTCCACGCCGGTCAACTGCCCGGCCACCCGGGCGATCTCGCCCACGCCCGGCAGGAAGCACAGCACGTCGCCCTCGCGTTCGGCCAGCGCCCGGCGGACCGTCGCCGCGACGTGCGCGAGCAGCGCGGGGTCGACCCGGGTGCCGTGCGGGGGGCGGGCGGCGGCGGGCGGCGGGGCCCAGACGGTCTCCACCGGGTGCGAGACGCCCTCGGCGGCCACCACGGGCGCGCCGTCCAGCAGTTCGGCCCAGGCCTCGGTGTCGGCGGTCGCGGAGGCCAGCAGCAGGCGCAGTTCGGGGCGGAGCGCGGCCCGGACGTCCAGCAGGAAGGCCAGCGCGGTGTCGGCGTCCAGGTGGCGTTCGTGGCACTCGTCGAGCACCACCGCGTCCACGCCCGGCAGTTCGGGGTCGCGCTGCAGGCGCTGCAGCAGGACGCCGGTGGTGACCACCTCGACCAGGGTGCCGGGGCCGACCCGCCGTTCGCCGCGGACGGTGAACCCGACGCGGCGGCCGACCGGTTCGTCCAGCAGCCAGGCCATCCGCCGGGCCGCCGCCCGCACCGCGAGCCGGCGCGGTTCGGCGACCAGCACCCGCCGGGGCGGGCCGCCGAGCAGCCCGGCCAGGGCGAGCGGCACCAGGGTGGTCTTGCCGGTGCCGGGCGGCGCGGACAGCACCGCGGCGCCGTTCCCGTCCAGGGCCGCGGCCAGCTCGGGGAGCACCGCGGCGACGGGCAGGTCCCTCCCCCCGGGGCGCACCGCGCTCAGCCGTTCCGGACGGCGACGAAGATCGCGGTGCCGGGGATGTGCCGCCCGCGCAGCGGGCTCCAGCCGCCCCACTCCTGCTCCAGCTCCTCCGGCCACTCCGGCTCGACCAGGTCGACCAGCGCGAACCCGGCCGCGACCAGCTCCCGCACCCGGTCGCCGACGGTGCGGTGGTGCTCGACGTAGGTGGCGACGCCCTGCTCGTCCTGCTCGACGTACGGGGTGCGGTCGAAGTAGGAGGAGGTGGCGGTCAGGCCCTCCACCCCGGGCTCGTCCGGGAACGCCCAGCGGATCGGGTGGGTCACCGAGAACACCCAGCGCCCGCCGGGGCGCAGCACCCGGTGCACCTCGCGCATCAGCCGCCCGGTGTCCGCGCTGAACGGCACCGCGCCGTACGCCGAGCAGGCGTGGTCGAAGGAGCCGTCGGCGAACGGCAGCACCGCCGCGTCCGCCTGCACCACGGCGACGGGCTCCAGGCCGCGGCCCAGGTCGATCCGGCGGGAGTGCTGCAACTGCCGGTAGGAGATGTCCAGCGCGACCGGGCGGGCGCCCTGCGCGGCCAGCCAGCGCGAGCACTGCGCGGCGCCGGAGCCGATCTCCAGCACGTCCGCGCCCTTCAGCCCGGCCGGGTCGCCGAGCAGCCGGGCCTCGGCCTCGTCCACGCCCTCCGGGCACCAGGTGAACCGGTCGTCGCCGAGGAACTCGCCGTGCTCGTCCTGGTAGTCGTCGGCGTTGCGGTCCCACCAGTGCCGGCTGGCCCGGCTCGACTCCTGCTCCCCGGCCTCCCGCCGCAGCGCCTCGTCGCCGTCCTCCTCCTCGTCCACCGGCTCGGGGACGGAGGGGACGTCGTACCCGGCGGGGTCGTAGTCGTCGGGCGCGGGGGTGGAGTGGGTCATGGAATTCGTCACCTGGTGCGTCGGGGAGGCCGCTCTGGGCCGGGGCGGGTCCGCCCCCGGCGCGAGCCGGGGCGGGACGTCAAGTAGGCTATGGGCTTGCGGAAGCGCTGCTGCTGCGGAGCTGGCCCCGTACGGGGACCGGATCGGGCGGTGGCATCCGGGGTAGGGCCGGTGTTCCAGCCACCGCGAGGTGCGCTTTCGGAGGATATGGCCTGATCCGTCCCGGCCTCTACCGGTCTCGTCGGCTTCGACGTTGACCGTGCCTGGGTGTCCCCGTATGCTACAAGTTGCGCTGCGGGCCTGCGCGCCTCGGACGGAGCAGGTCGCGCTCGCATCTGTCGAAGACCCCACGGTCGTCAGACGGACACCGGGACCCTGTCGTGAGCGGGAGTCCTTCCGGTGGGCCGTTTTCTGGCCTGTACGGCTTTCGGTGGGAGCGATCAGGGCCCTCCGCGTGGCATTACTACGACTTCATGTCCGTACCGGAGCCCTTTTCCTAATGACGAGCCCCACCGACACCTCTGTCAGCACCACCCCGCAGGTTGCGGTCAACGACATCGGCGACGCGGACGCGTTCCTCGCGGCGATCGACGAGACCATCAAGTACTTCAACGACGGCGACATCGTTGAGGGCGTCATCGTGAAGGTCGACCGTGACGAGGTGCTCCTCGACATCGGTTACAAGACCGAGGGTGTCATCCCGTCCCGCGAGCTCTCGATCAAGCACGACGTCGACCCCCACGAGGTTGTCTCCGTCGGCGACAACATCGAGGCCCTGGTTCTCCAGAAGGAGGACAAGGAGGGTCGCCTCATCCTGTCCAAGAAGCGTGCGCAGTACGAGCGCGCCTGGGGCACGATCGAGAAGATCAAGGAAGAGGACGGCATCGTCACCGGTACCGTCATCGAGGTCGTCAAGGGTGGTCTCATCCTCGACATCGGCCTCCGCGGCTTCCTCCCGGCCTCGCTGGTCGAGATGCGCCGCGTCCGCGACCTCCAGCCCTACGTGGGCAAGGAGCTCGAGGCGAAGATCATCGAGCTGGACAAGAACCGCAACAACGTGGTCCTGTCCCGCCGCGCCTGGCTGGAGCAGACCCAGAGCGAGGTCCGCCAGACCTTCCTCACCACCCTGCAGAAGGGCCAGGTGCGCTCCGGCGTCGTCTCCTCGATCGTCAACTTCGGTGCGTTCGTCGACCTCGGCGGCGTCGACGGTCTGGTGCACGTCTCCGAGCTGTCCTGGAAGCACATCGACCACCCGAACGAGGTTGTCGAGGTCGGCCAGGAGGTCACCGTCGAGGTCCTCGACGTGGACATGGACCGCGAGCGCGTCTCCCTGTCGCTGAAGGCGACCCAGGAGGACCCGTGGCAGCAGTTCGCCCGCACGCACCAGATCTCCCAGGTCGTGCCGGGTAAGGTCACCAAGCTGGTTCCGTTCGGTGCGTTCGTCCGCGTGGACGAGGGCATCGAGGGCCTGGTCCACATCTCCGAGCTGGCCGAGCGCCACGTCGAGATCCCGGAGCAGGTCGTCCAGGTCGGCGACGAGATCTTCGTCAAGGTCATCGACATCGACCTCGAGCGCCGCCGCATCAGCCTCTCGCTGAAGCAGGCCAACGAGTCCCTCGGTGCCGACCCGGCGTCGGTCGAGTTCGACCCGACCCTGTACGGCATGGCCGCGTCCTACGACGACCAGGGCAACTACATCTACCCGGAGGGCTTCGACCCCGAGGCGAACGACTGGCTGCCCGGCTTCGAGAAGCAGCGCGAGGAGTGGGAGCGGCAGTACGCCGAGGCCCAGGCCCGCTTCGAGCAGCACCAGGCCCAGGTCATCAAGTCCCGCGAGGCCGACGCGGCTGCCGCCGCCGAGGCGGGCGAGGAGGCCCCGGTCACCGGTGGCGGCTCGTACTCCTCCAGCAGCGACGAGGGCTCCGGCGCGCTCGCCTCGGACGAGGCCCTGGCCGCGCTCCGCGAGAAGCTGGCCGGCGGCCAGAGCTGAAGCGCTACGCTTCGGCGGCTGCCTAGCTGACTGAACAGCGACCCCCCGTTCCAGGGTTTCCCTGGGCGGGGGGTCGCTGTTTTGCGCTGCCCCGCCCACCCGCCCGCCCGTGCGCGCGCCGCGAAGGTGTACGGGGGGCGCTGCGCGCGGCTGGGGGGTGCTGTCTTGCGCTGCCCCACCCGCCCACCCGTGCGCGCGCCGCTGGGTGGGACGTGCGCCAGCTCCGCGGCGCGGGCGCTGTGCGTGGCTGGGGGTGCTGTTTTGTGCTGCCCCGCCCGCCCGTGCGCGCGTCACTGGGTGGGACGGGCGCCAGCTTCCGCGGCGCGGGCGCTGTGCAACCACGGCCGTCGGCCTTTCCCGTTGCGTGCTGCGCCTTCCTTGCGTGGGCTCGCCGCCGGGAGAGGCGTGCGCCAGCTCTGCGGGCGGGCGCTGCGCGCAACCACGGCCCGTCGGTCGGTCCTCGGCCGCGCGGCAGCGCCTTCCCTGCGGGTGCTTGCCGGGACGCGCCCATCCTCCCGTTGCTCTGCCGCGCGCAGCGCCTTCCCTCCGGGTGTTCGCCGTGCGCAACGCCCCCTCCCCGTGGCTCCGCCGCGTGCAGCGCCCCCTCCCCCCGTTGCTCTGCCGCGTGCAGCGCCTCCCTCCCCGGGTGCTCGCCGGGTGTGCCCTCTCGCCTCCGTTCTGCCGCGCGCAGCGCTCTCCCTCCGTGCACTTTCGCGGTGCGCGCACGGGTGGGTGGGTGGGCGAGGCGTGGAGCTTAAGTGACGCTTACGTGAAGGGAATTGTGAGATGAGGCTCATCGTCCGCCTATAGGACGAAAGCGCACTCACGCATACATTGAGGGGACTTGTCCGAAAGGCTCCCCGCATGCGCAGCTCCCGCTCCACCGCAGCAGAGGTCCAGGTTTCCCAGGTTCCCGGTCGTTTGGCCGCGCTGGGGCGAGTGTGCTTCCGGCACCGTCGTTGGGTGTTGGCGTTCTGGGCGCTGGTGCTCGCGGTGGGGGTGGTGATCGGCGGGCGGGTGTTCGAGGGGTCGGTGGCGGCCACCGGTAGCGGGGGGTCGGAGTCGGCGGCGGGTACGGCCGTCGTACAGGCGGCGGACCCGGTGCAGGGCACCGTGACGGCGGTGGTGGACGGGCCGCCGACGAGCGGCGACGGCGTGAGGGCGGCCGTCCAGCGGGCGAGTGCGGAGGTGGCGAAGCTGCCGGGCGTGGTCTCGGTGGCGGACACGTACTCGACGGGCGGGCAGTTGACCGCGAGCGACGGCAAGGCGTCGCTGGTGAGCGTGCGGATGGCGGACGGGTCGACGGCGAAGCAGTTGGCGGCGGTCACCGACCGGCTGGGGGAGATCGACGCGGACGGGGCGCGCACCGTGGTCGGCGGCGACCTGGTGCTGCAGCAGGAGGTCAAGGACCAGACCGCCAAGGACACCCGTTTCGGTGAGATCGTCACGCTGCCGTTGACGCTGGTCGTGATGGTGCTGGTGTTCGGCGGGCTGGCCGCGGCGGGGCTGCCGGGCATCGGGGCGATCGCCTCGGTGGGCGGGGCGCTGCTGGCGATGTTCGGGTTCAGCAAGCTGATGGACATCGACACCTCGGTGCTGCCGATCGCGACCGTACTGGGCCTGGGCCTGTCGATCGACTACGCGCTGCTGATGGTGAACCGTTTCCGCGAGGAGCGCGGCCACGGCGCGGACATCGCGCAGGCGGTGGAGCGGACGGCGGCCACGGCGGGCCGGACGGTGACGTTCTCGGGGCTGACGGTGGCGGTCGCGCTGAGCGGACTGTTCGTGTTCACCAGTCCGGTGTTCCGGGCGGTCGCGGTGGCGGGCGTGAGCGTGGTGGTGATCGCGGTGGCGGCGGCGCTGACGCTGGTGCCGGCGCTGCTGGGCTTCATGGGGGCGAAGGTCAAGGCACCGACCGCGCCCGTCCCGGACGAGGGCTTCTTCTCCCGGACGGTGCGCCGGGTGCAGCGCCGGGCGGTGCCGGTGATGCTGGCCTGCGTGGCGCTGCTGCTGGCGGCGGGCGCGCCGTTCCTGGGGTCGCACTTCCGCAACTCGGGGGCGGACGTACTGCCGAAGAGCTTCGCGTCCCGGCAGGTCGCCGAGACGGTGCAGGCGCGCTTCCCGGACCAGGCCCCGGCGGCGGTGCAGGTGGTCGTCGAGGGCTCGCGGCAGCAGGCGCAGCAGTACGCGGACCAGGTGGTCGCGAAGCTGCCGGGCGTCTCCGGCGTGCGGGCGGTGACGCCGGTCTCGGACGGCGTGCAGACCGTGGACGTGCTGGTGAAGGGCGACCCGCAGGGCGCGGAGGCCAAGCGGGTGGTCGGCGAGCTGCGCGCGGAGCGCGGCGGGCTGGCCACGCACGTGACGGGCGACGCGGCCTCGCTGGTGGACTTCCAGCGCGAGATCGGCTCGCGCGGGCCGTGGGCGCTGGGCCTGGTCGCGGCCGGGACGCTGGTGCTGCTGTTCATGATGACCGGATCGGTGGTGCTGCCGGTGAAGGCGCTGCTGATGAACGTGCTGTCGCTGGGGGCGTCGCTGGGCGCGCTGACCCTGGTGTTCCAGCACGGCTACTTCAGTTCGCTGCTGGGGTTCACGCCGACCGGCGGCCTGGAGACGGTGATCCCGGTGCTGGTGTTCGCCTTCGCGTTCGGGCTGTCGATGGACTACGAGGTGTTCCTGCTGTCGCGGATCAAGGAGCTGCACGACCAGGGGTACGACTGCGCGAGGTCGGTGGAGCTGGGCCTGCAACGCAGCGGTCGGATCATCACCTCGGCGGGGTTGCTGATGGTGATCGTGTTCGCCGGGTTCGCCGCCGGGCAGATGCTCATGGTCAAGCAGATGGGCATCGCGCTGGCCGTCGCCGTCGCGGTGGACGCCACCCTGGTCCGCACCCTGCTGGTGCCCGCCACCATGACGCTGTTCGGCCGCCTCAACTGGTGGGCGCCCGCCCCGCTGCGCCGCCTGCACCGGATCATCGGCCTGCACGAGCACGTCGAACTGCCCCCGCTGCGCCCGGTGGTGCTGCCCGCGCCGCGCCTGGTGAAGCCGAGCGTGAAGCCGCGCGGCCTGGTGGGCGCGCCGTAGCCCCGGTCGTACGCTGGGCCACATGCGACTGACGAAGTACGGCCACGCCTGCGTCCGGATCGAGCACGCCGAGGGGGCGGTGCTGATCGACCCCGGGATGTTCAGCGGACCGGAGGTGGTGGCGGGCGTGAGCGCCCTGCTGATCACCCACGAGCACGCCGACCACTTCACCGAGGCGCAGGTCCGGGCCGCGATCGAGGCCAACCCGGGCCTGCGGGTGTACACCAACTCCTCGGTGGCCCGGCAGCTGGACGGCATCGGCGCGAAGGTGACGGTGGTCGGCGACGGCGACGCGTTCGACCTGGACGGGCTGCCGGTGACGGTGCACGGCCAGTGGCACGCCGAGATCCACCCCGACATCCCGCGCATCCCGAACATCGGCTTCCTGCTCGGCGGCCGGGCCTTCCACCCGGGCGACGCGCTGACCGTACCGCCGGACACCGTGGACACCCTGCTGCTGCCGCTGGGCGCGCCCTGGCTGCGGGCGGGCGAACTGGTCGACTACCTGCGCGACGCCCGGCCCCGGCAGGCGGTGGCGATCCACGAGGCGACGCTCAGCGAGGCCGGGCAGGCGATCCACGGGCGGCTGCTCGGCCCGCAGGGCCCCGGCACCGGCGGCGTCGAGTACCGCACGCTGACCGCCGGGGACTCCCTCGACCTGGCCTGATCCCCCGGTCCCTCGCCCTCCGCCCCCCCCGGGCCGCTGCGGCGCGCCCGGTACGGGCCGGTAACCTGGCGGCATGCTGAGGATCGGACTGACCGGCGGGATCGGCGCGGGCAAGAGCGAGGTCTCCCGCCAACTGGCCGCGCACGGCGCGGTGATCGTCGACTCGGACGTGATCGCCCGCGAGGTGGTCGCCCCCGGGACGCCCGGACTGGCCGCGGTGGTCGCCGGGTTCGGGCCGCAGGTGCTGCTCCCGGACGGCTCGCTGGACCGCCCCGCGCTCGGCCGGGTGGTCTTCGCGGACCAGGCCCGGCTGGCCGAGCTGAACGCCATCGTCCACCCGCTGGTGCGGGCCCGCTCCGCCGAACTGGAGGCCGCGGCCGGGCCGGACGCGATCGTGGTGCACGACGTCCCGCTGCTGGCCGAGAACGGCCTCGCCCCGCTGTACGACCTGGTCGTGGTCATCGACGTCCCGGACGCCGAACGCCTGCGCCGCCTGGTCGAGTTGCGCGGCATGGCCGAGGACGAGGCGCGCTCCCGGATGGCCGCCCAGGCGAGCCGCGAGGAGCGCCTGGCGGTCGCCGACCTGGTCCTCGACAACAGCGGCGACCTGACGCAGCTCACCGTCCGCGTCGACGAGCTGTGGCAGGAACTGGAGCAGCGCCGGGCCTGAGCGCCGGTCAGGGCAGCAGGTCGAACACCGTCTCGGCGGGCGCGCCGTCGGCGCCGGCCTGGGCCCGCAGGTAGGTGTTCCGCTCCGTGTAGAGGTCCAGGTCGGACGGGACGGACACCTCGACCGAGAAGGCCCCGGCGGCGTCGGACTCGGTGTCCCGCAGGTCCCGGTGCGCGTACTCCCCGCCGCCTTCGGCCTTGACCACGAAGGAGATCCGGAGCACCGCGCCGGGCGGGAAGCCCCGTCCGGTGAGCACCGTCCGCGTCCCGCCGCGCCCGGCGTCGGGCGAGGCCAGCAGCACCCGGGCGGCGCTCGCCGTCGGGCCGGTCGGCGCCGTGCCGGGCAGGGGGTTGACGGTCGGCGCGGCGGCGGCTCCGGCGGTGGCGGTCACCGTGACGGTCGGGCCGGGGACGGTGACGGTGACCGTCGGCTGCGGCCGGCTCCCCGGGGCGCCCTGCGACTGGGTGAGGTAGCCGCCCGCGAACCCGGCTCCGAGGGTGGCGACGCCCACCAGGGCGGTCACCACGGCGCTCCACCCCTGCAGGTCGAACCGGCGGACCGGGGCCGCGGGGGTCGGCGGCGGTGCGGTCGGGTACGGCGGCGTTCCGTCGGGCGGGGTCGGCGGGGTCTGCGGGGTCTGCGCGGTCAAGGAAGTCCCCTCGTGCTGATCGGCGGAGTCCTGATCGCCCCAGGTCGGCGCACTCCGTCCCGAACGATTCGTGCCCGCACGGGCTGCGGGCACAAACGCCGACCGCCGCACCACCGGGCGCACCGGCCGCAGTCCCCGCCCCCACCGGCACCCCGCGAACGGGTACGGCTTCCCGTCGGCCCCGCTCCCGACCCCGGACGTCCCCTCGGCGGCCTGCGGCCGCAGTGTCCCGCCGCGCTCGACCCCGGCGTCCCCGCCCTGCTGCGCGAACAGCCTGCCCAGTGCCGGCGGCTCGGCCGCACCTCGGCCCGGTGCTGCTCGTCCCCGCCCGCGCCCCCACCGAACTCGCCGCGCCGGTACCGGAACCGGCGGAGCACGACACCGCCCTCGGGAGCCGTTGAGCTCTTCGGCGGCGGACCCCGCCGGGGGCCGCTACGCGCCGGTGGCGACCGGGAGGCCGGTCTCCGGGCGGCCCCAGTCCGACCAGGAGCCGTCGTAGACGGCGGGGGAGGGGTGGCCGGTGAGGTGGGCGGCGAAGGCGAGGACGCAGGCGGTGACGCCGGAGCCGCAGGAGGCGACGAGGCGGGGGCGGCCCGCGGTGGCGGTGGCGAGGCGGGCGCGGAGCTCGGGGAGGGGGAGGTAGCGGCCGTCGGGGCCGAGGAGTTCGGTGAAGGGGAGGCTGGTGGAGCCCGGCAGGTGGCCGCGGCGCAGGTGGGGGCGGGGTTCGGGCGCGGCGCCGGTGAAGCGGTCGTGGGCGCGGGCGTCCAGGACGGCGGTGCCGGGGTCGGCGAGGGCGGCGGCCACGGCGTCCCGGTCGAGGAGCAGGCCGGGGCGGGGCCGGACGGTGAGGTTCCCGGCCCGGGCGGCGGCGGGCCGTTCGGTGCTGACGGGGTGCCCGGCGGCGCGCCAGGCGGGCAGGCCGCCGTCGAGGACGGCGGCCCGGTCGAAACCGGCGGCGCGCAGCATCCACCAGGCGCGCGGGGCGGAGTACACGCCCGCGCCGTCGTACAGGACGGCGGTGGAGTCGTCGTCGAGGCCGAGGGCGCGCAGTTCGCGCTGGAGGTCGGCGGGGGCGGGCGCGGTGTGCGGCAGCGGGGAGGCGGGGTCGGAGAGGGCGCCGTCGAGGTCGAACTCCCGGGCGCCGGGGATGCGGACCGTCGGGTGCCGGTGCGCGCCGACGCCCGCGTCCAGGACGACGAGCCCGGGACGGCCGAGCCGGGCGGCCAGCCAGTCGGCGTCGACCAGGGGCGGCGGTGCGGTGGTCATGGCGGGTGTCCTGTCCGTCGGGGCGGGGCTCCCGTCATGCTCCCACCGGCGCCGCCGCCGCGGGCCGTCGGGTCAGGGCTTGCGGGCGACGCCGGCCCAGATCGCGACCTCGTGGTCGGTGTCCTGCGGGGCCTGGTCGGGGCGCCACAGCGGGGCGGTGACCAGGCCGGGGTCGAGCAGGTCGAGGCCGTCGAAGAAGCGCAGCACCTGGGCGCGGCTGCGCATGCTGAGCTGGGCGGTCGCGGACCGGTAGACGGCGGGGCCCTTGGCCGCGTCCTCCGGCGGGGCGAAGTCGCCGGTGGCGTGCGAGAGGGCGAGGTAGCTGCCGGAGGGCAGGGCGTCGACCAGGGTGCGGACGATCGCGTACGGGTCGTCGGCGTCGTCGATGAAGTGCAGGATCGCGAACAGCTGCAGGGCGACCGGCTGTTCGAGGTCGAGCAGCTCGCGGACGGCCGGGTCGGCGAGGATCGCCTTGGGCTCGCGCAGGTCGGCCTGCAGGACGCTGACGGTGCCGGGCCGGGAGCCGGCCAGCAGGGCGCGACCGTGGACCAGCACGATCGGGTCGTTGTCCAGGTAGGCGACCTTCGCGGCGGGGTCGACGGCCTGGGCGATCTCGTGGGTGTTCCCGGCCGAGGGGATGCCGGTGCCGATGTCGAGGAACTGCCGCACGCCCAGCTCGGCGAGGGTGCGCACGGCCCGCTGCAGGAAGGCCCGGTTGGCCTGGGCGCTGATCCGCACCAGCGGGCTGAGCGACAGGACCTGTTCGGCGGCGGCCCGGTCGGCGGGGAAGTTGTCCTTGCCGCCGAGGTAGTAGTCGTACATCCGGGCCGGGTGCGGGATCTCCGGGCGGAGCTCGGCGGAGGGCGGCGTGCTCGGGTCGCCGGACATCCAGTCGAGCGGGATTTCCTGATGGTCGGTCATATCTGCTCCCCCGTCGGTGGAACGCGCTTCCGGGGGCAGCATAGACGGCCTGCCGGGCGGTGCGGCGGCGGGCCGGGAAAGCGGTGGATCAGCACTCCGCCTCCGGTACGGGGCCGGGTTCGGGGCCGCCGTCCGGATCGCGGGTGAGGAGGTAGCGGGCGCCGGGTCCGGCGGCGGCGGCGCGGTCGCCGGCGTTGTAGAGGCCGCAGCGGGTCAGGGAGAGGCAGCCGCAGCCGATGCAGCCGGTCAACTTGGCCTTCATCAGCTGGAGTTCGGCGATCTGCCGGTCGATGCGGTGCTGCCAGGCGATGGCGACGGCGTTCCACTCGCGGGTGGTGGGGGCGCGGTCCTCGGGGAGCCGGGCGAGCGCGGCGCGGGCCTCGTCGAGGCTGAGGCCGACCTGCTGGGCGGCCCGGACGAAGGCGATCCGGCGCAGGGCGGCGCGGGGGTAGCGGCGCTGGTTCCCGGTGGTGCGGGTGGAGTGGATCAGGCCGAGGCTCTCGTAGTAGCGCAGCGCGGAGGTGGCCAGGCCGCTGCGCTCGGCGAGCTGGCCGATGGTGAGGACGTCGTGCCGGGAGGGCGTCATGACCGTGCACGATACCGGGGAGCGGGCGCTTGACTTCAAGCGCGCTTGAAGTCAGAGGCTGTCTCCCATGACGAGCGTGACGAGCACGACGAGCACGGCGAGCACGGCGAGCGACCCGGCGGACGCGGGCCCGGCGACCCGCACGGCCGGCGGCGGCCGCGGGTACGCCGACCTGTCGGGCCTGATCGCCCTGATGACGGGCGACGAGAAGCACTCCCCGGCCGCGCACTCCACCCGGGACGTGCTGTGGGTGCTGTACGACCGGGTGCTGAACGTGCGCCCGGGCACCGTGGACGCGCCGGACCGGGACAGGTTCCTGCTGTCCAAGGGCCACGGCCCGATGGCGTACTACGCGGTGCTGGCCGCGAAGGGCTTCTTCCCGGTGGAGCTGCTGCACAGCTTCGGCGACTACGACTCGCCGCTGGGCCACCACCCGGACCGGCTGCTGGTGCCGGGCGCGGAGATCGGCTCCGGTTCGCTGGGGCACGGCCTGCCGCTGGCGGTGGGGACGGCGCTGGGCCTGCGGGCGCAGGGGCTGGACGGTCCGGCGGTGTGGGTGCTGATCGGGGACGCCGAGTTCGACGAGGGCTCCAACCACGAGGCGGTGGCCTTCGCCGGGGCGGTCGGCCTGGAGCGGCTGCACGCCGTGGTGATCGACAACTCCTCGGCCACGCACGGCTGGAGCGGCGGCATCGCGTCCCGCTTCGCCCGGGAGGGCTGGGCGACGGCCACCGTGGACGGCCGCGACCACGAGCAGCTGCACCGGGCGTTCACCGCCCCGCACCCGGGCCGCCCGTACGCGGTGGTGGCCCGCACCGAACCCAAGTACGGCTGAGCGCAGGGGAGTAGAGACCATGCAGAGCGTCCACGAGGCGACCATGCGCGAGCAGTTCGGCGCTACCGTCACCGAGCTGCTGGAGCGGGACCCGCGCACCGCGCTGGTGCTCGCCGACATCGGGGTGGCGCAGTTCGCCGAGGTGGCCCGCGCCCACCCCGACCGGGTGGTGAACGTCGGCATCCGCGAGCAGTTGCTGATCGGCGTGGCGGGCGGCCTGGCACTGACCGGGCTGCGGCCGATCGCGCACACCTTCGCCAGCTTCCTGATCGAACGGCCCTTCGAGCAGCTGAAGTTGGACCTGGTCCACCAGGGCGTCGGCGCGGTCCTGGTGAGCGCCGCCGGTTCCTACGACTGGCCGGCCGGCGGCCGCACCCACATGGCCCCGGGCGACGTCGCGCTGCTCGACACCCTCCCGGACTGGCACGTCCACGTCCCCGGCCATCCCGCCGAGGCCGACCTGCTGCTGCGCCACGCGGTGGCCGCCGAGGACACCCTGCAGTACGTCCGGCTCTCCGAGCACCGCAACGCCGAACCGCAGCCGGTCGAACCGGGCGCGTTCCTGACGGTGCGCCGCGGTTCGCGCCTGGCGGGCGTGGTGCTGGCTGTCGGCCCGATGCTGGACGCGGTGCTGGCGGCCACCGGGACGCTGGACGTGACGGTGCTGTACGCGGCCACCGTCCGCCCGTTCGACGCGGCGGGCCTGCGCGCCGCGCTGGGCGAGCGGGCCGACGTGGTGCTGGTGGAGCCCTACCTGGTGGGTACCTCGGAGCGCGAGGCGCACCGGGCGCTGGCCCACCTGCCGCACCGCGTCCTGTCGTTGGGCGTCCCGAGGGCCGAGCACCGGCACTACGGCTCGATCCCCGAGCACCTGGCCGCCTACGGGCTGGACGCGGCGGCCCTGCGCGCCCGGATCGCCGAGTACCTCTGGTGACCGCTCAGCCGGTGCGGACGACGGCCACCGCGTCCGGGCCCAGCAGCACCGTGTCGTCCGGCCCGGCCGCGACCTCCCCGAACGAGCCCTCCAGCGCCGCGAGTTCGCCCTCCAGCGGGACGGGCAGCGGCTGCCCCTCGCCGCCGAGCCGCACCAGCACCCGGTAGCGGCCCCGGTGCACCACCAGCCAGCCGGCCGCCGCGTCGTGGCGCACCCGCACCGCCGCCAGGTCGCCGTCCGCGAGCTCCGGAGCGGCGCGCCGCAGCCGGATCAGCTGCCGGTGCCAGGCCAGCAGTTCGGCGTGCGGGGCGCGCTGCGGCTCGGACCAGTCCAGGGTGGAGGCGGCCACCGTCGCCGGGCTCTGCGGGTCGGGCACGTCCTCGGCCCGCCAGCCGTGCCCGGCGAACTCCCGCCGCCGCCCCTGCCGGACGGCCTCGGCCAGCTGAGGGTCGGTGTGGTCGGTGAAGTACTGCCAGGGCGTGCCCGCGCCCCACTCCTCGCCCATGAACAGCATCGGCGTGAACGGCGAGGTGAGCACCAGTGCCGCGGCCGCCGCCAGCCGCCCCGGCGGCAGCGACGCGGAGAGCCGGTCGCCGGTGGCCCGGTTGCCGACCTGGTCGTGGGTCTGCGCGTAGCCCAGCAGCCGGTGCCCGTGCTCCGGTGGGAACGGGCGGCCGTGCGAGCGCCCCCGGAACGAGGACCAACTCCCGTCGTGGAAGAAGCCCTTGGTGAGGGTCTTGGCGAGCGCCGCGTACGGGTCGGCGGCGAAGTCGGCGTAGTAGCCCTGGGACTCGCCGGTCAGCAGGCAGTGCAGCGCGTGGTGGAAGTCGTCGCTCCACTGCGCGTCCAGGCCCTGCCCGCCCGCCTCCCGGGCGGTGGTGGTGCGCGGGTCGTTCAGGTCGGACTCGCCGACCAGGAACAGCGGCCGCCCGGTCGCCTGCGCCAACTTCCGCACCTCGTAGGCGAGTTCCTCCAGGAAGTGCCGGGCCCGGGTGTCCACCAGGGCGTGCACCGCGTCGAGGCGCAGCCCGTCGATCCGGTAGTCGCGCAGCCAGGACAGCGCGCTGCCGATCAGGAAGGCCCGCACCTCGTCCGAGCCCGGCGCGTCCAGGTTGACCGCCGAGCCCCACGGCGTCTGGTGCCGGTCGGTGAAGTACGGGCCGTACTGCGGAAGGTAGTTGCCGGACGGGCCGAGGTGGTTGTGCACCACGTCCAGCACCACGCCCAGGCCGCGCCGGTGCGCCGCGTCCACGAAGCGCTTCAGCCCGTCCGGGCCGCCGTACGGCTCGTGCACCGCCCACAGGTCCACCCCGTCGTACCCCCAGCCGGAGCGGCCCGGGAAGGCGCACACCGGCATCAACTCGACGAAGTCCACGCCCAGTTCGACCAGGTGGTCGAGCTTCCCGGCGGCCGCGTCGAACGTCCCCTCCGCGGTGAACGTCCCGACGTGCAGCTCGTACACCACCGCCCCCGGCAGCGGGCGCCCCCGCCAGGCCGTCCCGGACCAGGCGAACGCCGCGTGGTCGACCGGGCGGCTCAGCCCGTCCGGGCCGAACGGCTGCCACGCCGAGCGCGGGTCCGGCAGCGCCCGGCCCCCGTTCAGCCGGAACCCGTAGTCGCCCTCCGGCGCCTCGCCGTGCCACCAGCCCGGCCGGGCCGGATCGCGCTCCAGCAGGTACGGGATCGCCCCGACCTCGACCTCGACCACCTTGGCGTCCGGCGCCCACACCTGGTACCGCATCACGACCCCTCCGAGAGCAACGCCACCGGCAACTGCCGGAACAGGTAGGACAGTTCGACCGGGCCGCCGGTGAAGTGGCGGTCCGTCAGCAGGTCCGTCCAGCGGCCCGGCGGCAGCTCCAGCGTGGTCTCCCGCCAGCCGCCCGCCCGGTGCAGCCCGTACGGCAGCCGGGTCGCCGCGCACAGCACCCGCTCGCCCCGGCCGAACGCCACCAGGTGTTCGGCGGCCGGGCCGTCCGCCGCCAGCGGCCGGTAGGAGCCCAGCTCGCGGGTGCGGCGCAGGTGCAGGGCCGTGGTGGTCAGGTGCAGCTTCTCCCGGGCCAGGTCTCCCGGGCGCGGCTGCGGCGCGTCGGTCAGCCGCACCGCCAGCGCGCCCAGGTCCACCGGCGCCCGGTTGTCCGGGTCGACCAGCGTGTACAGCGGCTCCTCGCCGCCCTGGAACACGTCCGGCACGCCCGGCGCCAGCAGGTGCAGCAGCGCCGCCGACAGCGAGTTCACCCGGGCGAACGGCGCGATCAGCCCGGCGAACCCGGCGATCCGCGGGCACAGCCCCGGATTGGCCAGCGCCCCCCGCACGTACTGCGTCAGCCAGCCCTCGAACCCGGCGTCCGGCTCCTTCCACGAGGTGCGCCGCTTCGCCTCCCGCACCGACTTCAGCACCACCCCCAGCAGCCGCTCCTCGGACACCGGCCAGGCCGCCAGCAGGGTCTGCCACAGCAGCCAGGCCGTGGAGCGGTCCGCGCACGGGCCCGCCGCCAGCGTCCAGGCCGCGCACTCCGCCGCCCACACCTCCGGCAGCTCCGCCAGCACCGCCAGGCGGGCCCGGGCGTCCGCGCTGCGCTTGGTGTCGTGCGTGGACAGCGCCGTCATCGCGGCCGGCCACAGCCGCTCCTGCTCGGCGCACCAGCGGTGGAACTCCGCCACCGACACGCCCGGACGCTCCGGCAGGCCACCCACCTCGTTCAGCGACAACAGCGCGTTGAACCGGTAGAACGCGGTGTCCTCCACGCCCTTGGCCGCCACCGCCGAGGCGGTCTGCCCGAACCGGTGGCAGAACTCGTCCTTCGCCGCCGAGCGCCCCAGCTCGCCCAGTGCCAGCGCCCGCACCAGCAGGTCGGTGTCCGAGGCGTCCGCCGGGGCCGCCAGCGCCTCCCGCGCGGGCGCCGGGGCCGGTTCGCCCGGCACCACGTACGGCCGGTACACCGGGTACCGCGCCAGCAGCTCCTCCAGCGCCCGGCGCACCGCCAGCGGCGAGTGGTCCGCCAGCTCCGGGCCCTCCGCGCAGATCCGCCCCACCAGGCGCACCAGCCGCTCGGTCTCCGCCGACAGGGCCCCGCCCGGCGCCACCATCTCGGCCCGCCCGGCCCGGCCCGCCTCCGCCGGGTCGGCCGCCTCGCCCACGTCCCGCCGGTAGGCCGCGAACAGCTTCTCCGCGCCCCGCCGGTCGGTCAGCACCCCGTCGATCCGGCGCAGCGCGTCGTACCCCGTCGTCCCCGCGCACGGCCAGTCCGCGGGCAGCGCCTCGTCCCCGGTCAGGATCTTCTCCACCACCGTGTACGCCCCGCCGGTGGCCTCCGCGAGCCGCCGCAGGTAGCCGCGCGGGTCCGCCAGCCCGTCCGGGTGGTCGATCCGGAAGCCCGCCAGCACGCCCTCCCGGTGCAGCCGCAGCAGCACCCCGTGCGTCGCCTCGAACACCTCCGGGACCTCCACCCGGACGGCGATCAGGTCGTTGACGGTGAAGAAGCGCCGGTAGTTGACCTGCTCGTCGGCCAGCTGCCACCAGCACAGCCGGTACCACTGCCGCTCCAGCAGCTCCGGCAGCGGCAGGCCCTCGGTGCCGGGCCGCAGCGGGAACTCGTGCTCGTGGTAGCGCAGCACCCCGCCGTCCACCACCAGCTGCTCCAGCACCGCGCCCAGCCGGTCGCCCAGCAGCGGCAGCAGCAGCCGCCCCCGCTCGGGCGCGTCCACCGGGCCCGGCTGGGCCGTCCAGTCGATGTCGAACCAGGTCGCGAACGGGTCGTCCGGGCCGTTCTTCATCACCTGCCACAGCGGCCCGTTCAGCCGCTCCGGCACCGGCAGCGCCATGTGGTTCGGCACCACGTCGGCGATCAGCGCCAGCCCGTGCGCCGCCGCCTCCGCGGCCAGTTCGCGCAGCGCCCCCTCGCCGCCCAGCTGCTCGCTGATCCGGCTGTGGTCGAGCGTGTCGTACCCGTGCGTCGACCCGGCCACCGCCTCCAGCAGCGGCGACAGGTGCAGGTGCGACACGCCGAGCGCCGCCAGGTACGGCACCGCCCGGCGGGCGTCGCGCAGCGTGAACTCCGGCTGCAGTTGGAGCCGGTAACTGGCCGTCGGAGTAGCGGCCGTCTCGGAGCGTGCGGCGGCTGAGGTCATACCCGCATGCCTACCCTGGCCGCTCCCGCCCTACCGCCCGCACTGCGCCGAACGGGCGCGCGGCGGGCCGGGCGCGCTCAGACCGGATCGGGCTCCGCGACCCCCTCGCCCGCCAGCGCCCGGGCCGCCGCCAGCTCCGCCGCCTCCCCGGCCAGCGCCGCCTCCACCATCGCGTACGCGTCCGGTCCCACCGGCACCCGCACCGGGCCCGCCGGCGCCGCGACGACCCGCAGCACCAGCTCCGCGAACGCCTCCGGCCGGTTCAGCTCGGCGTCGCCCGCCATGCCGCGCAGCGCCCCGCGCATCGGCGCCAGCGCCTCCCCGTACTCCGGCAGCCTCGCCGCCGTCTCGGCCAGCGAGCTCCCGTACGAGGTGGCGAAACCGCCCGGCTCCACCGCCGTCACCCGCACCCCGAACGGCGCGGCCTCCGCCGCCAGCGCCAGGCTCATCCCCTCCAGCGCGAACTTGCCCGCCACGTAAGCCCCCAGGCCGGGGAAGGCCATCCGGCCGCCCACCGAGGAGACGTTCACCACGTGACCGCCGCCCTGCGCCCGCATCAGCGGCAGCACCAGCCGCGCCAGCCGCCACGGCGCCACCGCCAGCACCTCCAGCTGCTCGCGCAGCTCCGCGTCCGAGACCTCCTCCACCGCCCCGAACAGGCCCACCCCGGCGTTGTTCACCAGCACGTCCACCCCGCCCAGACGCTCGCGGGCCAGCTCCACCACCGCCGCGCACTGCGCCGCGCTGCGCAGCTCCAGCCGGGCGGGCACCACCTGCCCGGGGAACCGCGCCGCCAGCTCGTCCAACGGCGAGGCCCCCCGGCTGGTCGCCACGATCCGGTCCCCGGCCGCCACCACCGCCCGCGCGAGCGCCAGCCCCAGCCCCGACGAACACCCGGTCACCAACCACCGACGAGACACTTCGTACCCCCTCTGATCTGCGATTTCGCCCTGCGAGAGGAGATACCCCGATCCGGCGCCCGGCGAACGGCGGGCCCCGGGGGACCGCTACGCCGGGCGCTGGAGCACCAGCAGGGCGCGGTCGGCGAGGCGGAGGGTGTCGCCCGCCTTGACGCGGGGGCCGGTGCCGCGCGGGGGGAGGGCGGGGAGGGCGGTGTCGACGACGACCTGCCAGGCCTCGCCGTGGTCGGCGGGGACGGTGAAGGTGAGCGGTTCGAAGTGGGCGTTGAACATCAGCAGGAAGGAGTCGTCGACGATCTTGCCGCCGCGGCGGTCCGGCTCGGAGATGGCGTTGCCGTTGAGGAAGACGGTCAGCGACTTGGCGTACGAGGTGGACCAGTCCCGCTTGGTCATCTCCTCCCCGGCGGGGGTGAACCAGGCGATGTCGGTGAGGTCGTCGTGGGTGCCGGAGACCGGGCGGCCGTGGAAGAAGCGGCGGCGGCGGAAGACCGGGTGGTCGCGGCGCAGCCAGATCATGCCCTGGGTGAACTCCAGCAGCGCGGCGTCCGCGCCGTCCCAGTGCACCCAGGTCAGTTCGGAGTCCTGGCAGTAGGCGTTGTTGTTGCCGCGCTGGGTGCGCCCGGCCTCGTCGCCGTGGCAGAGCATCGGGACGCCCTGGGAGAGCATCAGGGTGGCGATGAAGTTGCGCTGCTGGCGGGCCCGCAGCTCCAGCACCGCCGGGTCGGTGGTGTCGCCCTCGGCGCCGCAGTTCCAGGAGCGGTTGTGCGACTCGCCGTCCCGGTTGTCCTCGTGGTTGGCCTCGTTGTGCTTGTCGTTGTAGGAGACCAGGTCGCGCAGGGTGAAGCCGTCGTGGCAGGTGACGAAGTTGATGGAGGCGATCGGGCGGCGGCCGTCGTCCTGGTAGAGGTCGGAGGAGCCGGTCAGCCGGGAGCCGAACTCGGCCAGCGTCGCGGGCTCGCCGCGCCAGAAGTCGCGGACGGTGTCGCGGTACTTGCCGTTCCACTCGGTCCACAGCGGCGGGAAGTTGCCGACCTGGTAGCCGCCCTCGCCGAGGTCCCAGGGCTCGGCGATCAGCTTGGCCTGGGAGACCACCGGGTCCTGCTGGACGAGGTCGAAGAACGAGGAGAGCCGGTCGACCTCGTGGAACTGCCGGGCCAGCGTCGCCGCGAGGTCGAAGCGGAAGCCGTCCACGTGCATCTCGGTGACCCAGTAGCGCAGCGAGTCCATGATCATCTGGAGCACGTGCGGGCTGCGCATCAGCAGCGAGTTGCCGGTGCCGGTGGTGTCCTCGTAGAAGCGCTGGTCCTTGGCCAGCCGGTAGTACGAGGCGTTGTCCAGGCCGCGGAAGGAGAGCGTCGGGCCCAGGTGGTTGCCCTCGGCGGTGTGGTTGTAGACCACGTCGAGGATCACCTCGATCCCGGCCGCGTGCAACGCCTTCACCATCGACTTGAACTCCTGCACCTGCTGCCCGCGGTCGCCGGTGGAGGAGTACGAGGAGTGCGGGGCGAAGAAGCCGATCGTGTTGTAGCCCCAGTAGTTGGACAGCCCCAGGTCGCGCAGCCGGTGGTCGCGGACGAACTGGTGCACCGGCATCAGCTCGATCGCGGTCACGCCCAGCTTCGCCAGGTGCTCGATCACCGCCGGGTGGGCCAGGCCCGCGTACGTGCCGCGGATCTCCTCCGGGATGCCCGGGTGCAGCCTGGTCAGGCCCTTGACGTGCGCCTCGTAGACCACGGTGCGGTGGTAGTCGGTGCGCGGCGGCCGGTCGGTGCCCCAGTCGAAGTACGGGTTGATCACCACCGAGTGCATGGTGTGCGGCGCCGAGTCCAGGTCGTTGCGGCGCTCGGGCGCGCCGAAGTGGTAGCCGTACACCGACTCGTCCCAGTCGATGTGCCCGCTCATCGCCTTCGCGTACGGGTCGAGCAGCAGCTTCGAGGCGTTGTGCCGCTGGCCCAGGCCCGGCTGGTAGGGGCCGTGCACGCGGAAGCCGTAGCGCTGGCCGGGCTGCACGCCCGGGAGGTAGGCGTGCCGGACGAAGGCGTCGGTCTCGCGCAGTTCGACCACCGTCTCGGTGCCGTCCTCGGCGAGCAGGCAGAGTTCGATCCGGTGCGCGCTCTCGGAGAACACGGCGAAGTTGGTGCCCGCGCCGTCGTAGGTGGCGCCGAGCGGGTACGGTTTCCCCGGCCAGACCTGCATGTGTCCTCAACTTCCTTGTGCCAGACGCGAAGTGGCGCTCCTACGGGGGGTTCCCGGCGGAGCGCCCGGCCATGTGCGGGGCGGCAACCAGGTGACGCACGGCACATCCGCATACTCCCCGGCGGCGGCCCGAACTCCTCGTCCATCCGCGCGTGGTTCGCCCGAACGGGTGTCCCGGCGGCCCGGTCCGTCGGCGCGGCGTGGCCGGGCGGTGACGGACCGTCGGGACCGGATCCGCTTGCTGTCAAGAGGGCTGCGGCCCGGCGGCGGCGGGCGATACCCTTGATCGTCCCGGACCGCGAGCCCCGGGCCCACGCGGCGTGCGACCAGGGCCGTCGTGGTGGAGCGACACAGCGGACGCACCGCCACCCGCAGGGCGGCGGACGAGAGGTGAGGTAGCGGATGGGGTTCCCCGCCGGCGGCGACGGCACGGACCCGCGGGCGGGCAGCAGCGAGGCCCCGACGCTGGTCGTCCGCGGCGGCAGGGGCCCGCTGCCCCCGCCGACCGGCCCCGTCGAGGGCCTGCCCCCCGCCTGGGCCGCCGACCAGTGGGACGACGCCTACCGCCGGGTCCGCCTCGCGGGCCGCGCCTACGTCTGGCTCAACCTGGTCGAGCAGCGGATGCGCGCCCTGGTCGACGAGGTGCTGCGCCCGGTCTACGCGCCCGCGCACGGCGAGGAGTGGGTCACCGCCGCCGCCGGACCGGCCGGCGAGGAGTGGGTGCACCGGGCCGCCGCCGTCCGCGAGGTCTCCCGCCGCAAGGGCTACCTGCTCGACCCGCTGGACGACGACCCGCTGGTCTTCCTCACCCTGCCGCAGCTGCGCGAGCTGATGGTGCAGCACTGGCCCTGCTTCGAGCCGCACCTGGTGGACCGCCGGGAGATCGAGCTGGCGCTCGACGAACTGGAGGTCGCCCGGCACGTGGTCTCCCGCAACCGGGCCCTGTCGCAGACCGTCCTCGACCAGACCGAGCGGGCCGCCGCCCGGCTGCTGGCCCTGCTCGACGGCGGGCACGGCGGCGTCCCCGCCGACGTGGTCGAGGAGCTCGTCGCCGGGCGGTACGCCGACGTGGTCGCCGTCCACCCCGACCGGGTCCGGCTGCAGCGCGACCTGCCGGTCGAGGACCTGCTCGACGGCGCCCGGCGCCTGGACGCGGTCGGCATCGGCCTGGGCATGCTCTGCCAGAACTACACCGGCAAGCGGCTGGTCCGGCTCGCCTCCGAGGGCTGCCGGGTGCGGCTGCTGTTCCTCAACCCGGCGAGCAGCGCGGTGCGCCGCCGCGAGCGCGAACTCGGGATCGGGCGCGGCGAGTTGGGGCGCGCCGTGGAGATGAACATCATGCACGTGCGGCGGGTGCGGGCCCGGCTGCGCGACCAGGGCAGCTTCGAGATCCGGGTCTTCGACGAACTGCCCCGGTTCACCGCGTACCTGGTCGAGGGCCAGCGCACCACCGGCGCGGGCGGGCGGCGGCGCTCCACCGACCTCGGCGTCGTCCAGCCCTACCTGCGCAAGGCGCGCGGCATCGAGTCGCCCGCGCTGGTGCTGCGCGGCGGCGCCGGGCAGGAGTCCGGCGGCACCGAGGCCGGGCTGCTGGAGGTCTACCGGGAGGAGTTCGAGGGGCTGTGGGGCGACTCCCGGCCGGTCTCCTGAGCGCGTGCCCGCCCGTCCGGGGGGCAGACGGGCCGCGGAGGCTGTCACTGCGGCAGGCGATGATGGACGCACCTTGGCAGTGCTGACGGAAGGACACACCCCATGACCTGGTGGAAGGGGCCGCTCACCGGTTTCGACCTGGAGACCACCGGCACCGACCCGGAGGAGTCACGGATCGTCACCGCCGCCGTGGTCGACACCCTCGGCGGCACCGTCCAGGGCGCCACCACCTGGCTGCTCGACCCGGGCGTCCCGATACCCGCCGAGGCCGCCGCCATCCACGGCATCACCGACGCCGAGGCCCGCGCGCACGGGCGCCCCGCCGCCGAGGCGGTCGAGGAGATCGCCCGCGTCCTGGTCGAACGGCTCGCCACCGGCCGCCCCGTGGTCGCCTTCAACGCCCCGTTCGACCTCTCCCTGCTCGACGCCGAACTGCGCCGCCACGGCCTGCCCACCCTCGCCGAGCGCCTCGGCGGCCCGGTCGGCCCGGTGGTCGACGCGATGGTCGTCGACCGCGCCCTGGACAAGTACCGCAAGGGCTCGCGCACCCTGCAGCGGGTCTGCGAGGTCTACGGGGTCGAACTGCGCGACGCCCACGAGGCGGGCAGCGACGCGCTGGCCGCCGTCCGGGTCGCCGTCGCCCTCGGGCACCGGTACCCGGCCCAGGCCGGCGACCTGCCGCTGGACGAACTGCACCGGCGCCAGGTCGACTGGCACCGGGCCTGGGCCGCCGACCTGCAGAGCTGGCTGCGCCGCAAGGACCCGGCGGCCGTGGTCGACCCGCGCTGGCCGCTCAAGGACGCCTCCTGACCGCTGCCGCGGCGGCCCGACCGCCGTGGCGGCAGCCCGTCAGGACTGCGGGAAGTCGAAGGTGTAGCCCTGGGCGACCATCCAGGGCAGCAACTGCTTGAGCGCCGCCACCGTCTGGCTGCGGTCGCCGCCGCCGTCGTGCATCAGCACCACCCCGCCCGGGCGCAGGTTCTGCTGCACGGTGGAGACGATCGCCTGCACGCCCGGGCGCGACCAGTCGCGCGGGTCGACCGTCCAGCCCAGCGACTTCATCCCCAGGTCGGCGCCGATCCGCTCGTTCTCCGCGGTGAAGTCGCCGCCCGGCGCGCGCCACCAGGTGATCGTCGGGCTGCCGCCCGCGGCCCGCTCGATGTCCGCCTTGGCGTCGCGGATCTCGGCGACCTGCTGCTCGTGAGTCTGGGTGTGCATCGGCTGCGGGTGGTCCACGGTGTGGTCGCACAGCCGGTGGCCCTCGGCGAGGATCCGCTGCACGGCCGCCGGGCGGGTCTTCGCGTTGTCGCCGATCTCGCAGAACGTCGCCTTGGCGCCGTACTGCGCCAGCAGGTCCAGCACCTGGCCGGTGGCCGGGCCCGGGCCGTCGTCGAAGGTCAGCGCGACCGTCCGCCCGCCGGAGGCGGTGTGCCGCAGCACGTTGGTGGCGGACGCGTGCGAGGCGCCGCCGGGCGTGCCGCTCGGGCCCGGTTGGGCGGGGACGGTCGTCCGCGGCGCCGACGGGGACGCGTACGGCGAGGAGGAGGGCGCGGCGGGGGTCGGGGAGCTGCTCGCGGACGGCGAGGGGGTGCGGGTGGGCGCGGCGGTGGTCTCCGCGTCCCCGCCCGGGGTCGGCCGCGCCGCCACCGAGGGGTCCCCGCCCGCCGCGCCGCTCGGGCCCGCGCTCGTGCTCGCGCTCGGGGAGGCCGTGCGGTGCGCGGCGTCCCCGAGCGCGGAGGGGGAGCCCTGGGCACCGCACGCCACCAGCAGGGCGGAGGTGCCGAGCAGCGCGGAGGCGCCGAGCAGGAGGGAACGACGGGGGGCGGGTATGCGGGACTTCACCATGGGGCGACTCCTGACGTCGTACCGGCCGCCACGGGGCGGGGCGTCCGGTACGACGCCAGGCACGAGCGGGGTGGTTCCGTCCGGTTGTGGGCCGCGTCACAGGGCGGCGGGGTGCGCCGCGGGCGCGGCGGGCGGACGGAAGCGGGCAGAACGGAAGTTAACGGTCGGAAAGCGATTCAAACGGTCAGAACGCGAACCAGCGTACTGCTGTCGCCCCGTCCCGCAGGGAGTCCACCCGGCGGCGGAACTCGGCCGCCGCGGACGGGTTCCCGGCCGCCTGCTGCGCCACCCACGCCGCGCTCGCGGTCTCCCGAGCCCCGCGCAGCACCGCGAAGCCGGGCCAGTCGCGGACGTCCCAGCCGTAGGCCGCGTCGAAGGCGGCGACCTCCTCGGCCGGTACGCCGTACCGGTCCTGACTGAGCGCCAGCACCACCAGGTCGTGCTCGCGGAAGTCCGCCGCCATGTACTCCAGGTCGAGCAGCACCGGCCCGTCCGGGGTGACGTGCACGTTGCGCGGGAGCGCGTCGCCGTGGATCGGGCCGGGCGGCAGGACGGGGGTGAGCTCGGCGATCGCGGTGAGAAAGGTCTCTTTCCGGTCACGGAGGAAGGCCGTGTCGGCCGGGTCGACGTGGCCCTCCGCGGCGGCCAGCCAGCCGTCCACCGGCGCCAGCAGCTCGCGCCGCCCGAGCGGGACGGGCGCCGCCTCCAGCGCGTGCAGGGCGGTCAGCAGCGGCGCCAGGTCGACCGGCCGGGCCGGGCGGACGGCCGGGGCCAGCCGGTGCCACCACGTCACCGGGTGTTCCCGCACCACGTGCACCCCGGCCCCGGCGGGGCGGACCACCGGCACGCCCGCGCCGTCCAGCCACCCGGCCAGCGCGAGCTCGCGCTCGGCCCGGGCGACCTCCCCCGGAGTGCGGCCCACCTTGGCGACCAGGCCCTCGGCGGGCAGGTCGAAGACCGCGTTCTGCCCCAGGGCGAGCAGCGCGGCCCCGGCCGGATCGATCCCGGCCGGGGCGCACGCTTCCTGCAGGAGGGCCAGCGCCCTCGGTTCGTCGAAGATCACCCGTTCATTGTCGGGGAACTCCCCGGCGGTGCGGTGCCGGTTCCCGGACGGGGGCTACCGGTGGACGCCGGCCCCCAGCAGCTCGGCCCCGCCGTCCGCCGCGCCCGCGGGGCCGTGCTCCGCGCCGCCCGGCAGGCCCTCGGCCTCGATCCGGGGCAGCCAGTGCAGCCAACGGGGCAGGTACCAGTTCTTCTCGCCCAGCAGGCTCATCACGGCGGGGAGCAGCACGGCCCGGATGATCGTGGCGTCGATCAGGACGGCGACGGCCAGGCCGACGCCCATCTGCTTCATGGACTGCATGGAGAGCGTCCCGAAGACCGCGAAGACCCCGACCATGATCACCGCCGCGCTGGTGACGACGCCCGCCGTGGTGCGGATGCCGTGGGCGACGGCGGCGCGGGTGTCCAGGCCGCGGTCCCGGGCCTCCTTGATCCGGGAGACCACGAAGACGTGGTAGTCCATCGAGAGGCCGAAGAGGATCACGAACAGGAACAGCGGGACCCAGCTCTCCACCGCGCCGACGCCCGCGGTGCCGATCAGCGAGGCGCCGACGCCGTGCTGGAAGACCAGGGCGAGCACGCCGTAGGCCGCGCCGACGGAGAGCAGGTTGAGCAGGACGGCGGTGACGGCGACCGACAGGGAGCGGAAGGAGAGCAGCATCAGCAGGAAGGCGAAGGCGACCACGAAGCCGAACACCGGCAGCATCGAGCCGGACATCTGCGCGTTGAAGTCGACCGATCCGGCGGTGCTGCCGGTGACCGGGGCCTCGGTGCCGGGCACCTTGCCGACCGTGGCCGGGACGACCTCCTCGCGCAGGGCCTTCAGCGCGGCGGCCGAGGTCTCGTCGTTGCCGCTGCCGTAGAGCGGGATGTCGACCGTCGCGACGTTCTGCTCGGCGTGCACGGTCAGCCCGGTGGGGCCGTGCATCCTCCCGGTGGCGAGGGCGCGGGACTGCAGGTCGGCCAGGGCGGCGGTCATCTCGGGGGAGGTGATGTCCCGGGCCTTGACCACGACGGTGGCGGGGGAGGGGCTGCCGGGGAAGGCGGCCTCGACCCGCTGCGAGGTGGCGACCAGGGAGTTGCCCTCCGGGAGCTGTTGCTGGAAGGTCAGGTTCGCGGTGTGCATGGTCAGCAGCGGGGCGGCGATCGCCAGCAGCACGCCGGTGGCGAGCACGGCGGCGGCCAGCGGGCGGCGCAGCACCGGGGTGAGCACCGCGTTCCAGAACCGGCTGCCGCTCCCGGCCTCGCGGCGCAGGCGGTGCAGGAGGGGGAGGCGGCCCTTCTCCACCCGGTCGCCCAGCATCGAGAGCAGGGCGGGCAGCACCGTCAGCGAGCCGAGCACGGCGGTGACCACGACCACGATGGTGGCGAAGGACATCGCCCGGAAGTCGGCGATGCCGGTGAGGAACATCCCGGCCATGGCGACCACCACCGTCACGCCGGAGACCAGGACGGCCCGGCCGCTGGTCGCGGCGGCGATCCGCAGCGCGGTGGCCCGGTCGCGGCCGGCGGCGCGCTCCTCGCGCTCGCGGCGCAGGTAGAAGAGGCAGTAGTCGACGCCGACGGCGAGGCCGACCAGCAGCATCACGGAGCTGGCGTCGTCGCTGGTGTGCAGCAGCCCGGAGGAGAGGGCGACCAGGCCGCCCGCGGCGACGAAGGCGGTGATCGCCAGCACCACCGGCAGCACGGCGGCGACCACGGCCCCGAAGGCGACCAGCAGGATGCCCAGGGCCAGCGGTACGGCCGTCCACTCGGCGCGGGCGAAGTCGTCCTTGAACTGGTCGCTGAACCACTTGCCGGAGCTGGCCTCGCCGTACTCCTCGATCACGAGGTCGGCGTGCTGCCGCTGCACGCCCGCCACCGCGTCCATCACCGCGGGCACGTTGGCGACCGCGGCCTCGCGGTCCGCGCCGTTCACGGTGAACTGGAGCAGCGCGGAGTGCCGGTCCGCGGAGAGCGCGCCGGTGTCGTACGGGCTGTGCGGCTCGCCGGTGCGGCCGGTGGCCCGGACGGCGGCGGAGACCTGGTCGACCGCGGCGCGGAAGGCCGGGTCGTCGACCGTCAGCGCGGCGCTCTGCACCAGCACCGTCTCGCCGGCCGGGGACTTGAGGCCCGCGTCGTCCAGGATCCTCGCGGCCCGGGCGACCTGGCCGGGCATCGACTCGGCGTCGGTGACCTTGTCGGAGCCGTGCACGCCGCCGAGGAAGGAGGCGAGCACGACGAACAGTAGCCAGCCGAAGACCGCGGTCTTCCGATGGCGGGCGCTCCAGGCGCCCATGGTGGCGGCGATTCCCTGCTTCACGGCTGGCTCCCCCAGGTGTCGGACGGTCGGCGGACCGCCCCGGTCAGTGCGCCGCGGACGCGGTTCCGGCGGCACGACAAACGCTAGGGAGCGGCGCCTTGACGGACCATCCGGCTAGTCACCGGCTTTTCCCTGAACCTGGCCCCAGGGTCGAGTAGGGGGTTTTCCCCACCCCCGGGGTGAGGGTCTCCTCCTCGGGGGCCGGTGCGACGTCCACCCTGAGGGGGAGCGATCTCCACCCGGAGCACGAGGTGAGGGGGGTCCGGACCGGGTGAGGATGGAGCGGGGCCGGTTCCGTGGCCGTCCCTGGGGGGCAGACGCGAAACCCACTTGCCGGGCGGCAAGTAAGGTCACGTAGGATGCTCACTCGTCCTTACCTGCCGACCGGCTAGGCCCCGCTGGGGCCCGCCCGCCGGTCAGAGCCGTTGCCCGGTCCCCGTCCCCCCGGCGGCGGTGAACCATGCCCAGGAGGCATTTCGAGCATGTTCCACCGACTTGGACACTTCGTCGTCAAGCGGGCCTGGTGGGTGATCGCGGCCTGGGTGGTCGCCGCCGTCGCCCTGACCGCCTTCGCCCCGAAGATGAGCGCCACCACCGACGAGGCCGACTTCCTGCCGAAGCACTACGAGGCGATCCGGGCCTCGGCGGTCCAGGAGGACAAGTTCCCGGCCGAGTTCTCGCCGGGCGCCGTCCTGCTGTTCGAGCGCACCGACGGCGGCGCGCTGACCGACGCGGACCGGGCCGACATCGCCAAGGTCACCAAGGGGCTGGACGACAAGCACATCCCGCTGGTCCAGCAGGTCGTCGCACCCTCCGCCGAGACGCACACCATCTCGCAGGACGGTCACTACGCGATGGGCGCGGTCGCCATCGACAAGACCAAGATGCAGACCGACGAGTACACCGACGCGGCCAAGGCCCTGCGCACCGAGGGCAAGAAGCTCACCGAGGGCACCGCGCTCAAGTACCAGGTCGGCGGCCAGGCCGCGGTGTCGCTGGACCAGAAGGAAGCCTCCAGCGCCACCGACGCGATCACCTTCGTCGCCACCGTGGTCCTGATCGTGGGCATCGTCGGCGTGATCTTCCGCGGCCTGCTGGTCGGCTGGCTGCCGGTGCTGCTGGCGATCGTCCCGATGCTCACCGCCAGCGGCCTGATCAGCACCATCACCGAGCTGTTCCACCTCAAGGGCTCGACGATCGCCTCGGCGATCCAGATCGTGGTCATCCTCGGCGTCGGCACCGACTACTTCCTGTTCCTGATGTTCCGCTACCGCGAGCGGCTGCGCGCCGGTGACGACCGCAAGTCGGCCGTGGCCAACGGCGTCGGCCGGGTCGGCGAGGCGATCGCCTCGGCGGCCGGCGCGGTCACCGTCGCCTTCGCCGTGCTGCTCCTGTCCGAGCTGGGCATGTTCACCTCGCTGGGCCCGGCGCTGTCCATCTCGGTGGTCGTCACCGCGCTCGCCTCGCTGACGCTGTTCCCGGCCGTGCTCGCCGTCATCCCGGCCAAGGCCACCTTCTGGCCCGGCAAGAAGTGGATGGAGGAGCCCAAGGGCGCCCGCTTCCACCGGATCGGCGTGTTCGTCGGTCGCCGCCCCGGCGTGGTCGCGCTGGTCTCCGGCGGACTGCTGGCCGTCCTCTCGCTGGCGGGCCTGGGCTACCAGGGCACCTTCGACATGGCGAAGAGCATGATGCCGAAGGACGCGGAGTCCATGGTCGTCACGGACAGCCTCGGCAAGGCCCACATGCTCGGCAGCGCCGACCCGACGCACGTCTTCCTGACCGCAGACGGCAAGCTCGACACCGCCGCCCTGGACGGCTTCAGCGCCAAGCTCGGCGAGGTCCCCGGCGTGGCCAGCGTCGACACCCCCCCGAGGATCAGCAAGGACGGCAGCACCGCCGACTTCAAGGTGACGCTGAAGGACTCCGCGGCCAGCAACGCGGCGATCGACACCGTCGCGGAGCTGCGCACCGCCGCCCACGCCGCCGCCCCCGGCGGCAGCGAGGCCCTGGTCGGCGGCACCTCGGCGGTCCTCAAGGACATCAACCTGGCGATGACCCACGACTACAAGCTGGTCTTCCCGATCGCGGGCGTGCTGATCCTGCTGATCCTGGGCCTCCAGCTGCGCAGCGTGGTCGCGCCCTGGTACCTGATGGCCTCGGTCGGGCTCGGCTTCGCGGCGACCCTGGGCGCCACCACGGTGGCCTTCCTCAAGATCGGCTCCCAGCCCGGCCTGATGTTCATGCTGCCGATCTTCATCTACCTGTTCGTGGTGGCGATCGGCACCGACTACAACATCCTGATCATCGCCCGCCTGCGGGAGGAGGCCCGCGAGGGCCGCAGCCCGCGCAAGGCGGCCGAGGAGGCGCTGCGGCACGCCGGTCCGACCGTCGCGGCGGCGGGCTTCATCCTGGCGGCGTCCTTCGCGACCTTCATGCTGGCGGGCAACGTCCTCTTCGCCGAGCTGGGCTTCGCGCTGGCCATCGGCATCGTGCTGGCGGCCTTCGTGATGGCGATGTTCTTCACCCCGTCGCTCACCGCGCTGCTCGGCAGGAAGGCGTGGTGGCCCGGTCACGGCGCGATGCCCGACCACGGCCCCGAGGCGATCGGCGAGCGCGAGCCGGAGCCGGCCGGCCGGGCCTGATCCGGCGGTCGCCGGACGACCCGGGGGCCCGGTGCGCGGGGGCATGCGGTCCGAACGGACCGCATGCCCCCTTCGCGTACCCGCGAAACACGGTGTGACCAGCGCAACCATTGCCCCCATTGACGAGGCCGGGCGTGCTATTGTCGAAGCAGTTGCAGTATTGGTTCCCATGAACGTGTGTGTGCGCCTGCTGGTTCCAACCGACAGGCGCATTTGTTTTGTCCGGTGTTTAGTCTCCGGATGGGGATCGCGGCTACGTGGGGCGCACGAGGTGTGTGTCCCAATGCCCCAGTGAAAGTGGAGACGGTTATGGCTACCGGCACCGTGAAGTGGTTCAACAGCGAAAAGGGCTACGGCTTCATCGAGCAGGACGGCGGCGGCGCCGACGTCTTCGCTCACTACTCGAACATCCAGTCGACCGGCTTCCGTGAGCTGATCGAGGGCCAGAAGGTCGAGTTCGACGTCACCCAGGGCCAGAAGGGCCCGCAGGCGGAGAACATCCGCGCCATCTGAGTCCCGGCTCACGCCGACTCCTAGATGTTGCAGGCGAGGGCCCGTACCTCCACAGGGTACGGGCCCTCGTCCATGTCGCCCGACGGCCGGGGCGACCCCTCTCACCCTTTCTGGCGGCCGGTTCATCGTTCAGCCCCTCCGCGGCCCCCGCCGCGCGCGGGCCGACGGCCCCTCAGGAAGTGGAACACGCATGCCCGAGCAGTCCCGCCCGCGTACCGACCGGCCCCGCGGCGAGCAGTCCCGTACCTCCGAGCAGTCCCGCGGTGAGCAGTCCCGCGGGGAGAGCAAGCCGCGCGCCCGCGGCGGGAAGCCGCGCAGCGGCGCGCCCCGCACCGGCGGGGGCGCGGCGCCGCGCGGTGAGCAGCCGCGCCGTCCGCGCCGGGCCGCCGTGCCCGCGGCCGCGGTCGCCGAGGACTTCACGCCCGTGCAGGGCACCCCGTCGCGTCCGCCCGCGGCGAGCTTCGCCGAGCTGGAGCTGCCCGCCGGGCTGATGAGGGAGCTCGGCGCGCAGGGCGTCACCGAGCCGTTCCCGATCCAGGCGGCGACGCTGCCGGACGCGCTGGCCGGGCGCGACGTGCTCGGCCGCGGCCGCACCGGCTCCGGCAAGACGCTCGCCTTCGGCCTGCCGCTGCTGGTGCGCACCGCGGGCAAGCGGGCCACCGCGCGGCGGCCGCTGGCCCTGGTGCTGGTGCCGACCCGCGAGCTGGCGCAGCAGGTCACCGAGGCGCTCGCCCCGTACGCCGGGGTGCTGAACCTGCGGATCACCACCGTGGTCGGCGGCATGTCGATCACCCGGCAGTCCAACCAGGTGCGGCGCGGCACCGAGGTGCTGGTCGCCACCCCCGGCCGGCTGGACGACCTGATCCAGCGCGGTGACGTCTTCCTGGAGGACGTGGCGATCACCGTCCTCGACGAGGCCGACCAGATGGCCGACATGGGCTTCCTGCCGCAGGTCGTCAAGCTGCTGGAGCAGGTCGCCGAGGGCGGACAGCGGATGCTGTTCTCCGCCACCCTGGACCGCAACGTGGACCGGCTGGTCAACCGTTTCCTCACCGACCCGGTCACCCACTCGGTGGACCCGTCGGCCGGGGCGGTCACCACCATGGACCACCACCTGCTGCAGCTCGACCCCTCCGACAAGGCCGAGACCACCGCCCGGATCGCCTCCCGCGAGGGCCGGGTGATCATGTTCGTGCACACCAAGCACGGCGCGGACCGGCTGGCCAAGCAGCTGCGCGCCAACGGCGTGGTCGCCGCCGCGCTGCACGGCGGCAAGTCGCAGCCGCAGCGCAACCGCGTCCTCGACCAGTTCCGCGGGGGCGAGGTCACCGCGCTGATCGCCACCAACGTGGCCGCCCGCGGCATCCACATCGACGGCCTCGACCTGGTCGTCAACGTCGACCCGCCGATCGACCACAAGGACTACCTGCACCGCGGCGGCCGCACCGCCCGGGCCGGCGAGTCCGGCACCGTCGTGACCCTGGTGCTGCCCGAGCAGCGCCGCGAGGTCAACCGGCTGATGAGCATCGCCGGGATCCGCCCGACCGTCACCAAGGTCCGTCCCCAGGACGGCGAGCTGGGACGCATCACCGGCGCCCGCACCCCCTCCGGCGTGGCCGTCACCCTGCCGGTCCCGGCGACGGCGGCCGCCCCCGCCCAGGAGCAGCCCGCGGCGGCGAACGGCGAGGGCGCCGGACGCGGCCGGGGCCGCGGGCGCGGCGGGGCGAAGCCGGTGGACGGCGAGGCGCGCCGCCGCCCGGCGAAGCGGGCCGACAGCGGCCTGCCCAGGGACGTCGACATGAGCGGCAACCCGCGCCGGCCGCGCCCCAAGCAGCGCCCCGGCGCCGGGAGTTCGCAGATGGCGGCGGGCTTCATCGGCAAGGCCTCCGGCCGGGCGAAGCCGGGCTCCGGCTCGAAGAGCGGCGCCAACTACGGCACGGGGCGCCAGCGCCGCAAGACGGACTGACGCCGGACGGCCACCGGCCCCCGGCCCCGGTTCGGGGTGGGGGCCGACAGGTCGTTGTTCGGGGTGGGGGCCGGGAGGCTGTTGCCCGGTCGGCGGCGGTGCCGGGAGCCGGGTGCGTGCGGCCCGGCGCGAGGACGTGCGGTGCGGTCGCCCACCGGCGGTGCTCCCGGCCCGGCGGGGGCGTTCGGCGCTGTGGGCGGCGGGTGCGTTCTCGTGCGGGCCGTCCTCGGACCGCCGACGGGCCGTCAGCGGCGGGCGGGTTCAGCCCGCGGGGACGGGGGCGGGGGCGGGCCGGGAGAGGGCGCGGACGGCGGTCACCAGGGGGGCGAGTTCGGGGCGCTGTTCGGCGCTGTCGAGGGCCTCGGCGAGGGCGCGGTCGTTGGTGGGGCGGGCCCGTTCCAGCAGGGCGAGGCCGTCCGGGGTGACGTTGGTGTAGATGCCGCGGCGGTCGGTGGGGCAGAGGTAGCGGGCCAGCAGGCCGCGGTCCTCCAGCCTGGTGACCAGGCGGGTGGTGGCGCTCTGGCTGAGCACGACCGCGTCGGCGAGCTGGTTCATCCGGAAGTGGCCGCCGTCGCCGTCGTGCTGGACGGAGAGCACGTCCAGCACGGAGAACTCGCGGACGCTGAGCTCGTGCTCGGCCTGCAGGGCGCGCTCGACGTGGGCCTCGATCCGGCCGTGCAGGGCGGTGAGGGCGCACCAGCCGTGCGCCAGGCCGGGGTCCGGTCGGGTCATGGCCCGTGCTCCCTTCGTCGGTGGGTCCTACCGGTGACAAGCTTATTCGAGGTACGCAAATTCCCGCGCCTGCAAGTATCTGCGGGCGGGCCGGGTGGAGAGCGGAGAGAGCCGGAGAGGGCGGACGCATGGAGCAGGGGCAGGGCGCGGGGCTGGACCGGGGCGCGGGGCTGGACCGGGGGGCGCGGCTGGACGCGCAGGAGGCGGCGTTGGACGCGCTGCTCGCGGCGCTCGGCATCGAAGCCCGGATCGAACCGGACGAGCGGGTCGCCGCGCTGGCCGCCCGGGCCCCCGGGTACGCGCAGTACCACCGGATCGGGCACAAGCGGCAGACCGCCTACCGGCACCTGGCCGAGGACCGCTCCGCGGCCCGCGCCCACTACGGGCCGGTGCTGGAGGCGCTGCTGGCCGACGGCGATCCCTCCTCGCCGCGCTGGCTGGCCCAGGTCCTGCTCGCCGCGGGCGGGCGTCGGCGGCTGCAGGAGGAACTGCTCGCCGCGGTGCGGGGCGGCACCCCGCTGCGGCAGGCGTGCGCGGTCGGCGCCTGGCGGTGGGCGGACGCCCCGTACGGGGACCTCGGGGAGCGGTTCCGGGCGGCCCGCCGGGAGGCGGCGCGGCACGCCGCGGACCCGTGGGTGCACGAACGCCTCGCCGATTCCGGGCCTCACTCGGACGGGTGACGGCGTGTTGGTCTCCCCGCCGTTCCATGACCGTTGCGCGGCATTGCCCCGGCACGAGACCGCCGCGCCGCGCCGCAACCCCGAGGGCGCGCTCCGGCGCGGCCGGGTCGACCCGCACCTCCCCGACGGCTCCCGGGCCGGTCCCACCACCCCGCTGCCGTCCACCGGGGACGAACCCACCGCCGCGCACGGCCGCGCACGCGTCCCGGGGGCGGCGGCCCGGGCTCAGCGGTGGAACGCCGCGTCCGGGTTCTTCTCCCGCCACTGCTGCTCGGGCGGCAGCGGCCGGGCGCCCGACTTCTCCACCGCCTCGGCGCGGGCCGCGTGGAACGCCTCGGCCGGGTCGCCCCGGTCCGCCCACACCTGGGCGCCGCACCAGCGGCCGATGAGCCGGAACTGCTCCAGCGCGGCCGCGTGCAGCCCGGCCCGGCCGAGGTAGTGGGCCAGCAGGTGCCGCAGGCCCGGCAGGCGCGGGTCCTCCGCGGGGACCTCGGACAGCGCCCGGGCGACGGCCTCCAGCCGGGCGGTCGCGGCGGCGCCGGTCGGCAGCCCGGAGTCGCGGGACTCCAGTTCGGACAGCGCGTGCAGGTAGAGGCCCGCGAGCGGGCTGCGCGGCGGGGCGGCGTCCATCGCGGCCTCGGCGAACCGCATCATCTGTCCGTTGGTGCCGAACCACTTGGCGCACCAGTACTGCATGCCCTGCCAGTGCCCCTCGTAGTGGTGCGGGGCCCGGGCCACCAGGCCCTCCCACAGCGGGCGGAAACCGTCCGGCTTGATCTGCGCGCCGCGCGCCGCCGTCACCATGACCACCCAGGGCGCCGGGTTCGCCGCGTCCAGCAGCGCGGCCCGGCGGGCCGCCTCGATCGCCGCCGGGAGCAGCGCCCGGAACTCGGCCATCTTCTCGGGCGGGACCTCGTTCGCGTACCCGCCGCCCCGGATCGCCCAGGCGCGGTGCACCATCAGGTCCGCCTCCAGGGCCGCCGCGTCGCAGCTGTTCGGGTCCGCCGCGCGCCAGGCCGTCAGCCAGGCGTCGTCCTCCCGGGCGACCGCGCGCAGCAGTTCGAAGCGCGACCAGTGCTCGTCCCAGTCGCCCGCGGCCGCGGCGAGGTGGTCGGCGGCGGACCGCCAGTCGCCGCCCCAGGCGGCGTCCGCCACCGCCTGCGCGGCCCTCGCCCGGGCGGGCGAGGGCGGGCCGACCCGGGTCGGGTCGAGCGCCGCGCGGGGCGGCAGCCCGTACGCGGTGGCGTCGAACGACTCCGGTACCCGGTAGGGGGCTTTCCGGGCGGGGGACTTCGGGGCGGACGGCCCGGTGCTCCGGGAACGGTAGCCGCGTATCAGGGCGAGGATCACGAAGACGGTGATCGGGGCGATGAGGTGATGCACGGGGAGATCATTCCGGTTCGAACCACCGGCGGCAAGGAGGAATCCGACGCCCCGGGCCCGGTCAGGACCGCTGCGGTTCGGCGGCCGCCGCCAGCGCGTCCAGCCGGTCGGCGGTGACGGCGTCGCGCGGGGCCAGCACCACCAGGCGCAGGCCGCCCGGGGCGCCCAGCACCACCTGGTCCAGCCGCAGCAGGCCCACCGCCTCGTGCCGCAGGTCCTTCTCGGTGCCGACCCGCTCGCGCACCCGGTGCTCGTCCCACCACCGACCGACCTCGGGGGCGGCGGCCCGCAGCCGCTCGACCAGCGCCGCCAGCCGGGCCGCCGCCGGGTCCCCGTCGCCGCCGCGCTCCGCGTACGCCGCGCGCAGCTCGGCCAGGGTGCGGCGGGCGTGGTGCTCCCAGTCGACGACGCGGCGCCGGGTCGGCCCGTGCACCAGCGCCACCCAGGCCAGGTTGCGCTGCTCCGGCGGCACCCGGGAGAAGTCGAACACGGCGTCCGCCGGAGGGTTCCAGGCCCGAACCTCCCAGTCCGGGTCGGTCAGGAACGCCGGGGCGGGCGCCTGCGCCCGCACCAGCCGCAGCAGCGCCGGAGCCACCTCCAGGTCCGTCGCCCCCGGCGCCGGGCGCGGCGGCTGCCCCGCCAGCCGGAACAGGTAGTCGGTCTCCGCCGCGTCCAGCCGCAGCGTCCGGGCCAGCGCCCCCAGCACCTCCGGCGACGGGTTGATCTCCCGCCCCTGCTCCAGCCACGTGTACCAGGTCACCCCCACGCCCGCGAGCAGCGCCACCTCCTCCCGCCGCAGCCCGGGCGTCCGCCGCCGCACCCCCGGCGCCATCCCCACCTGCTCCGGCGACAGCGCCGCGCGCCGCGCCCGCAGGAACCCCGCCAGCGAATCCCGCCGGAACTCCGCCCCCGCCATGTCCGTCCCCCTCCGTCCCGCGCTGCCTGTCACCGCGACTACCAGTATCCGCACGCACTGCCGGGCCCCGGCGGGCGGCGGGAGGGTGGAGGCGTCCGGCGGGACGGCCGCCGGGGTAGCAGGAGGAGAAGAGATGACGATCCGTCAGGTGCTGGTCGGGGCGGGCCTGGTGGCGGCGCTGGTCGCGGGGGTGGCGGCGCCCGCGGGCGCGGTGGGTACGGCGGGCGCGGTGGGCGCGGGATGCGGCCCCGCGGTGGTGGTCGGGCACGGCGCCGCGGCCACCCCGGAGGGCGCCACCTGGGACGCCGCGCACCACCGCTTCCTGGTCGGCTCGATGGTGAACGGCACCGTCAGCGAGGTTCGCCCCGACGGGACGCTGCGCACCCTGGTCGACGACCCCGCCCACCTGGTCAGCGTCATCGGCCTGCACGCCGACCCCGCCCGCGGCCGGGTCCTGGTCGCCGACGGCGACCTGGGGGTCGGCAGCCGCAGCACCCCCGCGAGCACCGCGCACACCGCCGGACTCGGCGCGTACGACCTGCGCACCGGACGGCGGCTCTTCCACGCCGACCTGGCCGCAGCCGCCGCCGACGGCGGACCGCACCTCGCCAACGACGTCGCCTACGCGCCCGACGGCACCGCGTACGTCACCGACACCCTCGCGCCGCTCGTCTACCGGGTCACGCCCGACGGCACCGCCGGCGTCCTGGTCCGCGACCCGCGGCTGGCCGCGCCCGCCGGCGGCATCGGGCTCAACGGCATCGTCTGGCGGGACGGCGTGCTCGTCGTCGGCAAGACCGACGACGCCACGCTGTGGCGCATCCCGGTCGACCGGCCCGCGGAGCTGTCGCGGATCGAGGTGCGGGGAGCCGACGGCGCGGGCGGGGCGGGGGACCGGTTCGTCGGCTTGGACGGGATGCTGGGGCGGCCGGACGGTTCGCTGCTTGCCGTCACCAACCACCTCGGCGACGACGGCCGGGACGCCGAGCTGACCCTGCGCAGCGCCGACGGCTGGCGCAGCGCCGCCCTGACCGCCGAGCGCCCGCTGACCGACACCGACCCCACCGCGATCACCGCCGGACCGGGCGGCGGCGTCTACGCCCTCAGCGGCCGCCTCGACCTGCTGTTCGCGGGGACGCCGGGCGACGGGTTCACGCTGCGCCGGGTCGGCTGACCGGCTGCGGGGCCCCGGCGGGGCGGCCTCAGGCGGGGCGGCCTCAGGCGGTGTGGGCGGTCGGGGCGTCGAGGGCGCGGGCGGCCTCGGAGTGGCGGGCCAGGACCAGGCGGGCCAACTCCGGGGCGGCGCCCAGGACCGGGGCGAGGTGGTCGGCGCGGGCGGCGGCCGCGGCGGCGGCGATCCGGTCCGGGAGGAGGCCCGGGGCCAGCAGGTACGGGGCGACGGCGGTGCGGCGGACGGCCGGGACGGCGCGCAGGGCGGCGAGGGCCTCGGGGACGGTGGGCGCGGTCGCGGAGGCGTAGGCGGTGCCGACGGCGGCCCAGCCGCGGGTGCGGCGCCACTCGGCGGCCACCGCCCGGGTGGTGGCGTTCGCGGCCGGGTCGGAGGAACCGGCCGCGGCCAGGACGACACCGGTACGGGCCCGGACCGCCGGGTCGGCGACGTCCAGGCCGGACTCGGCGAGGCGGCGGTCGAGGGCGTCCAGGAGCAGCGGGGAGGGGCCGAGGACGTCCGCGACCGGGATCGCCGAACCGGCGGCGCGCAGGGCGGCCGGGATGTCGTGCTTGGCGTGGAACGCGCGGTTCAGGAGCAGCGGCACGGCGATCGCGTCGGTCAGGCGCGGGGCGACCTGGGCGATGCGGGGGGCGCAGTGGTCCAGGTACGCGGTGGTGACCGGCAGTTCGGGACGCAGGACGCGGACGGCGGCGGCGAGGGCCTCGACGGTCGCGGCGTGGCGCGGGTCGCGGGAGCCGTGCGCGAGCAGCAGGAGCGGGGGCGGGGGTGCGACCGCAGCGGGGGGCGGCGTTCGGCGCGCAGGGGCGGGGGCGGCGTCCGGCTGCGGGAAGTCGCCTTCCGCGGCGCGCAGTTCCCCGCGCCCCTGACGGGGCGCCGGAGTTGGGGTGCCCAGGTCGCTGCGCTCCTGGCGAGGGGCGGGAGTTGGGGTGCCCAGGTCGCTGCGCTCCTGGCGAGGGGCGGGAGTTGGGGTGGCCAGGTCGCTGCGCTCCTGGCGGGGCGCGGAGGTTGGGGTGGCCAGGCTGCTCTTCCCCTGCCGGGGCGTCGGAGTTGGGGTGGCCGGGTCGCGGCGTCCCCGGTCCGGGGTGGGCTGGGCCCCGCGCCCTTGGTGGGGCGCGGGGGTGGAGGGTGTGGTGCGGGAGGGCATGGGGTCAGCGGGAGTTGACGAGGAGGCCGCGGGTGCGTAGGACGTGGCGCTCCAGGGGGGAGAAGAAGAGCAGGTCGATGGCGACGCCGACGAACAGGATCAGCAGGATGCCGAGCAGGACGCCGGACATGTTGGAGAACTCGCGCTGGTTCTCCAGGTAGCGGCCGAGGCCGAGGCCCAGGTCGGGGGAGGCGGCGATGAGTTCGGCGGCCATCAGGGAGCGCCAGGAGAAGGCCCAGCCCTGCTTGAGCCCGGCCAGGTAGCCGGGCAGCGCGGCGGGCAGCAGGACGTGGCGGGCGCCGCGCAGGCCGGTCGCGCCGAGGGTCTGGCCGGCTCGCAGGTAGATCGGCGGGACCTGGTCGATGCCGCTGATCAGGCCGTTGGCGATGGACGGGACGGCGCCGAGCAGGATGACCGCGTACATGGCGGAGTTGGTGATGCCGAGCCAGATGATCGCGGCGGGCACCCAGGCCACCGAGGGCAGCGACTGCAGGCCGGAGAGGACCGGGCCGAGCGCGGCCCGCACCGGCTTGATCCGGGCGACGACCAGGCCGATCGGGGTGCCGATGACGACGGACAGCACGAAGCCGGACAGGCCGCGCCAGACGCTGGTCCAGATGATGGAGAACAGCGTTCCGGCGTACCAGAGTTCGGTGAGCGAGTCCCAGACGTCGGCGGGGCTGGGGAGCTTGTCGGGGGTGGTGAGGTGGAGGCTGTAGGCGAGCTGCCAGACGACCAGGACCAGCACCACGCCGAGGACCGGCGGCAGGACCTTCTGGCGCAGCACCGCGGAGAGCGGGGGGCGCTGCGCCTGGACGGTCTCCAGGGCGTCGAGGCCGGCCTCGACGCTCGCGCTGTCGGCGGACCCGTCCTTGGTGAGGGGAGTGGCGGCGGTGTCAGTGCTGGACATGGCGGCGGATCTCCCCACGCAGTTCTTCGGTGATCTCGATGGACAGATCCGCGACCCCGGCGGACTCGATGCGGCGCGGCTGCGGCAGGTCGATGCGCCACTCCTTGGCGATCCGGCCGGGGCGGGAGGAGAGCAGCACGACGCGCTGGGCGAGCCGGACGGCCTCGCGGACGTTGTGGGTGACGAACAGGACGGCGAGCTGCTTCTCCGCCCAGATCCGGGTGATCTCGTCGTGCAGGACGTCGCGGGTGATGGCGTCGAGCGCGGCGAACGGCTCGTCCATCAGCAGGACCTGGGAGCCCTGGGCGAGCGAGCGGGCCAGCGCGACGCGCTGGCGCATGCCGCCGGAGAGCTCGTGGACGCGCTTCCTGTAGGAGCCCTGGAGGCGGACGAGTTCGAGCAGCCGCTCGGCCTCGGGGCGGCGCTCCTCCTTGGGGACGCCGGCCAGGCGCAGCGCGAGTTCGATGTTCCTGCCCGCGGTGAGCCAGGGGAACAGCGCGTGGTCCTGGAACATCAGGGCGGGGCGGCCGCCGGGCACCTCGATGGTGCCGGAGGTCGGCTTGTCCAGGCCGGCCACCAGGTTGAGCAGGGTGGACTTGCCGCAGCCGGAGGCGCCGAGCAGGGTGACGAACTCGCCGGGTGCGACGGTGAGGTTGATGTCCTCCAGCACCGGTGCGGCGGTGCCGGGGCGGCCGAAGGTCTTGTGCACGTGCGAGATCCGGACGGCGGTGTCGCCGTCCGGGCGGCCCGCGCCGGCGGCGTCGGGCGAGGTGGTCAGTGCCGTGGTCACGGGCACCTCCTGCGGGTGTGGTTCCGGGCAGGGAAGGGATCGGTGTCCGGGGTCCGGCCCCGCGCCCGCCCGGTGAGTGGGCATCGGTTGGGCGGGCGCGGGGCGCGGACCTCGGGGCCTGGGAGACTTACTTGGTGCCCAGACCGGCGTCGGCGACGGCGGGCTGGTTGTTCTCCTTCAGCACCTTGTTGAGCAGGGTCAGGTCGTAGATCCCGTCCAGGTTGGGCTTCTTGAGCAGCCCGGCGGTGACGGCGTGGTCGGCCTCGGCCTGCAGGGTGCTGGCCAGCGGGTCGTCGATGAAGTCGATGTCCTGCCAGGCCGGGTCGAGGATCGCGGCGTCCAGGGAGTTGCCCGCGTCGGCCTTGATCTGGGCGTTGGCGACGTCCTTGGCCTGGGCCGAGTTGGCCTTGATCCAGGCGTTGGTCTTCACCGAGCCGCGCAGCACGGCCTCCACCACGTCCGGGTGCTCCTTGAGGAACTTCTGCGAGACGATGAGGTTGGTGATGACGAACTTCTTGTCCGGCCAGACGTCCTTCTCGTTGAGCAGGACCTTCGCGCCCAGGGTGACCAGCTTGGAGGCGGTCGGCTCGGGCACCCACGCGCCGTCGATGGAGCCGGACTTGTACGCGTCGGGGGTGACCTTGTTGTCGGTGCGCAGCACCTTCACGTCGCCGTCGCCGGTCTGGGCGTCGACCTTGTAGCCCTTCTCCGCCAGGTAGTTGAGCAGGGCGACGTCCTGGGTGTTGCCGAGCTGCGGGGTGGCGAGCTTCTTGCCCTTGAGGTCGTCCAGGGTCTTGATCTTGTCCGGGTTGACGACCAGCTTGACGCCGCCGGAGGCCGAACCGCTGATGATCTTCAGCGACTTGCCCTCGGACTTGGTGAACCCGTTGATGGCGGGGGAGGGGCCGATCCAGCCGATGTCGATCGAGCCCGCGTTCAGCGCCTCGATCTCGGCCGGGCCCGCGTTGAAGACCTGGGTCTTGATCTGGGTGCTGCCCAGCTCCTGCTGGAGGATGCCCTGCTTGAGACCGACCAGCGCGGTGCCGTGGGTGAGGTTGGCGAAGTAGCCGATCTTCACGGTGTCCGCGGAGAGCTTCGCGCCGCTCGCGGCGGGCTTGGCGGAGGCGGAGGCCTTGTCGTCGCTCTTGGAGCCGTAGGAGCAGGCCGACAGCAGGCCGGCGGTGGTCAGCACGGCGACGGTCGCCACGGCGGCGCGTCTGGTCCGGCCGGCGCGGGGGCGTGCGGAGGTATGGGTGGGCTCGGTGCTCGGTGCCATGAGAGGTGTCCCGTTCGAGAGAGGAAGGAAGGTTCGTGCCTGTCGTGCTGCCGGGTCCGGGCCGCCTCCGCCGTGCCTGCTGTGGGAAGGAACGGCGGCGTGCGGGCCCGGTGACAGGGGCTCAGCGCCCCTGTCCGCCCCCACATCGCGTCAGGCCGCCCTGGCCGCTGCCGAGGACGCCGCTGCCGATGCGGCCGCCTTCCTTGTCCATGCCCGAGAACGCCTCGCTGGGCATCAGACCCAGTCCTCCTCTTGGGAAGCGTCGGTGGTGCTGACGGTGTCGAACGCCTCGCCCGCCATGCCGGCGGTGAGCGTGGTGCCGTCGGACGGGTCGATCAGGATGAACGAGCCCGTGCGGCGGTTGTCGGTGTAGTCGTCGAGGGCCAGCGGCTCGGCGGTGCGCAGCACCACGTGGCCGATGTCGTTGACGTTCAACCCCTCGGCTCCGGAACGCTGTTCGAGCGAGTCGATGTCGATCCGGTACGAGATCTCCTTGACGAGGGCGCGCACGGTGCGGGTGGTGTGCTTGAGCAGCACCTTCGCGCCGACGTGCAGCGGACGCTCGTTCAGGTGGCAGACCGTGGCCCGCACGTCCTTGGTGGGGACGGGCAGCGGGCCGGCCGCGATCAGGTCGCCGCGGGAGATGTCGATGTCGTCGGCGAGGCGGACCGTCACCGACTGCGGGGCCCAGGCGATCTCGGTGGACGCGCCGAGCGCGTCGATCGCCGCGACGGTGGTGGTGTGGCCCGAGGGCAGCACCGTCACCGCGTCGCCGACCCGCAGCACGCCGGAGGCCAGCTGGCCCGCGTAGCCGCGGTAGTCGTGGAACTCCTCGCTCTGCGGCCGGATCACGTACTGGACCGGGAAGCGGACCGGCTCGACGCTCGGGTCGGTGCCGACCGGGACGGTCTCCAGGTGCTCCAGCAGGGTCGGGCCGCCGTACCAGTCCATGTTCGCGGAGGGCTCGACCACGTTGTCGCCGGCCAGCGCCGAGATCGGCACCGCCACGACGTCCTTGACCCCGAGCGAGGCCGCGTACGCGGTGAACTCCTCGGCGATGGCGGCGAACACCGGCTCCGCGTAGTCGACCAGGTCCATCTTGTTGACCGCGAGGACGACGTGCGGGACGCGCAGCAGGGCGGCGACCGCGGCGTGCCGGCGGGTCTGCTCGACCACGCCGTTGCGGGCGTCGACCAGCACCACGGCCAGCTCGGCGGTGGACGCGCCGGTGACCATGTTGCGGGTGTACTGCACGTGCCCCGGGGTGTCGGCGAGGATGAACCGGCGCCGGGCGGTGGCGAAGTAGCGGTACGCCACGTCGATGGTGATGCCCTGCTCGCGCTCGGCGCGCAGGCCGTCGGTCAGCAGCGCCAGGTCGGGCGCCTCCTGGCCGCGGCGGCGGGAGGCGTGCTCGACGGCCTCCAGCTGGTCGGCCAGCACCGACTTGGAGTCGTGCAGCAGCCGGCCCACCAGGGTGGACTTGCCGTCGTCGACGGAGCCCGCGGTGGCGAAGCGCAACAGCGAGGTGGCGGTGGCTTCTTGGGTGGTGCTCATTGCTTAGAAGTACCCCTCGCGCTTGCGGTCCTCCATGGCGGCCTCGGACATCTTGTCGTCGGCGCGCGTCGCCCCACGCTCGGTGAGGCGGGAGGCGGCGATCTCGGTGATCACGGCCTCGATGGTGTCGGCGTCGGAGTCGACGGCGCCGGTGCAGGACATGTCGCCGACGGTGCGGTAGCGCACCAGGCGGGTCTCGACCGGCTCGTTCTCCTTCGGGCCGCCCCACTCCCCGGCGGTCAGCCACATCCCGTCGCGCCGGAACACCTCGCGCTCGTGGGCGTAGTAGATCTCCGGGAGCTCGATGTTCTCCCGCTCGATGTACTGCCAGACGTCCAGCTCGGTCCAGTTGGACAGCGGGAAGACCCGGACGTGCTCGCCGACCGCGTGCCGGCCGTTGTACAGCGACCACAGCTCGGGGCGCTGGCGGCGCGGGTCCCAGGCGCCGAACTCGTCGCGCAGCGAGAAGACGCGCTCCTTGGCGCGGGCCTTCTCCTCGTCGCGGCGGCCGCCGCCGAACACCGCGTCGAACTTGTTGGACTCGATGCCGTCCAGCAGCGGGACGGTCTGCAGCGGGTTGCGCAGCCCGTCCGGGCGCTCGCGCAGCACGCCGCGGTCGATGTAGTCCTGCACCGCGGCGACGTGCAGCCGCAGGTTGTGCTTGGCCACCGCGCGGTCCCGGTACGCCAGCACCTCGGGGAAGTTGTGCCCGGTGTCCACGTGCAGCAGGGCGAACGGCACCGGCGCGGGCGCGAACGCCTTCAGCGCCAGGTGCAGCATCACGATGGAGTCCTTGCCGCCGGAGAACAGGATCACCGGCCGCTCGAACTCGCCCGCCACCTCGCGGAAGATGTGCACCGACTCCGCTTCGAGGGCGTCCAGGTGGGACAGCGCGAAGGGCGTGTCCTCGGCCCGGAACAGGCGCTGCGTGGTGACGGTCATGCCAAGCCCCTCTCGGTCAGGAAGGCGTGCAGTTCTTCGGCGGACTCGGCCACCGAGCGGCCCTGCGTCTGCAGGCGCAGCTCCGGCTTCTCGGGGGCCTCGTACGGGTCGTCGACCCCGGTCAGCCCGGAGATCTCGCCGGCCGCCTGCTTGGCGTACAGGCCCTTGACGTCCCGCTCGGAGCAGAGCTCGACCGGGGTGGCGACGTGGATCTCCAGGAACTCGGTGCCGTGGGCGGCGTGCCGCTCGCGCACCGCGGCCCGGGAGTCGGCGAACGGGGCGATCACCGGGGCCAGCACCTTGACGCCGTTGGCCGCCAGCTTCTCGGCGACGAAGCCGATCCGGGTGACGTTGGTGTGCCGGTCCTCGCGGGAGAAGCCCAGGCCCTTGGAGAGGAACTCGCGGATCTCGTCACCGTCCAGCACCTCCACCCGGTGGCCCTCGGCGCGCAGCCGCTCGGCCAGCGCGAACGCGAGGGTGGTCTTGCCCGCGCTGGGCAGGCCGGTCAGCCACACGGTGGCGCCGCGCTCGCGGCCGGCGGCCTCGGTCTCGGCGGTGGTCACGGTGGTTACTCCTGACGGTCGGTGACGGTGGTTCGGTGGTGCCGGTGGTGCGGTGGGCCCGGCGGGTTCAGAGGTGGATGCCGCACTCGGTCTTGCCGGAGCCCGCCCAGCGGCCCGCCCGGCCCTGCTCGCCGTCGCCGGGCTTGGCGGTGCAGGACAGCGGCGAGCAGCCGATCGAGGTGTAGCCCTCCCACAGCAGCGGGTTCAGCAGCACCCCGTTGGCCTGGACGTACGCGTCCACGTCGTCCTGCGTCCAGCGGGCGATCGGGGCGATCTTCACCTTGCGGCGCTTGGCGTCCCAGGCCACCACGGGGGTGTCGGCGCGGGACGGCGACTCGTCGCGGCGCAGGCCGGTCGCCCAGGCGTCGTAGCCGCCCAGGCCGCGGTTCAGCGGCTCGACCTTGCGCAGCGAGCAGCACAGGTCCGGGTCGCGGTCGTGCAGGTTCGGCCCGTACTGGGCGTCCTGCTCGGCCACGGTGAGCTTCGGGGTCAGCGTGATCACGTTGACCGGCATGGTCGCGGCGACCGCGTCCCGGGTGCCGATGGTCTCCGGGAAGTGGTAGCCGGTGTCCAGGAAGACCACGTCCACGCCGGGCAGCACGGTGGAGGCCAGGTGAGCGACCACCGCGTCCTCCATCGAGGACGTCACGCAGAAGCGCTTGCCGAAGGTGTCGGCGGCCCAGCGCAGGACTTCCTGCGCGGTGGCCTCCTCCAGCTCGCGGCCGGCCCTGACGGCTATCGCCTCGTAGTCAGTCGCGGTCGTCATGTCCGTCACCCCCGTGGTTCGTTGACAGCAGTCCGAGGAACTTCAGCTGGAAGCCCCGGCGGCACGCCCGGCATTCCCACGCGCCGTGGCCGCTCTCGGACGGGCGCAGGTCCTCGTCCCCGCAGTACGGGCAGTAGAAAGGGGCAGCACGCTCGCTCACGACAGCTGCTCCTCGGTGGCCCGGACCGCCCACTGGGCGAACCGCTCGCCGTCCTGCCGGTCCGCCTGGTAGCGGGTCAGCACGCGTTCGACGTAGTCGGGCAGTTCGGCGCTGGTGACCTTCAGGCCGCGGATCTTGCGGCCGAAGCCGGCGTCCAGGCCCAGGGCGCCGCCCAGGTGCACCTGGAAGCCCTCGACCTGCTCGCCGTTCGCGTCGGTGACCAGCTGGCCCTTGAGACCGATGTCGGCGGTCTGGATCCGGGCGCAGGCGTTCGGGCAGCCGTTGATGTTGATGCTCAGCGGCTCGTCGAACTCCGGCAGGCGGCGCTCCAGTTCGTCGATCAGGGTGCGGCCGCGCTCCTTGGTGTCGACGATCGCCAGCTTGCAGTACTCGATGCCGGTGCAGGCCATCGTGCCGCGGCGGAAGGTGGAGGGGGTGACCCGCAGGTCCAGCGCCTCCAGGCCGGCCACCAGGGACTCGACCCGGTCCTCGGCCACGTCGAGCACGATCATCTTCTGCTCGACGGTGGTGGCGAGGCGGTTCGAGCCGTGCTCGGCGGCCAGGTCGGCGATCTGCGTGAGCAGCTTGCCGTTGGCGCGGCCGACCCGCGGCGCGAAGCCGACGTAGAAGTTGCCGTCGTTCTGCCGGTGCACGCCGACGTGGTCGCGCCAGCGGTTGCTGGGCTCCTGCGGCCCGGGGCCGTCGGCCAGTTCGCGCTTCAGGTACTCGTCCTGCAGCACCTGGCGGAACTTCTCCGGGCCCCAGTCGGCGACCAGGAACTTCAACCGGGCGCGGTTGCGCAGGCGGCGGTAGCCGTAGTCGCGGAAGATGCCGACCACGCCCGCCCAGACGTCCGGGACGTCCTCCAGCGGGACCCAGGCGCCGAGCCGCACGCCCAGCTTCGGGTTGGTGGACAGGCCGCCGCCGACCCACAGGTCGAAGCCCGGGCCGTGCTCGGGGTGGACCACGCCGACGAAGGCGACGTCGTTGATCTCGTGCACCACGTCCAGCAGCGGGGAGCCGGAGATCGCGGTCTTGAACTTGCGCGGCAGGTTGGAGAACTCCTTGTTGCCGATGTAGCGGCGGTGGATCTCGTCGATCGCCCAGGAGCCGTCGATGATCTCGTCCGCGGCGATGCCCGCGACCGGGGAACCGATCACCACGCGCGGGCAGTCGCCGCACGCCTCGGTGGTGGACAGGCCGACGGCCTCCAGCTTCTGCCAGATCGCCGGGACGTCCTCGATCCGCACCCAGTGGTACTGGACGTTCTGCCGGTCCGTCAGGTCGGCGGTGCCGCGGGCGTACTGTTCGGAGACCTCGCCGATCGCCTTCAGCTGGGCCACCGTCAGCTGGCCGCCGTCGATGCGCACCCGCATCATGAAGAACTCGTCCTCGAGCTCGTGCGGCTCCAGGACGGCGGTCTTGCCGCCCTCGATGCCCTGCTTGCGCTGGGTGTACAGGCCCCACCAGCGCATCCGGCCGCGCAGGTCGTTCGGGTCGATCGAGTCGAAGCCGCGGTGGGCGTAGATCGTCTCAATGCGCGTCCGCACGTTGAGACCGTCGTCGTCCTTCTTGAACTGCTCGTTGCCGTTCAGAGGCGTGAAGTGCCCCATGCCCCACTGGCCCTCGCCGCGGTGGCGGGTCACCTTGCGGGCGGCGGGGCGGGCCGCGGGGGCGGCGCCGTCCTGAGGCTCGACCGTTTCGGGAGTGCGGGCCATGGTGTCAGTCCTTTGAGCGGCTTGGCAGGTGCGAGGTGCTGGCGGCCCCGGACGCGCTCCGCTCCCACCTGCGGCGTTCTGGACGCAGGCGGCAGGAGGGGGTGACGCTGGCCGGGCAGGGTCTTGCGCACATCCGCGACGGCGGGGATGGCGCCGTGCGGTGCGGCGTACGGAGGGCTCAGGTCACCGGACAGATGGCGCTGGACACGCGAAGGAGGTCGACGTGGAGTCGGCCAACTAGGGTGGTTCCGGCGCTAGACATGGCAAGAGATTCGCACGGCGAGCGACTCGCGGTCCACTGTCGTCCGAATCCTGGACGTTGATGTTCCGCATGGTGGGACGATCGGCGGGGCGGGCCTGTTCCGGGCCCCGCCGCCCGCCCGGCGCCGGACGGCGGGGCGCCGCCCGCGCGGCCCGGGCCGATACCGTAGGGGCGTGCAAGCAGCAGGCAGTACCCCCCACCCCGCCGGAGCACCGGGACCGGCCGGGGACCGCCCCTCCCGCCGCCGCGGCGGACGGCGCCGCGCCGCCAAGCGAACCACCTGGTACGGCACCGCGTGGGCGCTGGTGAAGGACACCACCAACACCTGCGTCGAGTACCGGGTCACCGGGCTCGCCGCCGAGGCGGCCTTCTTCACCCTGCTGTCGATCCCGCCGCTGCTGCTCTGCCTGGCCGGCACCCTCGGCTACCTCGACGACATCCTCGGGGCGGGCACCATCGACAAGCTCAAGAACGACATCGTCTCAGCAGCTGGGACGGTGCTCTCACCGAGCTCGATCGACCAGATCGTCCAGCCCCTGCTGAGCGACGTCTTCGACAGCGCCCGGCCCGACCTGATCTCGATCGGCTTCCTGCTCTCGCTCTGGTCCGGCTCCCGGGCGCTGTACATCTTCATCGACACCATCACCGTCATGTACGGCCTCGACGGCAAGCGCGGCCTGGTCAAGACCCGGCTGATGTCGCTCGGCCTCTACCTCGGCGCCCTGGTCATCGGCTCCCTGGTGCTGCCGCTGCTGGTCGCCGGGCCCGGCCTGCTGATCAACACCTTCCCGAGCTGGACCGGGGCGATCACCGGCTTCTACTGGCCCGCCGCGATCGTCCTGCTGGTCGTCTCGCTCACCACCCTCTACCACGTGGCCGTCCCGGTCTCCACGCCCTGGCGCGAGGACATCCCCGGCGCCCTGGTCGCCCTGCTGGTCCTGGTGGTCTGCAGCGTCGGCCTGCGGCTCTACCTGGTCAGCTCGGTCGAGGGCCACTCCGTCTACGGCTCGCTCGCCGCACCCGTCGCCGTGCTGCTGTGGATCTTCGTGGTGGCGCTGGCCGTGCTGATCGGCGCCGCCATGAACGCCGCGATAGACCGCCGCTGGCCCACCGTCGAGACCGCCGACGCCCGCGCCGAGAACGAGCGCCTCGCCGAGGACGCCGCCGTCGAGCGCGGCCGCGAGGCCGCCGCCCGCCGCGCCGTCGAACGCGCCGAGCGGGCCCGCCAGTTCGGCCTCGCCGAGGGCCACGACGAGGACCTCTTCGACGAGGACGACGACCGCCCCGCCCCCAGCGAGTACCCCGAACGCTGGGCCGGCTTCCTGCCCCCGCGCGACGTCCGCCGCCGGATCAGCAGCCGGATCGGCACCGAACGGCGCCGCCGCTCCGGCCGGTGAGCCGCGCCGCGCCCCGGGAAAACCGGTGGCGCGGGTGACGGGCGGCCACTAGCGTGGCGTCCGCCGATCGAGGGCGCCCCGTGGCGGGGTGCCCGAGGCGCGTCCGGAGAGGAAGGAGGTGAGGGCCGTGAGGCCGGTTCACGCAGGTGTTTTCCCCCGCGTTCGGAAGTCCACCGAGTCCGTCACCCCCTGGCTCCCGGTCCGCCGTCCTCCGGTGTCGCCCACGCGCTGACACCGACCGGCCGGGGCCGCCCGTTCCCTCGAAGGGTCCCCGTTGATCACCATGCACGACCCCACCAGCACGTCCACCCCCGCTCCCGCCCACCCGCTCGCCGGGCTCGGCTGGACGGACGACCGGGCCGCCGCGTTCGCCCCGCTCGCCGAGGCCGGTCTGCTCCCCGGACGGATCGTCCGGATGGACCGCGGCAGCTGCGAAGTGCTGCTCGTCGACCCGGAGAGCGGCGAGCCCGTCACGCGGCGGGCCGCCACCCGCCCGGTGATGACGGCCGACACCGCGCACAACCCGTGCACCGGCGACTGGGTCGCCTACGACCCCGCCGCCCGGCCCGCCCCCGCCCTGGCCGCGGTGCTGCCCCGCACCACCGCGATCATCCGCAAGGGCGCCCACAAGCGCTCCGAGGGCCAGGTGCTGGCCGCCAACGTCGACACCGTACTGATCGCCGTCTCGCTCGCCGCGGAACCCGATCCCGGCCGGGTCGAGCGCCTGCTCGCCCTCGCCTGGGAGTCCGGGGCCGAACCGCTGATCGTCCTGACCAAGTCCGACCTGGTCCACGACGGCGACTTCGTCCGGGCGGACGTCGAGGCGATCGCCCCCGGTGTCACCGTCCTGACGGTCAGCGCCGGGACGGGCGAGGGGATGGACGCCCTGCGCGCCCGCGTCACCGGCTCCTGCGCCCTGATCGGCCAGTCCGGCGCGGGCAAGTCCACCCTGACCAACGCCCTCACCGGGACGGCCGCCATGACGGTCCAGCAGGTCCGCTCCGTCGACGAGAAGGGCCGCCACACCACCACCGCCCGCGAACTCGTCCCGCTGCCCGGCGGCGGCGCCGTCATCGACACCCCCGGCCTGCGCGGCGTCGGCCTCTTCGGCGGCGACGGCATCGACCAGGCCTTCGCCGACATCACCGCCCTCGCCGCCGACTGCCGCTACGCCGACTGCTCGCACCGCACCGAACCCCGCTGCGCCGTCCGGGCCGCCCTCGCCGACGGCACCCTCCCCGAGCGCCGCTGGGAGCGCTACCTCAAGCTCCAGCGCGAGAACGACTTCATCGCCGCCCGCACCGACGCCCGCCTGCGCGCCGAACGCGCCCGCCACCGCAAGCACCTCACCAAGGCCGCCCGCTCCCACCCCAAGCCCTGACACCCTGCAGCGAGCAGCGCCCACGACCCCGGCCGGTCGTGGGCGCTTTTTGTGTCCCAGCGTGTTCAGGAAGCGACGTCATGACAGAGTGCGAAGATATTTCTCTGTCTCTGCGATGTTCAGCACGGAGTTCCTCAGTTCGGCGTTCGGGCCACGGTCGTCGAAGGTTCCGGACACTGAGATAGGAACATCGAGCAAGTGCGCTCGAACGGCCATGTCGTACTCTGGAGAAGATAGCGAGAGTCGCACGTTGAAAGGCGATCGGTCACCATTCGCAAGAATTGTCACCCTTCCGCCGTTCCTGGCTCGCTCCAAAGAAACCACGCGCCCGGAGAGAGTCACTCTCTGCATTTCCTCATCGCGCATCTCTGAAGATTCGAGAAGGGTTGCATCCTCTCTCCGGGAAATTGTGTGCATCACCGGGAGGGTGGCCCTCCTTTCTGCTTCCAATTCTTCGGCTCGGAGGCGTGCTCCGGGAAGGTCATCGAGACGGAAAAAAGCGGAGACCGGTTCGAGGGCGGGTGCGGGCAGGGCCGAACCCCAGGTAAACGAGAAGCCGACCCCTTCGAGATCGTTGAATGATTGGAAACCACTGATGGTGTTGAGGACCAGCTCTGCCAGCTGTCCCCGGAAAGTCTCGTCCGGGGCGTTGGCGGATTCATGCCCGAGCAGCCTCCGAGTCGGATCGCCGGCTGCGTCGACCGCTTGGGCAAACATCGTCATCACCCTACGGGCGAAAGGAACCTGATCTTCGCCCCCGTCGCGATAGCTGGCGGCTTGTCGCTCGGGAGGCCTAGATCGTTCCGGCTCGTCCAGCAGGACGGTGAAGGTGATGACGAAACTCCCGCGCCGTGTGTGTCCGAGTCGGACGCTGCTCCGCATGAATTCGGACACCCGACGCGATGGACGGCCACGCCTACGGCGTACCTGGTTGGTTTCGGTTGCGCAGGCAAAATCCTTCAGCAGCAGATTGATGCTGTGAATTACCTGCTCCCCTTCGGTTGGCGATATCGTATCGTCCTTTGACCTTCCGGAGAGGTGGACGCTCAGGATATCCGTACTGAAAGAGTCGATCCTGTGGGAAAGTTCTTCGGCGCTGCAGCCAAAGGCCTGCGAGATGGTGGACAGCGATTCGCTGAATCGGCGATGAAAATCCACGTAATCGATGGCAAGCGGGACCATCACCCACTCAGGTTCCCTGTCATCGGTACCGTTGGGGCTGCTCCAGATCTCCTTGAACCCCTCGATGCGGTTCTCCAGCGTCCACCCCTGGGAGGCGAGGAAGCGCGTAACGGTTTCTGGAGAAAGACCGTAGGTCATTTTCCGGAAGCTGTCGAAGTCTGTATTTTTCATCGCCAGCCTCCTCCGTCGCCGATCTCCTTCATGAATGCCTGAATGAATTGCGGGTCAAAGTGGTTGTCCCGGCCCAGCGTCACTGCCACAGACCTCTGTCCGGCTGCCGGCTCGGTCTTCCAGGTCAGGGGGTCGGACCACAGCATGATCCCCGGCGAGCGTAGCTCGGACTCCTCCCTGACCGCCCACTCGGCAGGGCTGCTCCCCGCAGGGAGGATCAGGGCGACGAGCAGTGCCCGGTTGTACCGCTTCGGGTCGCGGAGTTTCTGGTACGTCTCGACGTCCAGCGAGAATGAGAAGTCGCCGTTCCCGAGCAGGCGGGCCACGTTCTCGCTGTTGGTGGCTTTGAGCTGGAGGTCGAACGCTGGTCTGTTGTACCGCTGGTACTCCGTGTGGGAGAGCACGGCGACGTCCCAGCCGTCGTAATCGGTGCGCGGGTCGCTCAGTGAGCAGCCAGCTGCGGCCGCCATGAGTTCCAGCCGCGCCAGACTCATGCGCTCCTTGGCGGCAGAGAGCGGGAGCCCGCAGTAGGGGGGCTCCTCGCTGTCATGCACCGCGCTTGTACCTGCCGATTCACGATCGATTCGAATGCTCCGCCGCCTCGGTGGACGGCGCTCGGACCGGCCGAGCTACCAACGCACGATCAGTTTAGCGGGTTGTCGGACATCAACTGGCGTTCCCCGGAAGAGATGTGCTTGGGCACGATGCCGCAAGTCCCGGCTCCGCAGGAGGCGAGACGCCGGGCTGGTACGGCTTGGCGGTCCGGCTCAGAAGAGCCGGTCGCCGCTCTCGTGCGCCAGCAGCCAGCGCTTGGCGTCGATGCCCGCGGCGAAGCCGGTGAGGCTGCCGTTGGCGCCCATCACCCGGTGGCAGGGGCGGACGATCAGCAGCGGGTTGGCGCCGACCGCGCCGCCGACGGCACGCACCGCGCGCGGGGAGTGGCCCGCGGCGTCGGCGAGTTGGCCGTAGGTGAGGGTGGTGCCGTACGGGATGTCGTCGAGGGCGGCCCAGACCTGCTGCCGGAAGGGCGTGCCGACGGGGGCCAGCGGCAGGTCGAAGGTGGTGCGTTCGCCCGCGAAGTAGGCGGTGAGCTGGGCGACGGCCGGGACGAGGGCCTCGGCGTCGGGCTCCCAGTGGGCGGCGGGGGCGGCGAGCGCGCCCTTCTGGCCCGGGGCGGTGACGGCGCTCAGCGCGAAGCTGCCGTCGGCGGCGCGGACGCCGCTGAGCAGCAGGGGGCCGAGCGGGCTGTCCATGGTGGTGAACACGGTGGTGGGCGCGGTGGCGGGTGCGGTGGTCATGACTGGTCCTCGCGGGTCTTGCGGGTACGGGGGACGGTGCGGTGGTGGTCGGCGGCGGCCGTCCACAGGTGGTGCAGGGCGTAGGAGCGCCAGGGCGCCCAGTGGGCGGAGCGGTCGGCGGCGGCGCGCGGGTCGCCGTCCGCGCCCAGGGCGCGCAGGCCGTCGCGGACGCCGATGTCGGTGGGGAGGAACACGTCCGGGTCGGCCAGGGCGCGCATCCGCAGGTAGCCGACCGTCCACGGGCCGATGCCGGGCAGGGCGAGCAGTTCGGCGGCGGCCTGCTCGCGGTCCACCCCGCGGTCGAGCCGGACGGTGCCGTCGGCGAGCGCCGCGCACAGCCCGAGCAGGGCCCGGCGCCGGGCCTGCGGCATCGCCAGGTGCTCCGGGTCGGCGGCGGCCAGCGCGGACGCGGTCGGGAACAGCAGGCGCAGTCCGCCGTCGGCGGCGGGCAGCGCGGTGCCGTACCGCTCGGCGAGCCGTCCGGCCAGGGTGCGGGCGGCGGCCACCGTGACCTGCTGGCCGAGCACGGCCCGGACGGCCAGCTCGTGCGGGTCGACGTGCCCGGGCGAGCGCAGCCCGGGCCGGGCGGCGGCGAGCGGGGCCAGCAGCGGGTCGGCGGCGAGCCGGGCGTCCACCGCGTCCGGGTCGGCGTCCAGGTCGAACAGGGCGCGCAGCCGGTGCACGGCCGTGGTCAGGTCGCGCAGGTCGGTGAGGGTCAGCCGGCAGTCCAGCCACCCCCGGTCCGGCCGGTCGCCGGGCCCGAGCCCGTCGACCTCCGCCAGGCCGTGCCCGTACGGGAGGGCCAGCGTGCGCCGGTAGGTGCGGGTGCCGGGGAGCGGGCCCGGGACGACCTCCTCGACGCCCGGGACGGCCCGCAGGTCGAGGAAGTCGAGCAGGTGGCCGGTGTCGATCGCGCCCCGGTAGGCCAGCCGCAGGCTGAGCGTGCCGCCCGCAGCCGGGGTGCGGCGGTGGCCGCCGCGCTCGGTGCGCAGCGCGGACGGGGTGCGGTCGTACACCTCGCGGATGGTGTCGTTGAACTGCCGGACGGAGGCGAAGCCCGCCGCGAACGCCACGTCGGTGACCGGCAGTTCGGTGGTCTGCAGGAGCAGTCGCGCGGTCTGCGCGCGCTGCGCCCGGGCCAGCGCGAGCGGGCCCGCGCCGAGTTCGGCGGTCAGTTGGCGCTGGAGCTGCCGGGCGCTGTAGCCGAGCCGGGTGGCCAGCCCGGCGACGCCCTCCCGGTCGACCACGCCGTCCCCGATCAGCCGCATCGCGCGGCCGACCAGGTCGGCCCGGTGGTTCCACTCCGGCGAGCCGGGCACCGAGTCCGGTCGGCAGCGCCGGCAGGCCCGGTAGCCCGCGCCCTGGGCGGCGGCCGCGGTCGGGTAGAAGGTGCAGTTGGTGCGCTTGGGGGTGGTGGCCGGGCAGCTCGGACGGCAGTAGATGCCGGTGGTCCGCACCGCCGTGAAGAACACCCCGTCGAAGCGGGCGTCCCGGCTGTCCACGGCCCGGTACCTGGTCTCGTCGTCGATCACGCCTTCCAGTCTGCGTGATCCCCGGGGCACCGACTGGCGGGAATCGGACATCGCCGTGGGGTGGTCCGGGCGCCCCGGTCCAGGGCTTCGGCCCGGACTGCCGGCCTGGCGGGCCGGTTCAGCGTGTCGGGTCGGTGCCCGCGAGGGAGCGGGCGAGGTGGTCGAGGCCGGGGAGGGCGCGCATGACGGCCTCGCGGTCGGTGGGGGTGAGGCTCTCCAGGGCGGCGGCGAGGCGGCGCTCGTGGGCGCTCTGCCAGTCGCGCAGTTGCTGGTGGCCGGCCTCGGTGAGGGCGATCCGGGCGGTGCGGCGGTCGCCGGGGTCGGGCTGGCGGTCGACCAGGCCCGCGTCCAGGAGCTTGGAGATCAGGCCGCTGACGGTGTTGGGGGCGAGGCGCTGGCGGGCGGCCAGTTCGCCGACCCGCAGCGGGGAGGCGGCGAGCGTCTGGAGCAGTTCGACCTGGGCCATCGGCAGCGCCTCCCAGGGGAACTCGGAGCGGATCGAGCTGCGCAGCGCCCGGCGGAGCCGGGTGATCACGTCGGTGAGCTGCTGCGCCCCGGCGAGCGTGTCGGCGTCCCCGCCCGCGGACGCCGACGCGGGTGCGGGCGGGTGCGGGGCGGGCTGGGGCTGCGAGGACATGGCGGACAGCGTAGCGCCCGGCAACCGGGGGGCTACCGGGAGTCCATCCGTCGAGCGGCCGGAACGGTGCGTCGCCCGGCGGGGCGGGCCGGGGCGGGGCCGAGCCGGGGACAGGGGCGGGCCGGGGCGGGGCGGGCCGGATGGTTCGGTGGCGGAAACGCTCCTTGAGCGAATATGTCGGAAGCAGATATGTTTCTGTCCATGGCTGAACCCGCGGTGGCCTCCCGGCTGCTCGACACCCTGCAACTCGCCGAACGCCCCCGCCCGCGCGCCGTCGCCCGCTGGCCGCACGCGCACTGGCTGGCGGTCGGCACCGTCTGCCTGGGCGCGTTCCTCGGCCAGCTCACCGCGAGCGTCACCTCGCTGGTCTTCCCGGCGCTGGAGGACCACTTCGCCGCCCCCTTCGCCGCCGTCGAATGGGTCTCGCTGGCCTACCTGCTGGTGCTGGTCGCGCTGCTGGCCCCGGTCGGGCGGCTGTCCGACCTGGTCGGCCGCAAGACCGTGTACCTGGGCGGGTTCGCGGTGTTCGCGGCCGCCTCGCTCGGCGCCGGGCTCGCCGGGAACCTGGGCCTGCTGATCGCCTGCCGGGCCGTGCAGGCGGTCGGCGGCGCGATGATGCAGGCCAACAGCGTCGCCCTGGTCGCCCGCGGCGTGCCCGAGCGGGCGATGCGCACCGCGCTCGGCGTGCAGGCCGCCGCCCAGGCGCTCGGCCTGGCCCTGGGTCCGACCCTCGGCGGACTGCTGGTCGCCCACGCGTCCTGGCGCTGGGCGTTCTGGGTCAACGTGCCGATCGGCGTGCTCGGCATGCTGGCGGGCTGGTTCCTGCTGCCGCGCACCTTCCCCGACGGACGCTGCCCGGTCCGCACCGCCCGCGACGGACGCTTCGACCTGGCCGGGCTCCTGCTGCTGGCCGCGGCCTCCACCGCGCTGCTGCTCGCCCTCTCCGCCGCCTCCGGACTGCCGCTGCCCGGCTGGGCGGTCGCCGTCCTGCTCGCCGCCTCCGCCGCCGCGACCCTCGCCCTCGTCCGGCAGGAACGCCGCGCCGACCGCCCGATCGTCCCGCCCGGCCTGGTCAACACCCCCGGCATCCGGGCCGGACTGCTGGTCGCCCTGATCGGCTACCTGCTGCTGTTCTGCCCGCTCGTGCTGGAACCCGTCGTCCTGGCCGCCCGCGGCGCCAGCACCGCCGCCGCGGGCGCCGCGATCACCGCCCTGCCCGCCGCGTTCGCCCTCGCCGCCACCGCGGGCGGCGCCCTGCTGCCCCGCCGCTGGAGCGACGCCGCCCGCTGCCGCTGCGGCGCGCTCACCGCCGGCGCCGGACTGCTCCTGCTCGCCGCCCTGCCCGCCCCCGGCCCGTGGACGACGGCGCTGCCGCTGCTGCTCACCGGCTACGGCCTCGGGCTGCTGCTGCCCGCCAACAACGCCCTGGTCATGCGGGCGATCCCCGCGCAGAGTTCGGCCGTCGGCGGTGGGCTGGTCAACATGGTCCGCAGCCTCGGCACCGCCCTCGGCACCGCCCTGCCGGTCCTGGCCGTCCACCAGGCCGGGACGGCGGCGGGCGGCCGCGCCGTCCCGCTGCTGCTGGCGGCGGTCGCGGCGCTGGCGGTGCGGCTCTGCAAGGGCTGAGGGCGGGGGCGGGGCGGGAGGAGCGGGAACGCCCGAGGGCGCCGTCCGGTGGGTCGGACGGCGCCCTCGGGCGTCACGGCGTGCCGACGGTGCGTCAGGGAGCGGGCTGGGCGCCGCGCTCGTGCAGCATGTCGGTCATCAGCTGGATCTCGGCGTGCTGCGCGTCGACCATGCCCTGGGCCAGCCGCTTCTCCGGGGCGTTGGTCCCCGCGTCCACGTACGCCTGGGCCATCTCCGCGCCCGCCTGGTGGTGCTTGATCATCAGCTGCAGGTAGTACACTTCGGCGTCCCGGCCGCTGAGCGAACGGAGCCTGTCCAGCTCGGTGTTGGTCGCCATGCCGGGCATCAGCGAGCCGTCGTGGGCCTCGTAGGTGTGGTTCATCCACGCCATCGGCTTGGCGGTGCTGTTCTGCGACAGGCCCCACTGGTCGAGGAAGCCCATCAGCATGCCGCGCTGGTTCGCCTGGGTGTTGATCACGTCGAACGCGAGGCCGCGCACCGCCTCGTCCTGGGTGCGGTCCCGGACGATGAACGACATGTCGATGGCCTGCTGGTGGTGCGTCGCCATGTCGCGGGCGAACCCGGCGTCCGCCGAACCGGTGGCCGGTGCGGCCGAGGCGGTCGCCGTGCCCGCCGAACTCCCGGACGCGGGCGTGCTGCCGGAGACCAGCGCCGGGACGCCGAGCCCGAGCGCGACCACGGCCGCGAGCGCGGCGGGCCACCAGAACGCCCGCCGACCGCGCCGGGCGACCGGCTGCTCCGCCCCGTGCTCCTCGTGCTCCTGCTCCGACCCCTCGTCGGCGGGGGCGGCGGTCACATCTGCCCCGAGCTGCAGCTGGCGCCCTGCTCCAGGGTCTGCGGGCCCTGCACGTACTTGGCGAAGAAGGTCTCGATCCGCGGGTCGGTGGCGGAGTCCACGACCAGCTGGGTGCTCCACGCGGTCAGCGTGATGGTGCCCTGCTCGTCCGGGTACGGGCTCATCATGCTGTACGGGGTGGCCTTGACCTTGTCGCTGAGGGTCTTGATGTCCTCGGGGGTGGCCTTGCCGTTGTAGGTGACCCAGACGGCGCCGTGCTCCAGCGAGTGGACCGCGTTCTCGTTCTTGACCGGCTTGTCGTAGACGTTGCCCATGCAGGTCTGCCAGACCGGGTTGTGGTCACCGCCGACCGGCGGGGTCTGCGGGTACTTCACCTCGGTCTGGACGTGGTTCTGGGTGAGCTTGCCGAAGGTCTGCAGGCCCGGGATCTCGGCCTTCGCGGCGTCGTCCTTGGCCTTCTGCGCGGCCTCGGCGGCAGCGGCGGCGGCGGCCTTCTTCTTGTCGTTCTTGTCCTTGGCGTCCATCGCCAGCCAGGTGCCGCCACCGATCATGGCGAGCACCAGGACGGACGAGATGCCGATGGTGAGGATCTTGTTGCGGCGCTCGCGGCGCTGCTCGACGGCGCGCAGCTCGGCGATCCGGGCCCGGCGGTCGGCCTGCTGGGCGGCCTTGCTGCCCGGCTTGGGCTGCTTGCCGGTGGGGTTGGACTGCTTCGAGGCGGAACCCATGGATGTCTTCCTTGTCCCCGCCGTGGCGAGCACGGCGGTCTGCGGTGGGGTGGGGGCAGCGGAGCCGCCGACCTCCCCGCTCGGCGGGGCGCGGTTCGGCGGTGGGTTCCGCTCAGGACCGGTGAACCTGCAGGACGTGCAGGTCGGGGGCGCGGTGCGACCCCGTCGGGGCGCCGGGCGCCGGGGCGGCGGACACCACCGGCGGGGCGACCAACTGCGGTCGGACGGCCGTGCCGGGCTGCGGGGGCGCGTTCGGCAGGTGCGACTCCGGGCCGCAGAAGGGGTGGCTGGAGCAGCCGTGACCGGGCACCGGGCCCGGGCCCTCCGCGGTGCACAGGATGAGCTCCGGACCGGGGGCGTCCACGGCTGCCGACGGGTGGTGCGACACTGCCGCGTGGCCGGGCGCGGCCTCGGTCGCCGAGCGTGACGTCGACGCGCCGGGGGAGGTCGACGGCTTCGTGGCGGACGTCGGGCCCGCGACGGGCGCGGACGCGGGTACGGAGGGTGCTGCGGACGCGGGTGCGGACGTGCCGGGCGACTCCTGGCCGGGCGCCGGGGCGCTCAGCGTCCGGGCGCTCGCCGCGCACGGCAGCAGTGCGAGCAGTGCGGCCAGCAGCAGCGACCACAGCACCGCCGCCGGACGGAGCACCGCGAATGCGGTCCCCTCGGGGCGGGTACGAGATCCTGGCGCGGCCATGCGCACATATTAATCAGCCGATCGGGTGAAGCGGTGCCCCCCTTGGGCTCTCATTTTCCGGCGGAAAGCCCGCCACTCCCGTCCCCGAAGCCCCTGTTGGAGCCCGCCCGGACCCGTCCCACCCCCGCCGGACCACCCGTGGCCGGAACCCTCCCCGGGTGTCCGTGCGATGTTCCGAATCCCGGACACCGTCGTTGTCCTTCGGAAGAATGGCGTGACGTCCGGCCCCCTCACGGATCAGGAGCGGTCAGTTGAACGAGCAGGGCGCACCCAGGCAGCCCCGTCCCGACGACACCTGGTGGCACACCGTCTACGCGGGCCCCGCCGACACCCTCCCCGACACCCCCGCCGCGAGCGCCGACACCGGAACCGTCGACGACTGGTTCACCACCGCCGCCGGGCTCATCGCCCCGCAACGCCGCCCCCCGGAGGACGCCCCGGAGCAGGCGGCGGCGGAAGCGGAGGAGCCGCCGCCCGCGCCGTCGCCGCGCAGCTGGGCCGAGGCGGCCTGGCCCGAGCTCCAGCCGGACCTTTCGAAAGAAGCACCGGAGCCCGCGCCTGCGCCTGCACCCACGCCAACACCGACACCGACGCTGGCGGACCTGCCGTTGGTCGAGCCGGAGCCGGAGCCGGAGCCGGAGCCGGAGCCGGAGCCGGAGCCGGAGCCGGAACCGGAACCCGAGGAGGAGAGGGCGCCGGAACCCGTACCGGAACCCGAGCCCGTGCCGCAGCCGGTGGCCGTCGCGGACCGCCCGCAGCCGGAGCGGGCCGCGCCCTGGCTGGGGCGTCCGCAGGCGCCCGCCGTGCCGCACGTGGGGGAGCGGCCCCCGACGTACGCGCCCGAGCCGACCGCCCTGGCCGCCGCCGACCCGGCCGGGCTGGCCGCGATCGTGCCCGACACCGCCATCGACGGCGCCCAGTTCGCGGGCACCACGCTGCGGGCGGTGTCGATCCGCGGCGACTCGGCCCGCTACCGGGGCGAGCCGCGCACGGACGCGCTGCTCACCGTCCGGTTCGGCGAGCGGGAGGAGGCGCTGGTGCTGACGGTGCTGGCCGCGCCCGCCCGCCGGGCCAACGCCCAGTGGGGGTCGGCCGCGGCCGCGGAGGCGGCCCGGCAGCTCGCCGCCGCGATCGGCCGCAGCCGGGCCGAACTCGCCGCGGACCTGCGCGCCGGAGCCCGCGACCGTCTCCGCTACGGCCTCCAGCGGATCGCCCTCCAGGCCGCGGTGCACCTGCGCAGCGCCGCGGAGGAGGCCGCGGCCGACGGGGACGCGCCGCCCGACCTGCCGCTCGAGGAGACCGCGTCCCTGCACTGCCTGCTGATGTCCGCGGACCCGACCGCGACCCACCGCGCCGCGTTCGGCACCGGCCCGGGCGGGCTCTACCTGCTGCGCTCCGGCCACTGGATCGACGCGTACGCCGCGCGGCTGCTCCACCACCCCGACGGGCAGCCCCCGCTCCCGCCGGCCGCGATGCCGCCGCCGCGGCCGTTCCGCTTCCGCCTCGTCCCGGCGACCTCCGGCGACATCCTGCTGCTCTGCACGCCGGGCCTGGCCACCCCGATCGCCGAGGAACCGGCCGTCGCGCACTTCCTCTCCAGCCACTGGGCCCACCCGCACCCGCCCGGCACGGTCGACTTCCTCCGCCAGATCCAGGTCCGCGCCAAGGGGTACGCGGACGACAGGAGCGCGGCGGCGGTCTGGACGGAGTAGGGGGTTCTGTTCCTACGGCCCGAAGCAGCACGGACCTCCGATGGGCTCCGGCCGCCAGCAGCTCGGACTCGCCGTTCCCCGAGCCCCTGACGGGGCTCGTCAGCAGCTCGGACTTGCCCGTTTCCCGAGCCTCTGACGGGGGTTGTCAGTAGCTCGGACTTGCCCGTTCCCCGAGCCCCTGGCGGGGCTCTCGTGACGGGCCCTCGTCGGCGGGCTCTTCGTCGGCGGGCTCTTCGTCGGCGGGGCCCTTCAGAGGCCGAGCAGGGCGTGGGCGGCGGAGGTGGCCTGGGTGAGGGCGGCTTCGCGGGTGGTGTGGGGGAGGCCGATGGCGAGGGGGATGGCGAGGCCGTCGAGGAGGGCGCGGAGCTGGGTCGCGCGGTCGGGGACGGGGGTGGTGGCGGGGAGGAGGCCGGTGGTGCGCCCCTCGTCGAGGAGGGCGGTGAGGTCGTCCTGCCAGGGGGCTTCGATGTCCAGCTGGCCCTCGCGGAGTTCGGCGGTCCCGGGGGAGCGGCTCCAGACCTCGATCCAGAGCGCCCAGCGGGGGTCGCCGGGGCCTTCGGGGAGGTAGAGCTCCAGGTAGCGGGCGAGCCGTTCGAGGACGGGGACGTCGTGGCGGGCGAGTTCGCGGCTGCGCTGCTCGCCGAGCGCGGCCTCGCTCCAGCGGAGGGTCTCCAGCAGGAGCTGGTCCTTGCTGCCGAAGTAGTAGAGGAGGTGGCCCGCGCTCATGCCCAGCTGTTCGCCGAGCCCGGCCATGGTGAGCCGGGCGAGGCCGTGTTCGGCGATCGCGGTGCGGGCGGCGGCGTAGACCTCTTCGCGGGGGCGCGCCGGCCGGCGGGTGCGGGGCTGCGCCATCCGTACTCCTCGGTGCGTTGCTGTTCGGGTCCAGTCTCCCGTACGGGGTGGGACGGGGGTCACCAGCCGCCGTGTTCGCGGCTCTCGGCGGTCTCCCGGCGGCCGTCGGCCAGCCCGGCGCGGTAGGCGCGGCGGAGCAGGGCGGCGGCCTGCGCGGGGTCGAGGCCGGGGGCGAGGCGGAGGAGTTCGGCGGTGAGGTCGTCGAGGGTGTCGGTTTCCATGGCTCCATCACACCGCCGCCCGGCGGGGCGCGCCCACCGGCGGGCGGCGGGCGGCGGGACGGTCAGGCCCCGGGGGCGGGCCGGTGGCCGTACTCGCTGGACCAGCGTTCGCCGGGCAGGACGAGGTCGGCGGTCTCGACGGGGCGGCCGGTGGCCCGGTCGTAGTGGGTGCGGCAGATGGCGAGGGCGGGGGTGCCGGGGAGCTGGGCGAGGGCCTGGGCCTCGGCGCGGGTGAGGTGGCGGGCGGTGACCTGTTCGACGGGTTCGCCGACCTCGATGCCGATGACGGCCATCCGGGCGGCGACGCCGAGTCCGGCGTACGGGCCCGCCTCGGGCAGCACGATCAGGTCCTGGCCGGTGACGGACATCGGCTCCCAGGACTCGGCGAGGTAGCCGGGTTCGCCGTCGACCAGGTAGACGTACGAGGTGTGCATGACCGGGGTGCCGGTCTCGACCTCCAGGCGCCGGGCGATCTCCGCGGTCGCGGCCTCGGTGGTGGAGTGGCTGCGCAGGCCCGGGGTGACGCCCTGTTCGGCGAGGCCCGCGGTGTCCGGGCCGGGCCCGCCGTCCGCGGGGCGGCGGACCAGGGCGCGGCGCGGTTCCTGGCCCCGGACGAAGTAGCCGCGGCCCTGCTTGGCGGTGACCACGCCCTCCTGCTCCAGCAGCCGGTACGCGGACTGGCCGACGCCGTGGGAGAAGCCGTACTGGCTCTGGATGTCGGCCAGGGACGGGAGTTGACTGCCCGGCGGGTACTCGCCCGCGGCGATCCGTTCCCGGATCTGCTCGGCCACCTGCAGGTAGGCGGAGGGCCCGCTGGTGGTCATGGAACATCCTCCGAAGTGTGCGGTCCGGCCGATTGGTGACACAGTATCCCGCGGGGCACTACTCTACGTGTAGAGCTTTGCCCTATGTGTACTCTGGGGGAGTGGTGCAGATCAGCACGCGTGCGTCCGACCTGCGGACGGCGATCGAACGGGCCTCGGGCGCGCAGGCCGACGTGCGGTTCGCCGTCGGCAGTACCAGGATCAGCATCCCCTCCCCGCCGGACGACGCCCCGACCTGGAGCGAACTGCTCAAGGCGCTGCGCACCGCCGACCGCTGGGGCTCCGTCACCGCTGACGGACAGACCGTCATCTGGGCCCAGATCGAGGAGGAGTCGTGACCGCCGACCAGTCGCAGGCCGGATCGCAACCGGGCAGTCTCGAACACCGCTACCGCCCGTGCCGGGAGTGCTCGCGCTGCACCGCGGGCACCGGCCGCGCCCCGGCGCTGGAACAGGACTGCTGGGACGCCTTCCTGACCGGCACCGTCGCCGCCCTGGCCGAGCGCCGCCACCGCGAGCGCCGCCGCGAGGAGCCGGGCGGGGCGTCCGACCGATAACGGCCGCGGGGGGGGGGGGCGCCCCCCCCGCCGGTCGGGGGAACGCGCCCCCCCCCGCCCCCGCCGGCGGGGGGGGGGGGGGGGCGGGGGTGGGCGGTGTGAAGAGCCCGGGGGGGGGATGAA
>NZ_JBIAVO010000001.1:546996-586322 GCF_042894345.1 Kitasatospora sp. NPDC001540
CCCCGCCGGCGCCGCCGCGAGGCGCCGGGGGGGGCGCCCGCCCTAAACCGCCCGCGGGCCGCAACCCCCCCCCGTCCGGGGGATGTTCCGGCCCGCGGCCGTTCAGCGCGCTCAGGCGCGCGGCTGCTGCTGGGTGATGCAGTGGATGCCGCCGCCGTTGGCGAAGATCTCGCGGGCGTCGACCAGTTCGACGGTGCGGCCCGGGTACGCCTTCTCCAGGATCGCCTTGGCCTGCTCGTCGCGCGGGTCGTCGAAGGCGCACAGCACGACGGTGCCGTTGGCCACGTAGTGGTTGATGTACGAGTAGTCGACCGGCTCGCCGTCCTCGTCGAACAGGACGGTGGGGGCCGGGAGTTCGATGACCTCCAGGGAGCGGCCGCGGGCGTCGGTGGCGGCGCGCAGCAGGTCGGCGAGCTCCTGGCAGACGGCGTGGTCGGGGTGGGCCGGGTCGGGCTGGGAGTGGACGACCACGGTGCCGGGGCGGACGAAGGCGGCGACGATGTCGATGTGGCCGCGGGTGCCGAACTCGTCGTAGTCGCGGGTCAGTCCGCGCGGCAGCCAGATCGCCTTGGTGGTGCCCAGGTGGGCGTGCAGTTCGGCCTCGACCTGCTCCCGGGTCCAGTCGGCGTTGCGGCCCTCGCCCAACTGCACGGTGTCGGTGACCAGGACGGTGCCCTCGCCGTCGACGTGGATGCCGCCGCCCTCGTTGATCAGCCGGGAGGCGAAGCGCTGCACGCCGGTCAGTTCGGTGATGTGCTCGGCGATGTCCTGGTCCTTGTCCCAGCGGGCCCAGGACTGGGCGCCCCAGCCGTTGAACACCCAGTCGGCGGCGGCGAGTTCGCCGTTCTCGCCGATCAGGAAGGACGGCCCGATGTCGCGCATCCAGGCGTCGTTGAGCGGCCGCTCGACGAGTTCCACCTCGGGGGCGAGGTAGCGGCGGGCCTCCTCGCTCTCGCCGGTGTTGACCACCAGGGTGACCGGCTCGTACCGGACGATCGTGTTGGCGACCTCGGCCCAGGCGCGGCGGGCGGCGTCCAACTGCTCGGCGCCGTCGAAGGTCGGGTTCGGGGTGGGGAAGGCCATCCAGGTGCGCTCGTGCGGGTGCCACTCGGCGGGCATCCGGAAGCCGAGCGAGGCGGGGGTGGGGGAGCTGGTCATGAGGGTGAAGTCCTAAGCGGGGGAGGGGCGTTCTTCGATCGGGGAGTCGTCGGGGGAGCCGTCGGGGGTCAGAGGAAGTAGAGGCGGCTGAGCGAGACCGAGTCGGCGGGCGCCGAGCGCAGCGGTTCGCCGTCCAGCGAGACCAGCCCGGTCTCGGAGACGTCGACCTGCCCGATCCGGCCGTTGCGCAGCATCGAGCGCGGCCCGATGCCGCGGGTGCCGCGCACGCCCACCCGCCGCCTGCGGGTGGGGAGTTGGTCGCCCGCCACGTCCAGGTAGGCGGAGTCGGCGGCGGCCTGGGCGACGAACGCGACCGAGAGGTCCGCGGCGGTGGCCCCGTGCGCGCCGAACTGCGGCCCCAGGACGAGGGGTTCGCAGCGGTCGGTGGAGGCGTTCGGGTCGCCGACCACGCCGTACGCCGGGAACCCGGCCTTCAGCACCAGTTGCGGCTTGGCGCCGAAGTGGTCGGGGCGCCACAGCACGACGTCGGCCAGCTTGCCGACCTCCAGCGAGCCGATCTCGTGCGAGAGGCCGTGGGCGATCGCCGGGTTGATCGTCAGCTTGGCGATGTAGCGCAGCACCCGCTCGTTGTCGTCGCCGCCCTCGGCCGTCCCGTACGAGCCGGTGCCGTCCAGCGGGCCGAGTTCGGCCTTCATCTTCCCGGCCATCGCGAAGGTGCGGCGCACCGTCTCGCCCGCCCGGCCCATGCCCTGGGCGTCGGAGGAGGTGATGCCGATGACGCCCAGGTCGTGCAGCACGTCCTCGGCGCCCATCGTCCCGGCCCGGATCCGGTCGCGGGCCATCGCGGCGTCGCCGGGCAGGTCGGGCTTGAGGTCGTGGGCGGAGACGATCATGTCGTAGTGCTCGCCCAGCGCGTCCCGGCCGAACGGGAGGGTGGGGTTGGTGGAGGAGCCGATGACGTTCTCCACGCCCGCCATCTTCAGCACGTTCGGCACGTGGCCGCCGCCGCAGCCCTCGATGTGGAAGGCGTGGATGGTGCGGCCCTCGAGGACCGCGAGGGTGTCCTCCACCGACAGGCACTCGTTCAACCCGTCGGTGTGCAGCGCCACTTGGACGTCGTACTCCTCGGCGACCCGCAGCGCGGTGTCCAGCGCCCGGGTGTGCGCGCCCATGTCCTCGTGCACCTTGAAGCCGGAGGCGCCGCCCTCGGCCAGCGCCTCCACCAGCGGGGCCGGGTCGGAGGACGAACCGCGGCCCAGGAAGCCGATGTTGACCGGCCAGGCGTCGAAGGCGTTGAACGCGTGCCGCAGCGCCCACGGCGAGTTGACGCCCACGCCCCAGACCGGGCCGAACTCCTGGCCGATGATCGTGGTCACGCCGGAGGCCAGCGAGGCCTCCATGATCCGCGGCGACAGCAGGTGCACGTGGGTGTCGACGGCGCCCGCGGTGGCGATCAGGCCCTCGCCCGAGACGATGGTGGTGCCGGTGCCGACCACCACCTCCACCCCGTCCAGGGTGTCCGGGTTGCCCGCCCGGCCGATCGAGGCGATCCGGCCCTCCCGGATGCCGATCGAGGTCTTCCGGACGCCCAGCACCGCGTCGATCACCAGCACGTTGGAGATCACCACGTCGCAGGTCTCGCGGACCGCGGCGGGCTTCAGGTGCAGGCCGTCCCGGGCGGTCTTGCCGAACCCGGCCAGGAACTCGTCGCCGGGGGCCTGCGAGTCGGACTCGACCCGGACGATCAGGCCGGAGTCGCCGAGCCGGACCCGGTCGCCCGCGCGCGGGCCGTGCACCGAGATGTAGTCGTGCGGGGTGATGGCGCTCATGCGGGGTCCTTCCGGGGGATCGAGGGGGTGGTCACTGGGCGGGCTCCGCGTCGTCGAACTCCGTCAGGTAGCCCGTCGCCCGGGCCTTGGCCAGCGCGGCCTCCTTCGCGCCCGGCGCGTCCAGCGGGCCGTCCACCAGCCCGGCGAACCCGATCGCCACCCGCGCCCCGCCGATCGGCACCAGGCCCACCTCGACCGTCGCGCCCGGGTCGAAGCGCACCGAGGAACCGGCCGGGACCGCCAGGTGCGTGCCGTACGCGGCGGCCCGGTCGAAGGCCAGGCGCGGGTTGGACTCGAAGAAGTGGAAGTGCGAGGTCACCGAGATCGGCACCGCGGCGGTGTTGTGCACCGGCAGCAGCAGCACCTCCTCCACCGGGTCGTACCCGGCCCCGTCGCCCGGCAGCGCCGCGCCCGGGGCGTCCTCGCCGAGCGAGCCCGCGCCGCGGAACGGGTCGGTGACCACGGCCAGCCGCGTCCCGTCCTCGAACACCGCCTCCACCTGCACCACCGTCACCACGTCGGCGACCCCGGGCAGCACGTCCGCCGCGCTCAGCACCGTCCGCCCGGCCTCGATCGCCTCCGCCAGGCGCCGCCCGTCGCGGGCCGCCTCGCAGACGGTGTCCGCGATCAGCGCCGTCGCCTCGGGGACGTTCAGCCGCACGCCCCGCGCCCGCCGGGCGCGGGCCAGCTCGGCCGCGGTGAAGATCAGCAGCCGGTCCCGTTCAGTGGGGGTCAGTCGCACGATGCCTCGCTTCGAGGGGTAGCGGGGTGGGGTGGAGAGGGGTCACCAGCAATGTTAGAACGCCGTTCAAACTTAGCACCGCCGACACTCCCGACAAGGGGGGAGGGGCCAATGAGCGGGAGGCGCGTCCTCGGGGCCCGGGGAGGCGTCGGGCGCACGGGTCGTGCCGTCGGGGCCCCTGCGCCACGCGGACCGGGCCGTTCCCCGGGCCCCCGGTTTGCTCCCCCTTCGTCCGCCGAGGGGTTTTCCGGTGGTTCAGTGGGCATGAGGAAGGCGAGAAGAACGGTCACCGGCCCGGTGGGGGACCGGGGTGGCCGTCCCGGAACTACGGCGGGGGCGTACGAGGTTGATGGACGGTCAGGCAAGGTTTCCGCGACAGCGGTCGGCTTCGTGGCGGGAGGGGGCCGAGTACCGGGGGCCGGTGCCGGACGCGCCGGTGGAGCACCAGCCCGGGTGCGCGCTGCACCGCCGCCTGCACGCCTCGCTGGACGCGGCGGACCTGCCGGCGGTGGGGGCGATCCGGCGTCGGCTGCGGGCCGCGCTGGAGCACTGGGGCGTCGCGCCGGAGCTGGCCGACACCGCCGAGCTGCTCGCCTCCGAGCTGGTCACGAACGCGCTGGTGCACACCGGCCGGGGCGCGGTGTTCGACGCGGTGCTGACCGAGGCGTCGCGGCTGCGGGTCGAGGTGCAGGACGGCGTCGGCCAGGTGCCCAGCCGGCGGCCCGCCTCCGAGACGGCGACCTCCGGGCGGGGGCTGCTGCTGGTGGAGGCGCTGGCGGACGACTGGGGCGTGCAGTTGCGGGCGGACGGCAAGACCACCTGGTTCGAGCTGTCCGCGCTCTGATCCGGGGAATTCCGGAGCCGCCGCCGGGTCGTTGCGGAGGCGCTGCCGGGCTGCGCGGCGGGTGAAGGCGGGTGAATATGCCAGGGGCGATCGTGTGCGATCCGTGCCGTTCGGCGCACCGGCATTGCCGCATTGCCGAACATACGAGAGGCTAGTGAGAATGTGTGCCAGGAGGCACACTCCACCATCGCGGTCCGGCCGGCCCAGCAGGGGACACGGACAACCACCGGCCGCCAGGCAAGGCACCGGCAGGAGAAGCATGGCCACAGAGCCCGAGGCGCCTGGGCCCGCCCGCCGCACCCCGCCCGCCCAGGCCACCAGGAACGAGACCACCACGCACCCGCTGCGCACCGCCGTCGGCCCCGCCGCCGGCCGGACCGTGCCGTCGCCGTCCGGCCGCGGCCTGCCCACCCGTACCGGGGACTCCAGCCCCGAGTGGCTCGAACCGGCGATGGCCGCCAACGGCATCGGCTCCTTCGACTGGGACATCCGGCGCGACGTCCTGGTCGGCGACCAGCGGGCCTGCACCATCCTCGGACTGGTCGGCCAGGCGTTCGACCGGACCTCGGCCTCCTTCCTGGCGCTGCTCCACCCCGAGGACGCGCCGGTGGTGCGTCGCCGGGTCGAGCGGGCCGTCGCCGAGCTCGGCCAGTGCGGCGCCTACTACCGCACCGTCTTCCCGAACGGCGAGCTGCACGCCGTGCGCTTCCGCGGCCGGGTCCTCGCCGACGCCTTCGGCCGCCCGTCCCGGATGGTCGGCTTCGTCTGGGACGCCACCGTCGAACTGCGCAAGCGCGAGCGCGCCGACGAGCAGGCCCAACTGCGCGAGGAGCGCTCCCGGTTCATCAAGGAGGCCGCCCGGGCGCTCTCCGAGGCGGTCACCGTCCGGGACGTCGCCCGGGTCTTCACCGAACTCCCGCTGCCCGGCCTCGGCCCCGACGGCCTCGCGCTGGCCTCGCTGGAGGCCGGACGGATCGCGCTGCTCGGCTCCAGCGGCTACCACAACGGGCTCAGCGACCAGTTCGACCGCGTCCAGCTCGCCCCCGCCCACCCCGCCGCCGAGGCGATCCGGCAGCGCGCCCCGATCTTCGTCTCCAGCCGCGAGGAGTACCGCGAGCGCTACCCCGAGGCCTGGGACTGGGCCGAGGAGAGCGGCCGCTCCTCCTGGGCGTTCCTCCCGCTGATCGCCAGCGGCCGTCCCACCGGCATCTGCGTGGTCTCCTTCGACGACGCCCGCGAACTCGACGCCGACGAGCGCACCCTGCTCTCCACCCTCGGCGGGCTGGTCGCCCAGTCCCTCGCCCGGGCCCGCCTGCACGACGCCGAGCACGAACTCGCCGCCGGACTGCAGCGCGTCATGCTGCCCCGCACCGTCCCCGCCGTCCCCGGCGTCAGCACCGCCGTCCGCTACCTCGCGGCCGGCTCCGGCCTGCAGATCGGCGGCGACTGGTACGACGTCGTCCCGCTGCCCGGCGGCCACGTCGGCCTGGTCATCGGCGACGTCCAGGGCCACGACGTGCACGCCGCGGGCATCATGGGCCAGCTGCGGATCGCGCTGCGCGCCTACGCCGCCGAGGGCCACCCGCCCGCCGCCGTGATGGCCCGCGCCTCCCGCTTCCTCGCCGACCTCGACACCGACCACTTCGCGACCTGCACCTACGCCGAGGTCAACGTCGACTACGGCGTGGTCTACGCCGTCCGGGCTGGGCACCTCGACCCCGTGGTGCGCCGCGCCGACGGCACCGCGCACCCCGTCCCGGTCTCCGGCGGCCTGCCGCTGGGCGTCGACCCCGACGAGGAGTACCGGGTCACCCGGTTCAGCCTCGACCCCGGCGAGACGGTCGTGCTCTGCACCGACGGACTCGTCGAGGCCCGCGACATGGACCTCGACACCGGGTTCGCCCGGCTCTGCGCCACCGTCTCGGGCCACCTCCCCGGCGTCGACGAGTCCCCCCGCGAACCGCTGGAGGAACTCGCCGACCGGATCGCCAACCAGGCCTCCGACAGCAGCGAGCGCGAGGACGACATCGCGCTGCTGCTGCTCCGCTGGGACGGCCCCGCGGGCGGGCGCGCCGCGCAGCAACTGCGCCGCCGGATCGGGCAGGCCGACCTGGCCCGGATCTCCGAACTGCGCGGCGAGCTCCGGGACGCGCTGCGGCGCTGGGGCGTGCCCGAACTCATCGACACCGCCGAGCTGCTCTCCTCCGAACTCGTCACCAACGCGATCCGGCACACCGACCGCGACGCGATGTTCACCGCCCGCCTCTACCAGGAGCAGGGCCGGGCCCGGCTGCGGGTCGAGGTCGAGGACGAGTCCGACCTGTGGCCCACCCGCCGCACCCCCGGCGAACAGGCCTCCTCCGGGCGCGGCCTGATGCTGGTCGAGGCGCTCGCCGACACCTGGGGCGTGGAGCCCCGGGGGAGCGGCAAGCGGATGTGGTTCGAGCTCAGCACCTGAGAACGGCTCCGCCGGGGCCGGGCGAACGGCGGGCTCGGAGCTGCTCACGGTTCACTGCCGGTGCGTGCGGTGACTTCGGGTTCTGTCACTACGGCCCGAAGCAGCACGGACACACCGCTGGGCTCCGGCCGCCAGCAGCTCGGACCCGCCGTTCCCCGGGCCCCTGGTGCGTTCCCCCGCATCTGCCGAAAAGCTCAGCCGAACTGCTGCTCCAGGTCCTTGAGCTTCTGCTCCAGGGAGTCGAGCCGCGGCAGCGTCACGGTGTCCTCGTCCGGGGTGAGGTCGATGCTGCGGTGCGGGGCCGGGGTCGCGGGGAGGCCGGTCGGGGGTGCTATGGCGGGCTCCGTCGGGGCGGTGGGGGCCGCGGGGGCGGCGGGTTCGAGTTGGCGGGCGGTGCGGTGGCGCCAGCCGCTGCCGGGCTGGCGGCCGATCGCGCGGATCTCGGCGCGCTCGCGGCGGGAGGCCATCCGGCGGCGTTCGCGGTCCTCGGCGGCGGTCCGCTTGTCGTCGCGGACCTCCTCGACCGCCTCGTCCAGGGTGCGGACGCCCTCCAGCAGCATCAGCGACCAGGCCGCGTAGGTCTCGCGCGGGGCGCGCAGCCAGCGGACCACCCGGATCTGCGGGAGCGGGCGGGGGACGAGCCCCTGCTCGCGGAGGGCGGCGACCCGGGTCTGCTTCAGGGCCCGGTCGAACAGCACCGCCGCGGAGAGCGACATCCCGGCGAAGAACTGCGGGGCGCCGTCGTGGCCGAGGCCGCGCGGGGCGTGCACCCAGTTGAACCAGGCGGACGCGGCGGCGAACAGCCACACCAGCATGCGGGAGCCGAGCGCCGCGTCCCCGTGGCTGGCCTCGCGGACGGCCAGGACGGAGCAGAACATCGCCGCGCCGTCGAGCCCGAACGGGACGAGGTACTCCCAGCCGCCGGAGAGCCCGAGGTTCTGGACGCCGAAGCCGACCAGGCCGTGGAAGGAGAGCGCGGCGGCGACCCCGGCGCAGCAGAAGAGCAGCAGGTAGGAGGCGCCGCCGTAGAGCGACTCGGCGCGGCGGCGGCGTTCCTCGGCGCGCTCCCAGGAGGAGTCCGCGCCGCCGCCGGTGGTGGTGGCGGAGCCGGCCCGGCCGCGGGCGAAGGCCAGCAGGGCGACGGCGGCCACCAGGCCGGCCGTGCCGGCGACGGCCCAGCCCAGCGGTATGTCCGACAGTCTCATGAGCTGATCCAGCCTCGCTTTCCGCGTCGTGATGGCGGGGACCATCATGGCGGAGAAATTCGGCGATCAGGCCGGGATCGGGGCCATTACCCCGTTAGGGGGGAATTTCCGGTCAGGGGGTGGAATTACCGTCGGATCGTCAGGGTTATTTGGCGCGCGGGCAGCTGGCGCAGAGCTCGGCCGGGCGGACGGTGTAGTACAGGCAGCAGCTGACCCTGGTCCGGGCCCGGGCGCCGTCCTGCTCGCGGAAGCCGGGCGTGCCCACGAACGGGGCCGCCGCCGCGTCGCCGGTCAGCAGCGCGTCGAGCGCGGCCACCGCCCGGGGCTCCGCGCCGAGCAGGCCCGCCGCGTACCAGAGGGCGTCCACCACGTCGTCGGTGACCAGCGCCCACAGGGTGCGCGGGCCGCGGCGGACGTGGGGGCGGAATGCGTCCAGGAGGGGCGCGAAGTGCTCGGCGAGCGCGGTGCGCAGGGCCGCGTCGAGCGCCGGGCGGTCGGGGACGACCAGGGCGTCGGGGCGGTCGGCGGCCACGTCGCCGGGCAGGCAGTGGAAGCCGGTCGGACGGGCGGTGAGCTCGCCGGTGGTGCGGTTGATCGAGACCCGGGACGGCGGCAGCAGCGGGACGCGGGACTCCAGCAGCCAGGGCAGGGTGAAGGCCAGCGAGACCGGCCAGGCGTAGCGGTGCAGGCTGAACCCGGCGGTGACGTCCGGCCGGGTCGGGGCGCCGTACAGGTCCAGGCCCAGGCGCTCGTCGAAGGCGATCATCGCCGCCAGCGCGGCCGGGTCGTCGGCCAGCGCCGCGGCGGTGGCCCAGCCGGGGCCGGTGCGCGGGGCGGCGTGCTGGATCCGCAGGTCGGGGAAGGCCCGGGACAGGCGCAGCCAGCTGCCCCGGCAGGGGAGCGCCGTGAGGGACGAGGGGGACTGCTCGACCTGGTGGACGGTCACGCGGGCTCCCGGGGTGGTGCTCCCGGGGCGCGCCCGGGCACGGCGAGGTGGACCCGCCCGGACTGCTGCTCACCCCGGGCAGGTAAGCCTCACCTTAGCTGATGCCGTGCCGGAGGTCGCGTCGCCCACCGCCGTCCGGGGGTCCCGGCTGGGCCGGGACCTGCGCCAGCCGCTTCGCCAGCCACACCGGCACCCCGCCGAGCGCCTGCACCAGCCGGGCCGCCTCCGCCCGCAGCCGCTCCGCCTCGGCGGGCTCCGACACCTCCGCCAGCGAGGCCAGCGCCGGGGCCACCCCCACCGTGAAACCCAGCTCCTCGCGCAGCCGCAACGAGGCGGCGAACCCCGCGTGGGCCCGCTCCCGGTCGCCCGACGCCAGGGCCAGGCCCGCCAGGTGACGCCAGGTCGAGGAGCGCAGCAGCTCGTCCCCGCGCTCCCGGGCCCCCTCGTGCGCCCGGGCGTACGCGCTGTGCGCCGCCGCCGGGTCGTGCAGCAGGTTCTCCGCGACCAGCCCGCGCCGGAAGTCCAGCAGCGGACGGCCCGGCGCCCGCGGCGCCAGCAGCGCCGAGGTCCGCCCCAGCGCGGCCTGCGCCTCGTCCAGCCGGTCCCGGCGGCCCAGCACGCTCGCCACGTACGCCAGGTACCCGCGCGCGCAGGACGCCGCGGCGCGCGCCTCGATGCCCGCGACCGACGCCTCGGCCTGGCGCAGCGCGTCCTCCGCGCGCTCCCAGTGGTCCGCGGTGAACAGGCACTGCTCGATCAGGAGTTCGGCTCGCTGGAGCGCGGCGGTCGGGTCCCGGCCGGCCTGCGGGCGGAGCAGGTCCGCGGCCTCCTGCCAGCAGCCGCGCGACCTCAGCCGCCAGACGACGTCCGCCATGCCCCCCGGGGCAGTCCCGTGCACCGACAACGCCACCTCCTTGTGCGCGCCATGCAACGACCCGCCGGGCCTCCCCAAGGGCCCGCGTCGTGGCGGCAATTCAACACGCGCGGGAGCTTGTGCACCAGATCACGAGCGCGAGGAAATCCGGAACGGCCCGATCCGGACGGTGGCGTGACGGCGGGGCGTCAGGACGTCCAGCCGGTCTCCATCAGCGCCTCCGCGGCGCCGTTCGACGGCTGCGGGATGCCCGCCGCGTCCAGCGTGAACAGCGCCACCAGCAGTTGCTCGCCGCGCACCACGGTCTGCCGGGAGTACCCGGAGACGGTGAACATCGCCGCCGCGACGTCCTCGCCGTGGAGCGTTTCCAGCCACAGGCACTCCACCGCCTTCACGTCGGCGGGCTCCGTCCAGGTGTCCACCCGGGCCACGATCCGGCTCCCCAGCAGGGTGGTCGAGTCGCGCTCCTGGTCCGACGTCAGCTCCAGGTCGTGGAAGCCCAGCCACTGCAGGTACCGGGCCGCCGTCAGCACCGCGTCCCGCGGGGTGCGCACCGGCTGCGGGCGGAACGGCGGACGCAGCGCCCGGGCCGCGCCCGAACCCGCCGCCAGCGGGTCCGCCGACCCGGCCGGCGGCACCGCCGTGGTGTACGGGCGGGCGCTCTCCACCGGGCGCGCCGAGCGCGGACCGGCGCTCTGCAGCCGCGGCACCCGGTCCACCGGCAGCCGCACCGTCGCCCCGCAGTTGCAGGTGAACTCCGGCTGCGGCCACTGGTCGCTGCGCCCGCAGTGCGGACAGCGCATGGTCAGCCAGGAGTCCTCCCAGGACCGGAAGCGCACCTGCACCGGCACCCCGCCGCGCAGCAGCGGCACCCGCAACTGCGCCCCGCACGGGCACGGCAGGCTCGGCGGCTCGTACCGGTGCTCGGCCCGGCAGGCCGGGCAGCGCACCTGGCTGGCCCCCGACGGCGAACCGGGCGGGAAACCCGCCGAAGCGGTCGTGCCGGTGGTGTCGGCGGCGTCCTCGGGCAGCGGCATGGCGGTCACCGTCCGTTCGGATCGGGTGGGAGGGTGCCTCCATCCTGGCCGATCGGAGCCCCGGCCGGTGCGGAATCAGGGATTCCTCCAACGGAGTTGAGGTGGCGGAAAGGTGCGCGAACGGTTGCGCGCCGGGGGCGCACGCGGCTGCCGTCGACGCTGCGTCCCCGATCGTGCGGCGCGGCGGGCGGCCCCGACCGGCCCTGACCGGCCCCGCTCGGCGCGCTCGGGCGCCGAAGGTCGAAGGATGGTCAACTCCCTTCGGCGGCAAGGGACGTGGCATAGGTTTCCGGCATGACGACATTCGTACTGACGGCCGGTGCCTGGCTCGGCGCCTGGGCCTGGGACGACGTGGTGCCACTGCTGGAGGCGGCCGGGCACCGGGCCGTGCCGATCACCCTGGCGGGCCTGGCCGAGCGCCGCGAGGAGACCACGGGGCTGGAGGGGCACGTCCGGGACGTGGTGGCCGCGGTGGAGGGGGTCGGGGCCGGGGACGGCGGGGGTACCGTCCTGGTCGGGCACAGCTACTCCGGCGTCCCCGTCGGCGTCGCCGCCGCCCGGCTCGGCGACCGCCTGCGCCGGACCGTCTTCGTGGACGCCAACCTGCCCGTGCCCGGACGGCCCTTCGCCGACTCGCTCCCCGACGGCGGCGCGTCCCTCCGCGCGACGATCGCCGCCCACGGGGGCAGTTGGCCGCCGCTGCCGCCCGCCGCCTTCGCCGCCCACGGCCTGGACCCGGAACGCACCCGGCGCCTCCTCGCCCGGGCCGTCCCGCACCCCGGCGCCACCCTCACCGACCCGGCCGAGCTGCCCCGGCCGCTCGCCTCGCTCACCGCCAGCTACGTGTACTGCCGCCGCGAGGGCTCCCCGCCCCGTTCCGACGCCGCCGCGCTGACCGACGGCGGCGCCTGGCAGTCGGTCGTGATCGACTCCAGCCACTGGCCGATGCTCTCGGTGCCCGGCGAACTGGCCGCCGTCCTGCTGGCCGAGGCCGAGCGCTGACCCACCGGCGCGGGGCGGGGCGGGTGGGGCCGGTGGGGCGGTGGGGCGGTGGGGCCGTGCGGCGGTCACGGCGGGTCGGGGGGGCTCCCGGGGGGTTCGACGCCCCAGCGGAGCAGGTCGGCCGGGGTGTCCAGGTCGTCCGGTACGGCTGCGTCCGTGCAGTCCACCAGCCTCACCGGGCGGCTCGCCAGCAGGGCCCGGGCCCCCGTGTCGCCGCTCGCGGTGGCGAGCAGGAACGGGAAGTGCGCGGCGCCGATCAGCACCGGGTGCGCCCGGCGCCCGGCGTAGGCGCACGAGGCCAGGTCCGTGCGCCCGGCGTGCACGGCGAGCAGGCGGCGGACCGCCTCCGCCGTGACGCCCGGGGTGTCCACCAGCAGCACCAGTACCGCGCTCGCCCCCGGCGGCAGCGCGGCCAGGCCCGTGCGCAGCGAGGAGGCCATGCCCGTCCGCCAGTCCGGATTGTCGACGAGTCGACAGTCGCCGGTGTCCGCCCGGGCCCGCACCTCGGCCGCCGCCGCCCCCAGCACCGCCACCGCCCCGTCGCAGCCGCCCTCCGCCGCCACCGCCAGCGCGTGCTCCAGCAGCGACCGCCCCCGGTAGCGCAGCAGCGCCTTCGGCCGCCCGCCCAGCCGGGAACCGCCACCGGCCGCCAGCACCAGGGCGGGCACCCGCGGCCCCGCGGCGCGGCCGGTCGTCCCGCCGCCCGCGCCGCCGCCCGTCCCGTCAGTCATGGCGCCAGTCTGCCCCCGCGCCGCGCCCCGCCGCCTTGGACGATCCGACAGGCCGCCCCCGCCGCCCGTCCGCCGCTCCCGGCCGTTCCGTCCCTGGACCGCGCCCCGGCCGTCCCCGTTCACTGGCCCCATGGCACCGCGCACCACAGACGCCCTCACGGACGCCCCCGCAGAGGCACCCGCCCCGCTGGTCGACCGCCACGGCCGGGTCCACACCGACCTGCGGATCTCCCTCACCGACCGGTGCAACCTGCGCTGCACCTACTGCATGCCCGCCGAAGGGCTCGACTGGCTGCCGCGCGACCAGGCCCTCACCGACGGGGAACTGCTGCGCCTGGCCCGGATCGCCGTCCACCGCCTCGGCATCCGCACCCTGCGCCTCACCGGCGGCGAACCGCTGCTGCGCCGCGGCCTGCCCGAGCTGGTCGCCGAACTGGCCGCCCTCGGGCCGGAGCTCTCGCTCACCACCAACGGCATCGGACTCGCCCGCCGCGCAACCGAGTTGAAGCAGGCGGGACTCCACCGGGTGAACGTCAGCCTGGACACCCTGCGCCCCGAGCGGTACGCGGCGCTGACCCGCCGCGACCGGCTCGCCGACGTCCTGGCCGGGCTGGCCGCCGCCGAGCGGGCCGGGCTGGCCCCGGTGAAGGTCAACGCGGTGCCGGTGCGCGGCGTCAACGAGGACGAACTCGTCGACCTGGTCGAGTTCGCGGTCGCGGGCGGCTACCGGATGCGCTTCATCGAGTCCATGCCGCTGGACGCCCAGGGCGCCTGGGACCGGGCCGCGATGGTCACCGCCGACGAGATCCTCGCCGCCCTCGCCGCCCGCTGGACCCTCGTCCCGGTCGGACGGCACGGCAACGCCCCCGCCGAGGAGTGGCGGCTCTCCGGCACCGACCACGTGGTCGGCGTGATCGCCTCCGTCACCCGTCCGTTCTGCGGCGGCTGCGACCGCGTCCGGCTGACCGCCGACGGCCAACTGCGCAACTGCCTGTTCGCCACCGAGGAGTCCGACCTGCGGGCCCTGCTGCGCGGCGGCGCCGACGACGACCGGATCGAAGAGGCCTGGCGCGCCTGCGTCTCCCGCAAGGGCCCCGGGCACCGGATCGGCGACACCGACTTCGTCCGGCCGGACCGGCCGATGTCCGCGATCGGCGGCTGAGCGGCAGCTGGGGCCCCGCAGGGAGGACGGCTTCTCGACCGCCCCGCCGAGGCCGGACAGGTCGGCGTCGGGCTGGGAGGGGCACCGGGCGGTGTCGAAACCGGTGGGCCAGGTTACTGCAATGTTCCGCGCTGAAGTGCGCACTACTGGTAGCTTTGGCGCATGGACACCTATCCGATCACCGAGGCCCGCAACAAGCTGGGGGCCCTGGCGCGGCAGGTCAGCGCCGAACAGAAGCACATCGCCCTCTCGGACCGGGGCCAGACCATGGCCGTCCTGATCAGCCCCGCCGAGCTGGAGGAGCTGGAGTACCACCGGGCCACCGCCCAGTACCTGGCTCGGAAGGCGCGCGGCGAGACCGGCCCGGGCGTTCCGCACGACGAGGCCCGCCGCCAGGTCCTCGGAGAGGCGCCGTGACCTACGGCATCGTCTGGGAGCCCCAGGCCCTGGCCGTGGCGCAGAAGTACGCCGCCGATGACAGAGCCGGGATCCAGCAGGTCTTCCGGGCCGTCGACCTGCTCGCGGACAACCCCCGGCCGACGGGGGCCTTCACCGTGGGAGGCAGCGGGATCTACCGGATTCAGGTGGGCCTCTACCGTGTCCAGTACGAGGTCCACGACCGGACGATCACCGTCACCGTCTTCCACCTCGGTCGGGCCTGACCGCTTGGTTGCGACGGAGTCACGTCCCGGGCAGTGACGCGGCGGCCGGGGACCGTCGATGACAGCTGAGCGGGCGGGGCGGGCGGGGCGCGGCGTAGGATCGTCGGCGTGCGTCGGACACCGGGCGGGGAAGGGGATTTCGCGTGGGGGAGATCGACACGGCGGACGTCAGGCAGTACCTGCGGGGCCTCGCGGTTTTCGCCGGGGAACTGCCCGACTTCGACCCGGACGCGGCGCCGGAGCGGCCCGAGGAGCTGTTCCTCGACTGGCTGACCGGGGCGGTGGAGGCCGGGGTCCGGGAGCCGCACGCGATGACCCTGTCGACCGTCGGCGCCGACGGGACGCCCTCGGCGCGGGCGCTGCTGCTCAAGAACGTGGACCGGTACGGCTGGCAGTTCGCGGCCAACGCCGCCAGCCCGAAGGGTCGCGACCTGGCCGCGAACCCGGTGGCGGCGCTGTCGTTCTACTGGCCGCAGCAGGCCCGGCAGGTCCGGGTCACCGGCCCCGTCGAGCCGGAGTCGCCGGAGAACAGCGCGGCCGACTTCCTGGCCCGCTCGCCCGGCTCGCGCGCCGAGGCGCTGGCCGGTCACCAGAGTCGGCCGCTGCCCGACGTCCGGGAGCTCGAACGGGCCACCGAGCTGGCGCTGGAACGCGTCGAACGGGAACCCGGCCTGGTCGTGCCCGAGTGGACGCTCTACACCGTCCGCGCCGAACGGGTCGAGTTCTGGCAGGCCGACAAGCAGCGTCGGCACACCCGGCTGTGCTACGAGCGCCGGGGCGAGGAGTGGACGCGCGGGAGGCTGTGGCCCTGACGGGTGCGCGGCGGTCGCCGTGGAGCGGCCGTCGCGGGGCGGTGATCGCCGGGTGGCGGCCGCTGGTGGGAAACGGACGGTCGGATGCGCGGCGGCGTCGACATTTGCCCGCTTTGTGAGGTGGGTCATGCCGCGGCCCGACCGGCTTGACCCCGGGTGCCGGGGCTGGTCTCCTGGTGGGCCGTCAGAGCCGCCGAGCCGCAGAGGAACACCGTGCGATCCCGCCGTACCCGTACCCGTACCGCAGCCGTCGCCGTCCTGCTGCTCGGACCGCTCGCCCTCGCCGGCTGCACCAGCAGCACCAAGGGCAACGGCGGCACCGGCAGCCCGGGGACGGTCTCCCAGGGGACGAACCCGCTGCAGAACCCGGACGGGACCAAGCCCGGCCTGGCGCCCGTCGGTTCCGACGCCGACCGGAAGGCCGGACGCGACCTGATCAGCCAGGTGAAGACCGCCGACGCGGGGCCGAAGACCGGCTACGACCGCGACCAGTTCGGGCCGCCGTGGACCGACAACGTGGACGGCGTGCCGCTGGGCCACAACAACTGCGGGACGCGCGACGACGTGCTGGCCCGCGACGGGCAGAACGTCGAGCACAAGGACGGCTCCTCCTGCACGGTCACCGGCATGACCATCTGGGACCCGTACACCGGCAAGACCGTGCAGTGGAACAAGCAGCAGGCGTCGAAGATCCAGATCGACCACGTGATGCCGCTGTCCTACGACTGGCAGCAGGGCGCCGCCCGGTGGGAGAAGGCCAAGCGGGTGCAGATCGCCAACGACCCGCTGAACCTGATCCCCGCCGACGGCTCGCAGAACGCCTCGAAGGGCGACTCCGGCCCGGCCACCTGGCTGCCCGCCAACACCGCGGTGCACTGCTCGTACGCGATCCGGTGGGCGCAGGTCTCGCTGAAGTACCAGCTGCCGGTGACGCCCGCCGACAAGAGGACCATGCTCGCGCTGTGCGGCGGCTGAGCCCGCGGCGGTAGGACGGGGAGCGGCCCCGGGGCCGTCCGGGGCTCCCCGGTGAGGGGAGTCGGTCCGGACGGGCCCCAGGGCGCGGGGGCGGGACGGGTCAGTTGCTCGCCTTGGGCGCCGCCGTCAGGTCGTACATGGTGGTGCTGCCGACGGTCCTGGCGGTGTAGGTGGACTCCACCCAGGAGGCGATCTCCGAGGAGTAGGAGGAGCCGCCCATGCTGCCGCCGCCCATGCCGCCGCCGCCGATGAACCAGTGCACCTTGCCCTCCTTGACCAACTGCTTGAAGCCGTCGAGGGAGAGCGACGGGTCGCTGCCGTTGAAGCCGCCCAGCGCCATCACCGGCTCGCCGCTGGCGAGTTGGTAGCTGGCCTGGTTCTGCGAGCCGACCGCGGCCGCGACCCAGGTGTACTTGTCGGCGTCCTGCTTGAGCAGGTCGGCCACCTCGGAGGAGACCTGGGCGCCGTTCAGCAGGCCGCCCATGCCGCCGAAGCCGCCGCGGCCGTCGCGACCGGTGCGGCCGTCCTCGCCGGTGGTGCCGCCCGGGAAGCCGGGGAAGGTGCCCGTGCCGCCGTTGCCCCCGTTGCCGTTGCCGTTGCCGCCGGGGAAGGCGGGCATGCCGTTGCCGCCGGGGAAGTTGGGCATGCCGTTGCCACCGTTGCCGCCGTTGCCGCCGGGGAAGTTGGGCATGCCGGTGCCGCCGGTGCCACCGTTCCGGCCGCCGCCCGGGAAGCCCTGGAAGCCCGTCCGGCCGCCGCCACCGCCGGGGAAGCCGCCCCGGCCGCCGAAGCCGCCGCCCTGGACGGCCGGGCCCGCGGTCACGATGGAGCCGCTGTGGCCGGTGGAGACGGTGTCGAGGGCGTACGCGGTCGGGCCGGCCAGGCCCGCGGCGAGGGCGGTGAGGCCCGCGACGGTGGCGATCCGGCGGCCGGTGCGGCCGGGGATCCGGCCCGCGAAGAGCAGGCCGAGGGCGGCGAGGACGCCGCCGACCAGCACGGCGTCGCGCAGCCACGGCACGAAGTCGGCGCTGCGGCCGAGCAGTTGGTGCGCCCACCAGGCGGTGACCAGCAGGGTCGCGGCGAGCACCGCGGCGTACGGCAGGCGGTGGTGGACCTTCCACAGGCCGTCCGCGCCCATGCCGACCAGGGCGGCGACCGCCGGGGCGAGGGCCACCGTGTAGTACTGGTGGAAGATGCCGGACATGAAGCTGAAGGTCAGCGCGGTGGAGAGCAGCCAGCCGCCCCACACCAGGAAGCCGATCCGGGCCGAGTCGGTGCGCGGGTGGCGGCGGGTCGCCCACAGGCCGAACACCAGCAGGATCAGGGCGGCGGGCATCAGCCAGGCGATCTGCCCGCCGATGTCGCCGTCGAACAGCCGGGTGACGCCGGTGGAACCCCACATGCCACCGCCGCCGCCACCGCCGGGGCCGCCGCCCGGGCCTCCGGCGGCGACGCCGCCCTCGGCGTTGAAGAAGGCGGTGCGGCCGCCGCCGCCGACCGAGCCGGTCTCGTTGCCGGTGATCCGGCCGAAGCCGTTGTAGCCGAAGGTCAGGGAGAGGAAGGAGTTGTCCTGCGAGCCGCCGATGTACGGGCGGGCCGAGGCGGGCATCAGCTCGACGATCGCGACCCACCAGCCGCCGGCCACCACCATCGCGACGGTGCCGTACAGCAGCTGCAGGAGGCGGCGGCGCAGCGTGGTGGGCGCGCAGACCAGGTACACCAGGGCGAAGCCGGGCAGCACCAGGAACGCCTGCAGGGTCTTGGCGAGGAACGCCAGGCCGAACATCACGCCGACCAGGACGATCCAGCGGGTGGAGGCCGTCTCGGTGGCCCGGACGATGCCGTACGCGGCCAGCGTGAGCAGCAGCACCAGCACCGCGTCCGGGTTGTTGAAGCGGAACATCAGCGCCGCGACCGGGGTCAGCGCCAGCGCGGCGCCCGCGACCAGGCCGCCGAGCGCGGAGGAGCGGCGGCGCACCGTCGCGTACACGGCGGCGACCGTGCCGACGCCCATCAGCACCTGCGGGGCCAGCACGCTGAACGAGCTGAGGCCGAAGATCCGGGCGGAGAGCGCCATCGGCCACAGCGCCAGCGGCGGCTTGTCGACGGTGATGAAGTTCGCCGCGTCCGAGGACCCGAAGAACATCGCCTTCCAGCTGACCGAACCGGCCTGCACGGCGGCCGAGTAGAAGGAGTTCGCCCAGCCGGAGGCGGTCAGGTTCCAGAAGTACAGGACGGCCGTGGCCAGCAGCAGGCCGAGGAACGCCGGGCGCACCCACCTCGGGTCGTCCTGGCGGCCCCGCCAGGTGCGGGCGGGCAGCGTGCGCAGTCGGCCCGCCCAGGAGGCCCGGCCCTTGGGGCCGACGGGCGGCAGCGCGACGGGCGGGAACAGCGTCTCAGCGGGCGGCCGCTCGCGTCCGGCCCCGGCGGGCGGGAGCGGCGCGGTGGCGGGCCACTCGGTCGGCCCGGTTGCGGCGGGCCCGGCGGCGTCGGGCGCGACCGCCGGTGGCGGGTGGTTCGCGGCGTCGGGCCACGGCTCGCTGGTCGGGGGAACGGAACTGGACGTGGTCATGGGCCATACGCTCGGAGGCCCGGCTGAGAGATCGATGAGAGCCGGGTGTGAGGGCGCTCTAATCTCCCGGCGAACGGGTGACGTGCGCCTCGGCGGGGGTTCCGGCGCGGGGCCGCGCGGAGTCCTGCCCGGTGCTGACGGACCGTCAACCCGCCGCGTGGGCCGCCGTTTCCGCGCCGGGGCCCGCGTCCGGGCCCGGGGTGGGCGGGGCGAGGCGGGTGCCGAGCCAGGTGAGGGCGGGCGGGATCTCGCGGGTCCAGGTGTGGAAGTTGTGGCCGCCGCTGTCCAGGGTGATGGTGGACAGCCGGGTCGGGGCCTTGAACGCGGCCACCATCTCCTGCGTGGGCCGGTAGTTCTCCTCGTTGCGGCTGGTGGCCAGCAGCAGCGAGACCGGCGGCGCGGGCTGGGTCCGCAGCCGCCACAGCAGGTCGTTGTCCTGCTTGACCTGGTCGCTGCCGCCGAACAGGTCGCCGGTGGTCGGGTCGTTGTGCACCTCGTAGTAGCCGGACAGCGCGATCGCCGCCCGGTACGCGTCGGGCTTGCGCACCGCGAACTTGACGGCGCAGTAGCCGCCGGTCGAGTCGCCGATCACGGCCCGCGACTCGGGCCGGTCGTCGACCCGGTAGGCGGCCGACATCGCCTTCGGCAGGTCCTCGGTGAAGAAGGTCTCCACCTGCGGGCCGCCCGGCACGTCCATGCACTCGGTGTCGCGGTTGCCGACCAGGGTGGGCCGCATCATCACCAGCACCGTCGGCGGCAGTTCCTTGGCCTCGATGGCCTTCAGGGTGGACGCCGGGTACTGCAGCAGCGAGATCAGCTTCTCCGGGGTGCCCGGGTAGCCGGACAGCGCCAGCACCATCGGGAAGCGGCTGTGCGCGTACGCGGGCTGGAAGTACTGCGGCGGCAGGTAGACGTACGCGGGCGTGCCGGTCAGCCCGGAGCCGCTGCCGTGGATCTCCACCTTCTGGATCACCCCGGAGCGGTCCTGCGCGGAGCCCTGCGAGGAGTACATCTTCTGCTCGCCGGTCACCGAGACGGCCTTGCCGTTCGGCTGGTGGTCGACCACGGTGCCGGGGCTGCCGTCCAGGCCGAGCAGGTCGCTCCAGGTCGAGTAGAACCCGAAGTACGAGTTGGCGACCAGGCCCATCGCGACCAGCACCGCGACCTGCGTCCCGAAGAACGCCCCGAGCCGCCCCAGCCAGGCCCGCCAGCTCCGCCCGCCCAGCCGGGGCCACAGCCACAGGGTGGCGGCGAACGCGGCGACGGCCACCAGGGTGGCGATGATCTGCAGGGGGAGTCCGGTCAGGCTGGGCACCGGATGATCGTAAGGTACGTCCTCACCGAGCTCCCAGCCGCCTCCCAGCCGGTTCACGGTTTCGCCAAGGGGCCGCCAAGCGGACCCCAACTCACCCGTGGCGCACGCCCGGGAGCGGGGGTGACCCGCCGGGTGCCGGGGGTCACCCGCCGGGTGCCGCACCAGGGCCCGGCGCACCGGGGCGTCAGGTGCCGGTGGTGACGCCGGTGCAGGCGAGGAACTCGGCGCGGGTGCGGGGGTCGGTGCGCAGGAGGCCGAGCAGGGTGGAGGTGAGGGTGCGGGTGCCGGTGGCCCGGACGCCGCGCAGGGTCATGCAGGTGTGCTCGGCGTCGATGACCACGCCGACGCCCTTGGGCTCCAGGTTGTCCTGGAGCCAGTCGGCGATCTGCTTGGTCAGGCGTTCCTGCACCTGCGGGCGGCAGGCGAAGTGCTCGACGACGCGGGCGAGTTTGGACAGGCCCAGGATGCGCGCGCCGGGCAGGTAGCCGACGTGGGCGGTGCCGACGAAGGGGAGCAGGTGGTGCTCGCAGACCGACCGCAGCGGGATGGAGCGGGCGAGGACGAGTTCGTCGTACCCCTCGTCGTTGGGGAAGGTGGTGAGGTCGAACGGGCGCGGGGTGAACAGCTCGGCGTAGGCGCGGGCCATGCGGCCGGGGGTGCCGCGCAGGCTCTCGGAGTCGGTGGACACGCCCAGGGCCTCGAGGAACCGGGCGGCGGCCTGCTCGGCGGCGGACAGGTCCATGCCGTCGGTGTCGCGCACCACGTGCAGGGGCGGTGTCGGGGTCTCGCCGCCGACCGGGGCCGGTTCGGTGGCGGCGACGGTCCAGGGGGTCATGTCAGTTGCCTCCGATGCCGAGCGCGGACAGCAGGACCAGGACGACGGTGACGACGGCGAGCAGTCCGTGGCCGAGGACGACGGCGACGGGGAAGTGGCGCTCCGCCGGGACGTCGTCACCGGCCGGGGCCGCGGCGGCGGCAGCGGCGCGGGCGCGGTGGACGGGGAGCCAGCGCAGCAGCATCACGAAGCCGAGCAGGGCCACCGGGACGAGCAGGCCGAAGGCGGTCCAGGCCAGGGCCCGCCCGTCCGTGGCGAGGTAGGCGATCCAGACGACCAGGCCGGCGGCGGCCAGCGCGAAGTGCCCGAAGAGCACCGGGACGGGCAGGCGGCTGGTGCCGGTCCGCTGCTGCTTGACGCCGCCCCTGGCCAGCCAGGTGCCGAGCAGGTAGAAGCCGCCGAGCGCGGTGAGCACCCAGGTGACCAGGGCTGCGATGTGCATGGGAACCTCTCAGGGCAGGTGAGGGGGGTGAAGGGGGGGGTGAAGGGGGGGGTCAGTCGCGGTCGGTGAAGCCCTCGGCCTGGGTGTTCTCGTCGGCGACCCGGACGCCGTAGCGGTAGGCGAGCTTGCCGCCCAGGAAGCCGGAGAGGCCCAGCACCGCGAAGCCCGTCGCGGACAGGGCGAGCTGCCCGGGGCCGACGGCGGTGGCGAGGTCGCCGGTGCGGCGCCAGAGGAAGCCGCCGAGGTAGGCGCCGGTGACCAGCAGGTTCAAGGTCATGTGGACCAGCGCGGTGCGCATCGCCCTGGTACCGGGCGGGATGGCGAACAGGTCCAGGAGACCCACCAGCGCCGCGGCCAGCGCACCGGCCACCCCGACGGCGATCAGCCACATCGACCCGCGGGCCAGGAACCCGGGATCGTCCACGACGTGGGAGGCGACGTCGAAGACCAGGCTCCCCGCCCAGGCGCCGATCGGCACGGTGACCAGGATCGGGTGGAACGGGTGCCCGTACGGCCCGGCCAGGACCGTGCTGACCGGTTGCTTCGCCTCCTGGCGCCGCTGTTGCGCGCTGCTGCTCATGGCGCACCGCCTCCTTTTTCGCCAACAAGTCTTGTCGTTATTGCGGTCGCCCGTCAAGCGCGGAGCTTTCGTCCGGTCGCGCGGGAGTTATCGTGGGAGCGTGACGGACCAGGACGCGCCCCCGCAGCAGCCCGAACCGATCGACGGCATCGAGTCCGTGAGCGTGCTCGGCGAGGAGTCCCGCCGCCGGATGTTCGCGTTCATCCGGCGCGCCGGGCACCCGGTCACCCGGGACGAGGCCGCGGCCAGCGTCGGCATCTCCCGCAAGCTCGCCGCCTTCCACCTGGACAAGCTCGTCGACGCGGGCCTGCTGCGCGCCCGCTACGGCGCCCCCGGGGCCCAGCGCCGCGTCGGGCGCCAGCCGAAGGTCTACGAGCCCACGGACGCGCAGATCTCGGTCACCATCCCCGAGCGCCGCCACGAACTCCTCGCCGACCTGCTGCTGACGGGCGTGCTGAACCAGGACGAGGGGAGGTCCGCCGCCGATGCGGCGACCGCCGCCGCCGCGGACCGCGGCCGACGGCTGGGCGAGCGGGAGCGCGAGCGCAGCCGCCCCGGGCGCCTCGGCGCCGAACGGGGCCTGACGCTCTGCGAGCGGATGCTCGACGCGTACGGCTACGAGCCGGTCCGCGAGGGCCCGACCGAGGTCCGGCTGCGCAACTGCCCCTTCCACCCGCTCGCCGCCAAGGCCACCGAGCTGGTGTGCGGACTCAACCGGGCCTTCCTGGACGGCTACCTGACCGGCCTCGACGCCACCGCCGTCCGGGCCGTCCTCGACCCGCGGCCGGGCGAGTGCTGCGTGGTCCTCACCGACGCCGCCCCGCGGCCCGGCGGGGACGGACCCCGGTAGGCGCCGGGTCGGCGGTACGGCCCGCCACGGCGGCGCGGGGGCGCGACCTCCCGCCGCGAGTAACGTGCACGCCGCTTTCCGTTATCGCCCGGGGCCGGGAGGCCCACGCGGCTGCGCCGGGCTCTCGGGTGCGGCCCGGACCCACCGGCGACGCGGACGCTGTCGGTGCCCGTGGGTAGCGTCCGAGCCCGTGAGGACACCCGAGGAACTGCACCTGGTCGACTGGCTCTCGTTGGGCGACACCGAAATGCCGCGTCGAATAAGCGAGTTGTACGCCGAGGAGCCGGCGGTGGTCGACGGCGCACTGCGGGAGCTGTTCCACCACGCACTGCACCAGGGATCGGTGTACCCGACCGCCGTCGCCGCCGTTCCGTACCTGGCGCACGCGGCGGTGCACGGCGTCCACCGGCGCGGCGACGTGCTGGCGTTCCTGGCGGGGACCGGCGGGGCGGAGGAAGTGGCGCACCAGTCCGAGCAGGCGGTGCTGGGAGCCGCCCTGGTGGCGGAGGAACTGCCGTTCCTGCTAACGCTGTTGGGAAGTGGGGACGCCGAGGTGCGACGGCAGGCCGTCCGGGTGGCGCGGTGGGCGGCGGGGGAGTCGCTGCCGCTCGCGGTGGCCGCGTTGGGGGCGTGCCTGCGGGCGGACCCGGATCCGGCGGTGCGGGCCGAGGCGCTGACGGTGCTGAGTTTCCTGGAGGCCGACCCGGGCGGACGGCTTCGCGCGGCGCTGGCGGACGAGGAGGCCGCCGTCCGGGCCACCGCCGCGCTCCTGCTGTTGGAGGGCGCCGAACTCCCTTACCCGGCAGATCTGTTGGAGGTGCTGGTGGCGGACGGCGGCGACCCGGCGTTCCGACTGGTGTGGACCGAGTGGTTCCCCGGCGTCGGCAGCGCCGAGGACCGGCTGCAGCGGCTGCTGAACGCCGACCCGGAGGCCACTCGGGCGGTCGCCGACGCCTGGATCGCGGCGGGCGACCACGACGGGCGCGGCACCCGCTGTGCGCTGCGGCTGGCCCGGTACTGGCCCGGTCGGGAGGCGGAGGCCGTCGCGCTGCTGGTGGCCGCCCTGCCGCACCAGCGGGAGGGGTACTGGCGGCGGCAGGTGCTGGACGGCCTCGCCGAGCACGTCGGCGCCTGCGCCGACCCCGGGGTGGCGGCCCTGGCGGCCGAGGCCGTGCTGCCGCACGTCGCCGACCCGGAGCGGTGGGCCGCCGAGGACGCGCAACTGGTCCTGGGCCGGTCCGGGGACCGCCGCCTGCTCACCGCCGTCCCCGCCCCCGTCCCCGCGGCCCTCGACGCGCTGGCCGCCCGCACCGACGACCTCGACCTGCGCCGCCGAGTGCTACGCGACGGGCCCAACCGCGAACTCCTCGACTCGCTCACCCCGACCGGCGCCGCCCCGCTGCTGCCCGAGCTGACCGCCCGGCTGCGGCGCTCCCCGCGCGCGGAACTCGTCCGCCGGCTCGCTGAGATCGGCGCTGCCGATCCGGAACTCATCTCGCTGCTGGTCGAGTTGACGGGAAGCGCTGATCGGGAGCTGTCCCGGGTCGCTGCCGTCGCCGCCGCCCGGTTCGGCGCCGACCCGCAGCTCGCGCTGCGCCTGCTCGCCGAACGGCTGGAGCGCGGCGCGGACGGTTGCCTGGCCGAGACCGCCCTGCTCGGACCGGTCGCCGCGCCGCTGCTCCCGCTGGTGGAGCCCTACCTGGCGGCCGAGTACCACCCGCAGGCCCGGGTGGACGCCGCCGAGGCGCTGTGGCGGATCACCGGCGACTCCGACCGCGTGCTCCCGGTGCTGCGCGACCTGCTCGCCCTCGACCGGCCGGGCCTGCGGGTCCTGTCGCTGCTGCGCCGGATCGGCCGCCCGCTGCCGGAGGCCCAGCGGTCGCTGCTGGAGCGGTGGTCGACCCCGGGGTGGAGCGAACCGGCCGGGGCGGACATCTGGTGGAGCGGCCAGGACCACGCCCAACTCCGTTCTGACGTGCGGGTTTTGCTATCCCTGTCGGACTGAGACGGCGGCGGCCCGCCGCACCCGTGGGGAAGGTGCGGCGGGCCGCCGGTCGGTGGCGATGCTGACGGTGCGTCAGCCCAGGCTGTTGTAGATGGTGTTCAGCAGCGTGGAGCTGTCGTCGTCGTTCTCCAGGGCGAAGGCGAACATGCCGCCCAGGCCCTTGTTCTTCGCGTACGCGGCGCGGGCCTGGATGGCCTTCGGGTCGTCACCGGTCCAGAAGTTGGTGCCGTCGTAGACCCAGGTGCTCTCGGTCACCGGGTCCCAGTGGGTGTTCTGGGCGGTGAGGGTGAGCTCGCGCCAGCTGGCCAGGCCGGCCTCCTGGCTGCCCGGCTTGGCCGGGGTGGCGCCGGTGGCCTTCTGGTAGAGGCCGTAGTTGGTGCCGGCCTGGACGCCGGTCCAGCCGCGGAAGTAGAACGGGATGCCCAGGATGATCTTGTTGGTCGGGAAGCCGCCCTTGATCCCGTACTCCGGCAGGCCGGTGGTGTACGCGGCCAGCGTGGTGTCCACGTTGTACTTGGCGGTGCCGGGCGCGATCGGCGTGGTCGGGTCGGCCGGGCTGTCGTGCAGCGGGTCCTGGAGGTTGGTCGGACCGGTGGCGTCCCACGAGCCGTGCATGTCGTAGGTCATGATGTCGGCGTAGTCCAGGTACGCGCCGATCTTGTCGGTCTCGATGTACTGGATCTTGTCCTGGCCGGACGGCAGCGCCGCGGTGAGCAGGAACTTCTTGCCGAGGCTCGCGCCGTACGAGTCGAGCTGGCTGCGGAACTCGGCGAGCAGCGCGGTGAAGTTCTGCTTGTCGGCCGCCGAGTAGTGGTTGCCGGTGTGGCCGCCGGCCGAGCCCGGGTACTCCCAGTCGATGTCGATGCCGTCGAAGATGCCCGCGGCGCTGGCCGCACCGCCGGAGGCGTCACCCGCGACGCCGGTCGGCAGGTTGCCCTTCAGGAACATGTCGATGCAGGAGGAGACCAGCTTCTTGCGCGAGGCGTCGGTGGCCGCCGCGTCGGAGAAGTACTTGGAGTACGTCCAGCCGCCCAGCGAGAGGGTGATCCGCAGGTTCGGGTTCTTCGCCTTGAGCTGGCGCAGCTGGTTGAAGTTGCCCTTCAGCGGCTGCTGCCAGTCGTCGGTGGAGCCGTCCACCGAGATGGCGTTGGTGTAGTCCATCTGGTAGTCGGCGTACGCGTCGGCCGCGCCGTCGCCCGCGTTCGGGTTGTCCTCGTGGGAGGCGTCCGAGGCCTTGACCGCCTCGAAGCAGTTGAGGTTGGTCGGGTGGATGTTCTCGAACGCGTACGAGATCACGTCCAGCTTGGCGCCCGCGCCCGAGGTGTCCACGTTCTTCGGGTAGTAGGCGGCGTCGTACACCGACCACTGGTCGAAGTACGCCGACTTCAGCGGCTTGGCGGTGGCGGGCGCGGCGGCGGTGGAGGTGGTCACCGCGGCGGACTGCTGCGAGGCGTGCCCGGCCTTGTCGTACGCCTGCACGGTGAAGGTGTACGAGGTGTTCGGCAGCAGCGAGGAGATCGCGATGCCGGTGCCCATCGAGGTGCCGACCAGCTGGCCCTTCGACCACACCTTGTAGCCGACGTAGTTGTCGGTCGAGTCGGTCGAGGCGTTCCACTTCAGCACCACCGCGTTGGAGGTGGTCCGGGTGACCGTCACCCCGCCCGGCACGGTGATCTTGCCGTCGCCCGCCGGGCCGTTGCCGGTGCCCGAGCTGGCGCTCGCGGACGGCGACGGGGAGGTGGACGTCGAGGCGGACGGGCTGGGGGAGGTGGAGTTCGACGCGCTCGCGCTCGGGCTCGGCGAGGTGCTCTGCGAGGCGCTGGCGGACGCGGAGGCGGACGGGCTGGTGGTGCCGGTGCCCGGGCCGGACAGCACCAGGTCGTCCGCCTGGTAGGCGCCGGTGCCGTACCAGCCGTGGGTGAACACCGTCACCGAGGTGGTGGACGCGCCCGTGGTGAACGTGGTGCTCAGCTGGGTGTAGTTGGTGGCGCCCGGCGTCCAGGTGGACGCGTTCACGCCGGTTCCGGTGGCGCCCAGGTACACGTAGCTGCCCTTGAGGAAGCCGGAGAGCGTGTACTTGGTGTTCGGCTGGACGGTGACGACCTGCTGGCACTGGCCGGTGTCCGAGGCGGTGGCGTTGCCGTTCAGCGCGTAGGACCCGCCGTGCACGGGGGTGGTGACCACCGAACCGTTGGTGCAGGTCCAGCCGCTCAGCGAACCGGCCTCGAAGTCGCCGTTGGCGAGCAGGTTGACGGTGGCGGCGGAGGCCGAACCGAGCGACAGCGCCAGGGCGGTGGAACCGACCGTCATCGCGGCGGCCACCACGAGGGCGCCGGCCCGGCGACGGGAGGGAGCCCGGCGCGGGGTCGACTCGGGTGCGGGCGTGGCCCGTTCAAGCATGGAGGAACCTCCGGAGAAGTGGGGTTGTCCGGTAGGTGCGGCGGCCGTGGGGACCAGGTGGGAGCCTGCGCGCCTGGGGTGAGCGCGTCACCTAGATTGGACTGGACCATTCGCCCGGGTCAAGGACTTCGGCCCACGAACCGTCAGGAAGCTTTCCGAACAGTCGGTGCGGCGGCTCGGCGGCGCCGACCCGTGCGGGCCAGCAGGAGGGCCGCGGGCAGCGCGACGGCGGCCAGCACGCAGCCCGCGGCGGGGAGGCTGGCGAGGGTGCCGAGGACGGCGACGCCCAGGGCGGAACCCGCCTGGCGGACGCCGTTCAGCGCGCCCTGGCCGGTGGCCGCGTACGCGGGCGGGGCGGTGACGGCCATCGCGGCGGCGGCGCCCGGGATGGAGAGGGTGCCGGTGGCGGCGAGCGCCAGTTCGACGGCGACCAGCAGCGGCAGCGCGGGGTGCGCCCCGCCGCAGAGGACGAGCAGCGCACCGGCGAGGACGCCCGCGCACATCCCGGCCAGCAGGACCGGGCGCGGGCCGTACCGGGCCACCAGGCGGCCGGTGAAGAACGGCATCACGCACACCGGGAAGGCGATCGGCAGCGAGGCCAGCCCGGCCTGCAGCGGGCTCAGGCCGTAACCGTGCTGGAGCCGCAGCGCGAACAGGTACATCCCGCCGAAGTAGGCGAAGCAGGACACCGCCGCCGCGACCATCGCCGCCCGCACCCCCGGCAGGGCCAGCAGCGCGGGCGGCAGCACCGGCGCCACCGCCCGGCGCTCCACCGCCACGAGGGCCGCGCCGCACAGCAGCGCGCCCGCGACCGGCACCAGCGTCAGCGGCGTCCCCCAGCCCTCGACCCCGGCCTCCACCAGCCCGAAGGTGAGCAGGCCGAGCGCGGCGGTGGACAGCGCCAACCCCGGACGGTCCAACGCCCGGGCGGCGCGCCCGGACGGCCGGGGCAGGCGGCGGGCGAGCAGCAGCGCGGCCAGCGCGATCGGCGGGTTGACCAGGAACACCAGCCGCCAGCCGCCCAGTTCGACCAGCGCTCCGCCGAGCACCGGCCCGACCGCGGCGCCCAGGCCGCTGAGCGCCGTCCAGGCGCCGACCGCGCGGGTGCGGCGGACCGGATCCGGGTTCAGGTGGATCAGCAGCGCCAGCGAGGCGGGCACCAGCCCGGCCCCCGCCGCCCCCAGCAGCGCCCGTCCGCCGATCAGCCACCCGATGCCGGGCGCCGCGGCGCAGCCCGCCGACAGCACGGCGAACAGCCCCAGCGCCCAGGCGTAGACCCGCCGGGCGCCCCACCGGTCCGCGACCGCCCCGCCGGCCAGCAGCAGGCCCGCGAAGACGACCGTGTACGCGTCCACGGCCCAGGGCAGGGCCGCGACGGTCGGGTGCAGCGAGGACTGCACGTCGGGCACGGCGACGTTCAGGACCGAGGTGTCGAGCAGGACGAGCAGGTTGCCGGTCGCGATCCCGGCGAAGGTCAGGCCGGCGCGGAGCTTCGCGGGGGCGGGGGCGGGGGCGGGGACGGGTGTCGTGGAGGGGGAGGTGGAGGGGTGGGTCGTGGTCATGTTCGCAGCGTGTCCCGGCGGGCGGGTGGGGCGCGACGCCGGGAATCCGATGCCCCCATCGGAGAGTCCGATGGGGGCGGTTACGCTGCTGCGGTGGACTCCCGTTACCTGCGCGCCCTCGTCGCGGTCGTCGAGCACGGCGGCATCTCCGCCGCCGCCCAGGCCCTCGGCTACGCGCAGTCCAGCGTCAGCGCCCAACTCAAGCGCCTGGAGGCCGACCTGGGCGTGAGCGTCCTCGTCCGGGCGGGCACCGGCGCCGTCCTCACCGAGGCGGGCACCCGCCTGCTCCCGCACGCCCGCGCCGCCCTCGCCCTGGAGGACCAGCTCCGGCGGGCCGCCCTCGGCGACCGGCCCCGGCTCCGGATCGGGGCGCAGGAGTCCCTGGCGCACGCCTGGATGCCCGACGTCCTGGCGGCCTTCGAGTACCGCGAGGGCGGCCGGGGTGCCGGGGCGGACGCCGACGGCGGGGCGGACGTCGAACTCACTGTGGCCAACCGGGCTGCGCTCGAACGGCGGTACGCCGCAGGCGAGTTGGACCTGGTCTTCCAGTACGACAACGGGGTTCGCGCCCTCGGTCCGCATGCCGTCGTCGGCCACGACCGGACCGTCCTGGTTGCCGGGCCCGGCCACCCGCTGGCCCGGCAGGAACGCGTGACGCCCGAGCAACTGCTCCGGTACGACTTCCTGGTCGCCGAGCGCGGGTGCACCTCCGAGATGCTCGTCGACCGCCTCGGGCGGGACCTGCTCTCCGGGGCGCAGGTCACCATGGTGCAAGGCTCCCTGTCCGCCCTCCTCCGCCTCACCGGCCACGGCCAGGGGCTCTCCCTGCTCCCCGCGCTCGCCGTCACCAGGGAACTGGAGGACGGCGAACTCGTCGAACTCCCCCTCACCGCCCCCCTCCGCCCCGTCGCCATCCTCGCCCAGTGGCGGCCCCGCCCGGGCCTCGCCGAGACCGCGCTGCACGCCCTGATCCACACCGCCCGCGGTGCGGATCCGCTGCCCACCTGAGACCCGCCTGCGGCGGGCTCCTGCCCCGCCCGCCCACCCGTGCGCGCCCCGGGTTGGTGCACCGGGGGTTTCGCTGCGCTCGCCGGTGCGCGCTTCGGTCGGGACGGGCTGCGCCGGCCGGAGCGCGCACGGGCAAGTGGGAGCGGACGGCCTCCACCGCTCCCGTCCGCCCCGCCCCGTCCGCCCGCCTCGCTGCCCGCTGCCGCTCTTCCCTTCCACCTCCTCCCTCTCCCTCCGTCAGCCCGTCGCCCCGCCCGTCCCGGCGCGCGTTGGCGGTGGTGCAGGTTGGCTGGTGGCGCACGGGTGGGCGGGCGGACGGGCGGACGGGGGCGCAGCAGTCGTACGCCCCCCGCTCGCAGTTGCACATAACTTGCAATTACATCCCGATAAGCGGAAGGATGGCCCAGCTCAGCGCCCCAACCCCGTCACCACCGGAGGGAAGTCCCATGGCAGCGCCCAGTCGTCTGCGCGACCGGCTCACGCGGGAGGAGTGGATCCGGCTCGCCGGGATGGGCGGGTTCGTCCTGCTCCTGCACGTGGTGGGGTGGGTCACCCTGCTCGCGGTGATCGCGCCGGAGCACTACGACGTGGGCGGGCAGGTGTTCGGTGCCGGGATGGGGCTGACGGCGTACACGCTGGGGATGCGGCACGCCTTCGACGCGGACCACATCGCGGCGATCGACAACACGACCCGGAAGCTGATGGGGCAGGGCAAGCGTCCGCTCTCGGTGGGGTTCTGGTTCTCGCTCGGGCACTCCTCCATCGTGTTCGGCCTGTGCGCGCTGCTGGCGTTCGGGATCCGGTCGCTGGCGGGGCAGGTGGAGTCGGACGACTCGACGCTGCACGACGTGACGGGGCTGATCGGCGTCAGCGTCTCGGGGACGTTCCTGGTGCTGATCGGGCTGATCAACCTGGGGGCGTTCAACGGGATCCTGAAGGTGTTCCGGCGGATGCGCCAGGGCGACTTCGACGAGGCCGAGCTGGAGCGGCAGTTGGACCGGCGCGGGTTCCTGAACCGGATCCTGGGGCGGGTCACCCGGGCGGTCACCAAGCCGTGGCACATGTACCCGGTGGGGCTGCTGTTCGGGCTGGGCTTCGACACCGCGACGGAGGTCTCGCTGCTGGTGCTGGCGGGCGGCGCGGCCGCGTTCTCGCTGCCCTGGTACGCGCTGCTGGTGCTGCCGGTGCTGTTCGCGGCGGGGATGAGCCTGCTGGACACCATCGACGGCTCGTTCATGAACTTCGCGTACGAGTGGGCGTTCTCCAAGCCGGTCCGGAAGATCTACTACAACCTGACGGTGACCGGCCTGTCGGTGGTCGTGGCGCTGGTGATCGGCGTGATCGAGCTGCTCCAACTGGCGTCCGAGAAGCTGGAGATCACCGGCGGCCCGGTCGGCTGGATCGGCTCGCTGGACCTGAACCTGGTGGGCTACGTGATCGTCGGCCTGTTCGTGGTGACCTGGGCCGGGGCGATGGCGTTCTGGAAGTTCGGCCGGGTCGAGCAGAAGTGGTCGGCGGGCCTGCGCGGCGAGCAGGCGTAGCGCGGTCGAGCGGTCGAGCGGTCGAGCGGTCGAGCAGCAGCCAGGAGGGGCGTCCCGGTCGGGGCGCCCCTCCTCGCACGTAGCGAACTGTTCACGCCCGCACCCTTGTCGCGTCAACTTCTACGCGCGTATCTTCTGACCTGGATCTACGCGAGTAGCCCGACAGGTCCGTCCGGACGCCCGGACCGGCCCTGGCAGCCAGCCTCCTGACGAACCCTCAACGCCACCCGGGCGGCCCCAGCGCGGCGCCCGGGCTTCGGTCCTGCCACGAAGGAGCCCCGCAACGGTGCCCAGCCCCACTCCCGCCCGCCGCTCCCACCGCTCCCACCGCTCCCGCCGCACCCTGCTGCGCGTCGCCTCGACGGCCGCGGTCGCCGCGTCCCTGGTGGCCGTCCCGCTGCCGGGTGCGTTCGCCGCGCCGTCCACCGGGGTGGTGATCGCCGAGGTGTACGGCGGCGGTGGCAACTCCGGTGCGACGCTGAAGAACGACTTCATCGAGCTGGGCAACCCGTCCGGTGCGGCCTTCGGCCTGGCCGGGTACAGCGTGCAGTACCTGCCGGGCAGCCCGAGCGCCTCCAGCCAGTGGGGCGTGACCGCGCTGAGCGGGTCGGTCGCCCCGGGCGGGCGCTACCTGGTCGCGGAGGGGGCGGGCGCGGGCGGCACCGTCGCGCTGCCAGCCGCCGACGCGAGCGGCAACCTGGCGCTGTCGGCGACCAGCGGCACCGTCGCGCTGGTCAACGGCACCGCCGCGCTGACCTGCAAGACCGCCGCGGACTGCGCGGCCGACCCGCGGATCGTCGACCTGGTGGGCTTCGGCACCGCCGCGGTCCGCGAGGGCAGCCCGATAGCCGGGGCGTCCAACACGGCCTCGGTGGCGCGCGGCGCCTCGCTCGCCGACACCGACGACAACGCCGCGGACCTCACGGCGGGCGACCCGACGCCGACCAACTCCAGGGGCGAGAGCGCGGGCGGCGGTTCCACCACCCCGCCCACCACCCCGCCGACCACCCCGCCCGTCCCGGGCGACCTGCGGATCCACGACGTCCAGGGCACCACCCGCGTCTCGCCGAAGAACGGCCAGACCGTCACCAACGTCCCGGGCGTGGTCACCGGCGTGCGCGGGTACGGCACCAAGGGCTTCTGGATCCAGGACCCGAACCCGGACGCGAACCCGGCCACCAGCGAGGGCCTGTTCGTCTACACCGGCTCCGCCACCCCGGCCGTGAAGGTCGGCGACTCGGTGCTGGTCACCGGCAAGGTCAGCGAGTACTACCCGAACAGCTCGGGCGGCTCGCAGTCGGTCACCGAGCTGACCGGCCCGAAGACCACCGTGCTGTCCTCCGGCAACCCGGTGCCCGCGCCGGTCGTGCTGGACGCCGCGAACATCCCGGCCGCCTACGCCCCCGACGCGGGCGGCGGCTCGATCGACGCGCTGCCGCTGGACCCGGCGAAGTACGCCCTCGACTTCTACGAGTCGCTGGAGGGCATGAACGTCCAGGTCGCCGACGTGCCGGTGGTGCAGGCCACCGACAAGTACAACGAGCTGTGGGTGGACGCCAGTTCGGCCGACCCGCGGACCGGCCGCGGCGGCGTGGTCTACCTCGGCTACGACAAGCCCAACAGCGGGCGGATCATGGTCCAGTCGCTGCCGCCGCTGACCGAGGTGCCGTTCCCGGTCGCCAACGTCGGCGACGAGCTGACCGGCGCCACCGCCGGCCCGCTCGACTACAACCAGTTCGGCGGCTACACCATCGCCGCCAACACCCTCGGCGCGGTCAAGGACAACGGCCTGCAGCCCGAGGTCGCCGACCGGGCGCTGCCCAGCGAACTCTCCATCGCCACCTACAACGTGGAGAACCTCGACCCGGGCGACGGCGCCGCCAAGTTCGCCGAGCTGGCCAAGGGCGTCGTCACCAACCTGCGCTCGCCCGACATCGTCGCCCTGGAGGAGATCCAGGACGACAACGGCGCGGTCAACGACGGCACCGTGGACGCCTCGGAGACGATCAAGGCCTTCGTCCAGGCCATCGAGGCGGCCGGCGGCCCGTCCTACGACTGGCGCTCGATCGACCCGGTGGACGGCAAGGACGGCGGCGAGCCCGGCGGCAACATCCGCCAGGTGTTCCTGTTCAACCCCGACCGGGTCTCCTTCACCGACATCCCCGGCGGCACCGCCACCACCGCCGTGGACGTCACCGGCACCGGCAAGCGCACCGCGCTGACCGCCTCGCCCGGCCGGATCGCTCCGAACGACGAGGCCTGGAACTCCAGCCGCAAGCCGCTGGTCGGCCAGTTCAGCTTCCACAACAAGCCGGTCTTCGTGATCGCCAACCACTTCAACAGCAAGGGCGGCGACCAGGGCGTCGACAGCCGCTTCCAGGCCCCGACCCGCTCCTCCGAGGTGCAGCGCGTCAAGCAGGCCACCCTGGAGCAGGCGTTCGTCGCCAAGCTGCTCGCGGCCGACCCCGGCGCCCGGATCGTCTCGCTCGGCGACTTCAACGACTACCAGTTCTCGCCAGCGCTGCAGACCCTCACCAAGGACGGCGTGCTGCGCGACCTGGTGAACGACCTGCCCGAGAGCGAGCGCTACTCGTACGTCTACCAGGGCAACTCGCAGGTGCTCGACCACATCCTGGTCAGCGGCGCGTTCAAGCCGCAGCACGTGCGCTACGACGTGGTGCACATCAACAGCGAGTTCGCCGCCCAGGCCTCCGACCACGACCCGCAGGTGGTCCGGGTCAAGCCCTGACGGCCCCCGCACCCGGCAGCCCCCGCCCGGCCCGGCGGGGGCTGCCGCCTTTCCGCCGCGCCCCGGAAGTTACCGGTGGGTTGACCGGGAGGCCCGCAGGCCGGAGGATCATGGCACCCCCGAGCCAGGTCTGGAAGGACGCCCCGCATGGCCTACGACGCCGACGCCATCGTGATCGGAGCGGGCCTCGCCGGCCTGGTCGCCACCGCCGAACTCGCCGACGCAGGACGGAAGGTGCTGCTGCTGGACCAGGAGCCCGCCGGGTCGCTCGGCGGGCAGGCGCACTGGTCCTTCGGCGGCCTGTTCCTGGTCGACTCGCCCGAGCAGCGCCGGATGCGGATCAGGGACTCCCGCGAACTCGCCTGGCAGGACTGGCTGGGCACCGCCGGGTTCGACCGCCCGGAGGACGCCTGGCCGCGCCGCTGGGCCGAGGCGTACGTCGACTTCGCGGCCGGGGAGAAGCGCGCCTGGCTGCACGGGCAGGGCGTCCGGCTGTTCCCGGTGGTCGGCTGGGCCGAGCGCGGCGGACTGCTGGCCTCCGGGCCCGGCAACTCCGTCCCGCGCTTCCACATCACCTGGGGCACCGGCCCCGGCCTCGTCGAACCCTTCGCCCGCCGGGTCCGCGAGGCCGTGAGGGCCGGACGGGTCGAACTGCGCTTCCGGCACCGCGTCACCGGCCTGGCCGCGAGCGCGGGCAGCCTGGACACCGTCAGCGGCGAGGTGCTGGCCCCGTCCGCCGTGCAGCGCGGCGAGGCCAGCTCCCGCGAGGTCGCCGGGCACTTCGAACTGCGCGCCCAGGCCGTGATCGTGGCCTCCGGCGGCATCGGCGGCAACCACGACAAGGTCCGCGCCGCCTGGCCCGAGCGGCTCGGCACCCCGCCCGCCAAGCTGCTCTCCGGCGTCCCCGCGCACGTCGACGGGCTGATGCTGGACGTCGCGGGCGCCGCGGGCGGCCACCTGGTCAACGGCGACCGGATGTGGCACTACACCGAGGGCATCGAGAACTGGAACCCGATCTGGGCCAGGCACGGCATCCGGATCCTCCCCGGTCCGTCCTCGCTCTGGCTGGACGCCACCGGCGAGCGGCTGCCCGTCCCGCTGTTCCCCGGTTTCGACACCCTCGGCACCCTCGAACACATCATGCGCACCGGTTACCAGCACACCTGGTTCGTGCTCACCCAGAAGATCATCGAGAAGGAGTTCGCCCTCTCCGGCTCCGAACAGAACCCCGACCTCACCGGTCGCTCGATCCGCCAGGTCCTCGGCCGCGCGCTGCCCGGCGCCACCGGCCCGGTCGAGGCCTTCAAGCAGCACGGCCCCGACTTCGTGGTCGCCGACACGCTCGAGGAACTCGTCCGCGGGATGAACGAGCGGCAGGGCGACGCCCCCGCCATCGACGGCGCCGCGCTGCGCCGCGAGATCGAGGCCCGCGACCGCGAGATCGCCAACCCCTTCAGCAAGGACCTCCAGGTCACCGCGGTCCACGGCGCCCGCCGCTACCTCGGCGACAAGCTGATCCGCACCGCGAGCCCGCACCGCCTGCTCGACCCCAAGGCCGGCCCGCTGATCGCCGTCCGCCTCAACATCCTCACCCGCAAGTCCCTCGGCGGCCTGCAGACCGACCTCGACTCCCGCGTCCTGCGCGCCGACGGCACCGTCCTGGACGGCCTCTACGCGGCGGGCGAGGCCGCGGGCTTCGGCGGCGGCGGCGTCCACGGCTACCGCTCGCTGGAGGGCACCTTCCTCGGCGGCTGCCTCTTCTCCGGCCGCGCCGCGGGCCGCGCGGCGGCCGCCGCCACCGCGTAGCCCGCCGCGGCGGGCCCGGTCCGGCGCCTCAGCGGCCGGTGGTGCCGTCGATCTGCTCGCGCAGGATGTCGGCGTGGCCCGCGTGGCGGGTGGTCTCGCCGGTCATGTGGGCCAGCACCCAGCGCACCGAGCGCGGCTCCCCGGCCACCGGCGCGGCGGTCGGACGCGACGGGTCGACGCCGTGGAGGATCGCGTCGCTCGCCGCGCAGGCCTCCCGGTAGTCGGCCAGCACCCGTTCCGCCGGCACGTCCTCGGGCACGGCCATGCCGAAGTCGACGTCCCGGTACTGCTCCTGGCCCGCGACGTGGTACCCGAACCAGTAGCGTTCGGCGTCCGTCAGGTGCCGCACCAGCCCGAGCAGGTTCGTCCCGGTCGGCACCAGGACGCGGCGCAACTGGTCCTCCGTCAGCCCCTCGGTCTTCTTCAGCACGCACTCCCGGGCGAAGCCCAGGAACGCGAGCGCGGTGTCGAGCTCGCCGCCGTCGGCGAGGGGGACGGGGCGGCGCTGGCTCTCGATGGTCGTCATCCCGCGAACCTAACCGGGCGCCCGCCCCTCCCGCACCGGGTTTCGGGTGCGGGACGCGGATCACCGAGAATGGGGGCGTGAGCGGACGAGGCGCGGTGGCGGAGTTGGACGGGCGGCCGGTGTCGGCGGCGCAGTTGCAGGTGCTGGCGCTGACGAACTACGGGCACTTCACCACGATGCTGGTGGAGGACGGCCGGGTGCGCGGGCTGGGCCTGCACCTGGAGCGGCTGGAGCGGGACTGCGCGGCGTTGTTCGGGGTGGTGCCGGACCGGGAGCGGGTGCGGGAGTTCGCCCGGCGGGCGGCCCCGGCGTCCGGGGCGGTGGCGGTGCGGGTGACGCTGTTCGACCCGGCGATCGACCTGGGCAGCATCGGGGGCCCGGCCCAGCCGCGGGTGCTGGTGACGGCCCGTCCGGTGGGGAGCGGGGCGCCGGGGCCGATCCGGGTGCGGACGGTGCGGTTCGAGCGGGAGCTGCCGGAGGTGAAGAGCGTGGCGCTGTTCGGGGCGCTGCGGCAGCGGCGGCTGGCGCAGCAGGCGGGGTTCGACGACGCGCTGTTCGTGGACCGGGACGGCGCCGTGACCGAGGGCGGGACGTGGAACGTCGGGTTCCTGCGCGGGGGCGAGCCGCTGTGGCCGCGCGGGGCGTACCTGGCGGGGACGGCGATGGCGCTGCTGCGCGGCGCGTGCGGGGGCGCCCAGGAGCGGGTCGGGCCGGAACTGGCGGGGGTGGAGGCGGTGTTCGCGACCAACGCGGCGGTGGGGGTGCGTCCGGTGGCGGCGGTGGACGGGCGGGCGTTCGACACCGCGGGGGTGGCGCGGCTGCGCGAGGCGTACCTGGCGGTGCCGGGGGAGCGGCTCTGAGTAGCCGCCGGGGGCGGTTTTACCATCCCATGGTCGGATCATGTGCGGAGCCAGACCGACACGATGACGGTCGTTCACCGACCATCAGGGCCGCGGCCACCGGCCGCTGACAGTCTCCCGCGCATGGATATCCCGAACATGGGCGTGCCCACCGCGCTCGCCGCCCGCATGAGCATGGCCGAGCAGCACGAGTACCTGCGCAGCAAGCTGTCCCGCCGCACCCTGCTGCGCTCCGGCGCGGTCACGGTCGGCGCACTGGCCGTCGGCGGGGCGCTGGGCTCCGGCACGGCGTTCGCCGACCCGGCCGCCAGGACCGGCAGCCCGACCGACGGGGTGACCGGCTCGCTGGTCGCGCCGGTCGGCCGCCACCTGCAGTTCGGCGCCGACGCGGGCACCCAGATGCGGGTGTCCTGGCAGGTGCCCGCCGCGGTGAAGAAGCCGTTCCTGCGCTTCGGCCGCCACCCGTGGGAGCTGAGCAACAAGATCGAGGCCGAGGTGCGCGCCCTGCACACCCCGGCGCTCACCCCGACCGGCACCCCGGTCGACCAGTACTACCTGCACGTGGAGCTGGACCACCTGCAGCCGGGCACCACCTACTACTACGGCGTCGGCCACGAGGGCTTCGACCCGGCCTCGCAGCAGGCGATCTCCACCCTGCAGACCTTCACCACCGCGCCGTCCCGCCACGGCCGTCACAACCGTCCGTTCGAGCCGTTCACCTTCACCGCCTTCGGCGACCAGGGCGTCTCCGCCCACGCGGCGGGCAACGACAACGTGATCCTGGCCCAGAACCCGGTCTTCCACCTGCACGCGGGCGACATCTGCTACGCCGACCCGATGGGCCAGGGCCTGGACGGCGACAAGTCGGCGTACAACGCGCTGACCTGGGACGCCTTCCTGGCGCAGACCGAGCCGGTCTCCGCGAAGGTCCCGTGGATGGTCTCCTACGGCAACCACGACATGGAGGCCTGGTACTCCCACAACGGCTACGGCGGCGACGACGCCCGCTTCACCCTGCCCACCAACGGCCCGGACCCGCGCAAGGCCCCCGGCGTCTACGCCTTCACCTACGGCAACGTCGGCGTGATCTCGCTGGACGCCAACGACGTCTCGTACGAGATCCCGGTCAACTTCGGCTACACCAACGGGCAGCAGACCCAGTGGCTGGAGCGCAAGCTGCGCGAGCTGCGGGCCGACGAGACGGTCGACTTCGTCGTGGTCTTCTTCCACCACTGCGCCTTCTCCACCACCCACCAGCACGCCTCCGAGGGCGGCGTCCGCGAGGCCTGGGTCCCGCTGTTCGAGAAGTACCGGGTGGACCTGGTCGTCAACGGCCACAACCACGTCTACGAGCGCACCGACGCGATCCTCGGCAACAAGGTCAGCAAGGCCGTCCCCAGCGGCGCGACCCTCGACCCGGAGAAGGACGGCGTGGTCTACGTCACCGCGGGCGCGGCCGGCCGCAGCCTCTACTCCTTCGACGCCCCCGACACCTACGAGGGCCACGAGAACCACCAGGACGAGGTCGTCACCTACCACTTCGAGAAGGGCGCGGTGAAGGCCCCCGAGACCGTCGCCTGGTCCCGGGTCCGCTACACCGGCTACTCCTTCATCAAGGTCGACGTCACCCCGGCCCACCGCGGCGCGACCACCACCATGCAGGTGACCGCCCTGGCCGAGAACGGCACCCGGATCGACCACTACTCGATCGCCCGCCGCGCGGGCCGCACCACCCGCGGCCACTGACGGCAGGACGGACCCCGCCCCGGCCCCCGGGCCCCCCGGGGGGGGGGGGGGGGGGGGGGGGGGGGGGGCGGGGGGGGCCCCCCCCCCGCGGCGCCGGGGGGGGCGGGGCGCCCGGCGGGGGTGAGGCGGGG